>MGJI01000017.1:0-357 GCA_001794195.1 Candidatus Yanofskybacteria bacterium RIFCSPHIGHO2_01_FULL_44_17 | reverse complement strand
CCCAGTGCTTGATGCCTCTGTGGCACGGTGTCATAGAGAACTTGCACATTGAAAAGGAGAAAAGACATGAAGCAGACATGGCAGGACTACGAGAAAGCCGCAGAGCGTGGCCCGATGGCGATTGCCGTCAAGGTCATTCTCGCGGTCTTCGTGCTCGGCATCTTCGTCTCGGTCATCGGATACGGCCTCGGCTGGTTCGGTGAGGCGGCGAGGGTCACGCAGGAAGAGTTCGGACCTCGCGCGATGCTCGAAAAGTACGAGTGGTTCAAGGACGCCGCCGCCCAGCTCGAGAAGAAGCAGGCGGACATCACGGTCTACGATGGACGCATGACGGCGATGAACGGGACCTACAAGGAC
>MGJI01000016.1 GCA_001794195.1 Candidatus Yanofskybacteria bacterium RIFCSPHIGHO2_01_FULL_44_17 | reverse complement strand
TTCATCAATGCCCATCTCTATTTGAAAAGAACATAGTAAAAGCCTGGCTACAGCCGGGCCGCAAGTCCAGTCATGTGTTTGTCTGTATCCGTATCGGAGAAGTTGCATCTTGTGAGTCATTTAAGCACGCTCCTGGACGATTGCCAATCGTTGACAAGGTACTGTAAAAAGTATGATAAAAAAACGATTTTTTGCAAGTTTAGTTTTAAACTCTAGAGCAGGTTTGGTATAATTAAAGAATGGATAAATTTATATTTGCCCAGGGCCAGTTTCCCAATGTCTTTTTCTGGTTTACTGTTATTGCTGTGGCATGGAGCTTGCCATGGAAGGGCGTAGCTCTCTGGAAAGCGGCCCAAAATCGAGACAGGTGCTGGTTCGTAGCGTTACTGCTGATTAATACTTTGGCGATGCTGGATATTTTATATACTTACGTTTGGAGTAAAAAGAAAAAATAGAGAAAACAAAACCCCCGATATATATCGGGGGTTTTGTTTTCAGGCTTTTCTAGATTTTTCTGAGAATCGGCGTAGACAATTTTTCGTATCCCATCAGTACCATTATAGCTCCGGTTACGAATACCGATAAAAAAATGGACATCAGTAATCTATCAATCATAGAAGCCCCGGTGTCCGGTAGCGTCTTTATTGCAGCTCCCAGAACTTTAGGGAGCGGAGTAGGGCTTGCCGCTGCGCCAAGCACTTGCGGTGGGTTGGCTAGCGGTCCGTTTATGAACTCGCCCTGTGGGCCGCTGCCGCCGCCTCCGCCACTGCCATTGTCAGTTGGGGTAGAGGTGGGTGTGGGTGTAGGAGTAGGAGTCGGGCTTGGAGACGGGGTCGGTGTTTCTGTGGGTGCGGGAGTTGGTGTAGTGGTAGGTGTAGGTTCTGGAGTTGGGGTTGGAGTAGGCTCCGGTGTTGGAGTCGGTGTGGGCTCAGGAGTCGGAGTAGATGTAGGTTCTGGAGTTGGGGTTGGAGTAGGCGTCAGGGTCGGTGCGGGAGTGGGCGTAGGCGCAATATTAGCGTTTAAAAAAGTACAAACGATCGTATCGTCAGTGCCCATAGTGAGACCAGATACAGTTTCGTTGCCTAAATTAACGGTTCCAACCAGTTGGTTACCATTCATACAAACGACAGAAGATAAATTGGAATTTTGAGGGATGTTAGTTTCAGAAACAGAATAGGTGCCGTTCAATATATTGCTCAATTCCAAAGAACCTGTGTCGATGGTTATTTGAGGACCAGGATTTGAAGGCGTTCCGCTTACATCAAAAGTGTAGCCGGCAAGCAATGGATCGGGGACGTTGCCAGCAGTTATGTCGGCTATGCCGTCTCCATTAGTATCAATCTGTTTTTGTATCAAAATCTTACCGCCGCAAAGGTCGGTTACTACTTGGTTCAAAGTATTAGATAGCTCGCTGAAATTAGTAGCGCTGTAGTAGGCATCATCGCTTGAAATGTACTTCATATTCTGTTCGTTGGCTGCGTCGATGCCTATTCCAAGAGTTACGATTCTTGTTCCCGAAGATTTGATGGCATTAGCGATTGGCAGGGCATCCTGCAAGTAAGCTAGGGTATTGCCGCTGCTATTTGAGGTTTCATTGCTTACAGTAGGTTCGCCGTCAGATGCAAAAACTATTAAATTAGGAACAGTCGGCCTGGGGTCAAAAGTATCATCTGCCTTAATTAGCGCATCTTCCCAGTTAGTCAGGTTATGACTTAAGGGGACGTTATCTATCGCGCTCTTAAGGGTATCGGTATTGTTAGAAAAGTCTTGAAGTTTAGTTGCGACAGTGTTGAAGGCAGTTATTGAAAATTCGGTCGGTGTTAAAGGAAGCAGCGTATCAACAAAGCCTTTAAATGCGGCTTTCATTTGGTTGAGCTCGGTGCTATTAATACTTCCGGAATTATCAATAACCAAAGCTACGTCTAGGCCGCAAGAGTTTTGAAGGATCGGGTTTGGGGCAGAGGTTGGGCTTGGCGTTATTGCTAGCGCGCCCAAAGAAGGCAAGGTCATAGAGACGGTAAAGGTAAATATAA
Organism: Candidatus Yanofskybacteria bacterium RIFCSPHIGHO2_01_FULL_44_17; assembly: GCA_001794195.1. Taxonomy (GTDB): domain Bacteria; phylum Patescibacteriota; class Minisyncoccia; order 2-02-FULL-40-12; family IGHO2-01-FULL-4-A; genus 2-01-FULL-44-17. The sequence continues at coordinate 28,845 of MGJI01000016.1, read as the reverse complement.
AAATCGCTACCAGGAATTTATTTTTATATGCAGAAGAAAAATTTATTGAAAATGAGGCCGGGAACAATAAATTCATGTCCCTTTTGCGCCCTAGATTTTTTAGGGTGGCTTTTGATCGCAAAAAATTAATATTGCCTAGGCCAATAGAGCTTTTTTCGGGGTCAAATTTTGGATAAAGAAGATTTATCATAGTGTATATATTATATCAAATTATGAAACTATTGTCAAGCTGGTGGATGATTTAGAGCGGTTTGCCTATAACCACTAGCCGATATTTAGTAGAGAAGAGCGGCGTGCAGGTTATGAGTGTAACTTGTGGGGAATCGGTGGGATTCAGCACGGAGACTTCGCTCGGCGTTACTATTTTAACTTCACTGACCCAATAGTTATAAATTGTGCCATTCCAATTGATACTGAACTTGTCTCCAACTTTTGTCTTATCAAGATTATAAAATGTGTTTTTGACCGGAGGTTTATATAGCCAACGATGCCCGAAAATAACGGTATTACCGCCATTGTCCGGCGTTGAGTTGTCGGAATACATCCAGCCGCCCTTGAGAAGCGCCTTATCGCTGGCGCTCAAGAAAAGTGGCATATCAACGCCAGCGCTGACTATGATTAGACGATTGTTATAAATGGGTACGACCGGCTTGGGTGATGTGCCCTCAGCGGGAAGAAGCCTCGGAGTAATGCTCTGGGCGTTAATTTCGCTTTGGCCAAGCTGTTCCAGTATGTTTGGTTCGTGTATTATATTACCACCCCAGAACGGATAAGTGGCACCGGCGATGCCTAGCACAATCAAAATCAGGCCTAGTATTTTGTAGACTCTGTTGGTGTCGGAGTATAGTTTTTCTATTTTGAATTCCATGATTTTAAATTCTTTATTCTAACAACATATGTTGTTAGAATAAACTTTTGATTTTTTACTTTAAATAAGAGGGGCGCAAGCCCCTCTTATTTAAATCGGCATCTTTTATCGGATTTTGCTGAGTAATTTGCGAGGCAACATTTCGTAGCCGGCTAGCAGCATAAGTGCTCCAGTGGCGAATAGTGCTGCAAATAGAGAGAGAAGCATTCTGTCTCCAGCAGAGGCGCCGGTTTCTGGAAGGACGGTCATGGCACCTGCAACTTGAGGTGGAGCGACTATTGATGCACCCGCAACTGATGGAGTGCTGGCGCCAGGGCCGTTTATGAACTCGCCTTGTGGGCCGCCTCCACCGCCACCGCCATTATCGGTTGGGGTCTGGCTTGGGGTAGGAGTTGGTGTCGGGGTAAGTGTCGGAGTTGGTGTTGGGGTCGGGGTAGAAGTTGGGGGTGGAGTAGGATTATATGCAAACGGCCCCGTGATACCAGTATGTTCGACGTTGCTAGCGGCATCGGTAGCGTTAACTATTGCGCAATAGATGCCCTTGGTCGGAGTCCAGTCATGATTCCAGTTAGATGTCAGAGGATTTACACTTACTAGATTTAACTGTACTAGCTCAGTCTCAATCGCTCCCTGTGGAAGTGGTGAACAAGTCATGGCTTCGAAAGGCGAAACCTCCTCATCGTTCGGCTGACCCAAGAAACCTTCACCCAACATCGTTACCTCATTCGCTACTTGATAAACGTGCATAACAGCACTTCCGAAGCCGGACTCGTCATCAACAGAAGAACCGTTTAATGACAACGAAGCTAATTCAGTGGTTATTACTTCATGATTTCTTGAGCTATCAAATGTGGAAACTGGCGGATCTTCTTCTTCCCAATCATCGTGAGGACCCGTGCAGCCGGTATCTTCGCCGAAATCAACATTCTCGTCGCCATCATTATCCTCTCCATCGTCGCACTGAGAATCAGGTACTGAGCCGATATTTATTTCAACAGTAACAGTGTTGCTGTTTTCGTCTCCATCGTTAGCTTTGTATGTAAATTGATCGACACCATTAAAGTCTACCTCTGGCATATAGGTGAAGCTGCCGTCATCGTTTAGGGTCAAGTTACCATGGGTAACGTCGTCAACTAAAATGGCCTCAAGCGAATCACCATCAATATCCGAATCATTAAGAAGAACCCCCGAAGCAAGAACCTCAAGCCCCGTATCTTCATTTGTATTATAAGAATCACCAACAGCAATCGGGGCGTCATTAGCCGGATCCACCGTTAGTGTAACTACGGCCTCTCCGCTATCCACACTTCCGTCACTGGCCGTGTAGGTAAATGAGTCAGTGCCATTGAAGTTTTGATTAGGAACGTAAATGAAACCACCATCACCATTGAAAGTTAAAATTCCATTTGCCACATCATCAACCAGAGTAACAGTAAGAGAATCTCCGTCGGTGTCTGAATCGTTGTTAAGAACTCCCGGGGCGTCAACTATGAGGGCCATGTCTTCGTTGATAGAGTATTCATCTGCGTTTGCTACCGGCGTATCGTTTGTATTACTGACCGTAAGAGTTACTGTTGCTATATTGCTGTCTTCGTCACCGTCATTTGCTGTATAGGTGAAGGAGTCGGTGCCGTTGAAATCAGCATTTGGAGTGTAATCAAAACTTCCGTCGGAATTTAAGTTCAACGTTCCGCTTGAAGGGCCGTTAGCAAGAATGGCGGACAATAAGTCGCCTTCTACGTCTGTATCATTTCCGAGAATGCCGGGAGCAGAAACAATAAGTACAACATCCTCATCGGTCGAATATGAGTCATCGTTGGCAATCGGAGCGTCATTGACCGCGCTGGCGTTGATAGTAACAGTTACGACATTACTATTCAAACCTCCATCATAGGCAGCATAAGTAAATGAATCCGTGCCATTAAAATTGGCACTGGGAGTGTAAGTAAAACCGCCATCAGGATCCAAGACAAGAGTTCCATTCGAAGGGCCAGTACCAACAACTGCTGTTATAGCATCTAAGTCAGGATCACTGTCATTTCCGAGCACACCAGATGCTGGGACGGTGAGCGGAATATCCTCGTCAGTTGTATAAGAGTCCTCGTTTGCAACAGGAGCATGATTAACATGATTTACAGTAATAGTTACCGTTGCGGCATTACTGTCATCTTCTCCATCATTTGCTGTATAAGTGAAGGAGTCGGAACCCTCAAAGCCAGCGTTAGGAGTATATGTAAAACTTCCGTCAGCATTGAGCGAAAGAGTTCCGTTGGAGGTGGTTGTTACCAATGAAGCGGTTAGTGGATCGCTGTCGACATCGGTGTCGTTGTCTAAAACACCGTCAGCGGCCAACACGGCTAGAGTGACATCTTCATTTGTCGAATAGGCGTCATCATTTGCAGTCGGAGGATTATTAGTAACCACAACGCATACTACTACGGAGGCGACATCATCTGCCTGATTGTCTTGGCCCGGAACTGTTTCGTGATAGATGCGGGCTTTGATGGTGTAAGAACTATTTGCACCATAGGTATGAGCTCCGGTAAAAGATCTGGTCTGCGTGCCGTGGTCGGGATTTTGGCTAATGCTAAATGAGCTTACCTCGGTCTCGTCATTAGTATTTCCGTCACCCCAATCAATCTGTACGTGATACTGGTTGAGTTGGCCTTGCGGAGCAGTCGCGGTTGCCGTACCAGTAACCGTTACCTCTCCTCCCTGACAATCAGCGTCAGGTAATGGACTGGTAATCGAAACCGAAGTGGCTGCCAATGCCGTGAAAACTAGTGGCTGTATAGTCATCGTGGCTACGAATACAAAAATAAAAAAGCCAACAAAAAATTTGGGCTTTCGACCTAAGTAGCGGGAAACATTAAAGAGATTCATTGAATGTCTGATTAATAAGCAAATCCCGCCCAAAACTAATGGTTTTTGGCGGGCCCGTCTTTATTAATCAGGCCTAATTGGATATTGTTTTAATTATACAATAATTCCCAACAAAACGCAATAGTTGGACGAAACTGCTAATTTCATCAAGTAATAAGAAGAAATTATAGTCTTTTATTTTTTCTATTCAAAACTAATTTATCCACAATTTTCAATACTTTAGGCAGCGTTGAAAATAGTTTGACCGGAGATGTGAACTCTGCTACAATAACAATGGTCGTAAATTATCACAAATTAGCTACAAAACGGCTAATTTCAAGTTAAATTATAACTAATTAAGTAAAATTTAATATAATGAAAAAATTAATATCTCTAGGCATAGTAACAGCGTTTGTTTTGGTGGCCTTTCCGGCTCAGGCCCATCATCGGATTTGGCATTTTGGCGGTCCGAAGATCACGAGCTCGCCGACAGCTACACCGACTGCATCGGTATTTCCTACAGCTACTCCAACAGGATCGGTTACGCCGACGGCAACGCCGTCAGTTACGGTCAGCCCGACTCCTTCGGTTAGTATGAGCCCCAAGAATCTCAGAGCTGCCTGTCAGGTCGCGGCAAAGGACGCTTATATAAAAGCGAAGAAAGATGCCGACAAAGTATACGATGCAGCTAAAAAGATAAACAAGGGTCGCCCCGGTAAAGACGCCCGCAAGGCCGCAAAAGTAGCGCACAATGCCGCAGTGAAGACGGTAAAGAGCGCATTCAAAATAGCCAAAGACGCGTGTAAGCAGATTAAGCCATCGCCGAGCCCATCACCGACAGCAACCCCAACCGCCACTCCGACGGCTACGCCGACTGCAACGCCGTCAGTTACGGTCAGTCCGACTTCTTCGGTTAGTATGAGCCCCAAGAATCTCAGAGCTGCCTGTCAGGTCGCGGCAAAGGACGCTTATATAAAAGCGAAGAAAGATGCCGACAAAGTATACGATGCAGCTAAAAAGATAAACAAGGGTCGCCCCGGTAAAGACGCCCGCAAGGCCGCAAAAGTAGCGCACAATGCCGCAGTGAAGACGGTAAAGAGCGCATTCAAAATAGCCAAAGACGCGTGTAAGCAGATTAAGCCATCGCCGAGCCCATCACCGACAGCAACCCCAACCGCCACTCCGACGGCTACGCCGACAACAGCTGCTAATCCATAGACTTACTCCTTAGCGTGATTAAAAAATACGATACCACCTTCCGGTGGTATCGTATTTTTTAATTCCTATTCTTGCAGTTTTTTAATATTTTTTGAAAATCCTCTTCGTTTAGCGCACGCCGTATCTTTTCCATAAGCCCCAAGTAGAACCTCAAGTTATGTTCGGTGAGTAATCTTATGCCAAGTATTTCGCTGGACCTGAAGAGGTGGTTTAGGTAGGCGCGGGTGTGGTGTGTGCAGCCATAGCAGGAGCAGGTCGGGTCGAGGGGAGATAAATCTTCTTTGAACTCTCCGGCAAGAATATTGAGCGTGGTATAGCCATCATCGTGTGCCATGTATGCTTTGCCGTGTCTGGCTTCGCGAGTAGGTATAACACAGTCAAAACTATCGCAGCCACGCGCTACCGCCTGGATGATGTTTTCCGGCGTGCCCACTCCCAAAAGGTGCCGGAATTTATCTTCTTCGAGATGGGGGACAGAGAGTTCAATCGCTTCAAGTATTTTTTCTTGAGTCTCACCGCCTACGGCTACTCCGCCTACGCAGTAGCCGTCAAAGCCTATGGCTGATATTTCTTGAACAGATTTTTGCCGCAGATCGGCGTAGTTGGCACCCTGGACTATGCCAAGCTGTAACTGGCCAGGATTTAGTGACTTGCCGGCCGATTTTAGTTTTTCAAATTTTTCTTTGGCACGTTTAGCCCAGCGGGTTGTGCGCTCAACGGTTTGTTTTACTTTTTCGTAATCGTCAAGATCGCCGGTGAATTCATCTAAAACTAATGAGACGTCGCTGCCGAGGTTACTCTGGATTTCTACTGATTTTTCAGGCGTAAGTTTCATTTTGTCACCGCTTGAACCAGATTGGAAGCTAACCCCATTCTCATCAACGCGGACATTGAACGGAAACTTTTCTTCTGGTTGTCGCTTATAAATACGATCGTGGCCAGAAGCGACAAGGGGTTCTTTTTTATTAAGTTTTTCTCCTAGCGAGAAGATTTGGAAACCGCCACTGTCGGTAAATATTGGGCCGTCCCAATTTATGAACTTGTGGAGCCCTCCGGCGCGGGCTATGAGTTCGTCGCCTGGTTGTGTCCAGAGATGATATGTATTAGCGAGTATTATCTCGGCGCCCCACTCTCTAAGCTCATCTTGTCTGACTGATTTGACTGTGCCCTTGGTGCCGATAGGCAAAAAGCACGGAGTGCGCACTTCGCCGTGGGCGGTTTTCAATATACCTTTTCTGGCCTTGGAAGCCTGATCTTTTTTGAGGATTTGAAATTCCATAAGTTAAATACTAACATCGCGTGAAATTGTTGCAATAATCATAGTTAAACCGTAGACTTAGATCAGCTTTTTAAATTCTTATGAGCGGAATAGATTATGGATAGTCGGTGCACGGATCTATTGTTTTGTTGCCTGTACCTATTAAAAGAAGAGACAAAGAACAATATAACTTTTTATTATGATCGTCATCTCCTTGACTGGGCGCTTTATAAAATGGTTAAGGCAGAAAAGATGCCCGAATGGTTTCGCAAAGATTTTACCTATGATATTCTTTACGGCCAGTCAGAAAGCATGCGGCATCTATTTTCAGAGGCCGGACAATCTCTTTTGATCGATTATGTATTTAATGCGGCCGGCTCCAAGATCAGGCTTAGTTTTGGCGAGCGAGTCTACAAAGGCATGTTTAGAGATCTGGCATTGCCGGAGGAAGAAGTTAAGCAGATGTCAGAAATTTTGGAAGCCTTTTTGGCTCAGGGAAAAACAATTTATCAAAAAGTTAGTATCTGAAGGAGCTGGCAGTTCCAGATAGCCTCCACGCGGAGGCTATTATTTTTTTGGAATTCGTGCTACATTATTTCAACGATGCAAAAGATCATATTACAAGTAGAGCCGAGGGATGTAATCGGCAGACAGGTGAAGTCGCTAAGGCGGCAGGGTTTGATTCCGGCAGTTGTCTATGGACACGGTTTCAAGCCGCTATCAATACAGGTTCCAGTTAAGGAATTGGAGAGGGTTTATGCCGAGGCGGGAGAGTCTACCGTTGTTTATCTCAATGTTGCCGGTCAGGATCACCCCACTATTATTCACGACATTGTCCGCGATCCGTTAAGCGATAAGTTCTTACACGCCGATTTTTATAAGGTACGCCTAGACCAGAAAATCCATGCCAAAATTCAACTTAACTTCATTGGCGAATCGCCGGCGGTTAAGGTTTTGGGCGGTATTTTGCTTAAGAACATTTCTGAAATCGAAGTCGAAGGTTTTCCACAGGATTTGCCGCACCAGATTGACGTAGATATTTCCTCCCTGGCCGAGCCCAAGAGCCATATTCAGGTAAAAGACTTGGCAACTTCAAATAAACTAGAAGTCAAAACTGACCCCGAAGCAATTGTAACTCAAGTACAGGAGCCTATCTCAGAAGAGGAGCTTAAAGCTCAACTCGAAGCACCGGCGGTAGGCGGCGTAGAGGACGTGGAAGTTATCAAGAAGGAAAAGCCGGAAGGTGAGGTCGCCGAAGGCGAAGAGGTTGCGCCGGAAGCCCAAGTTACAGAAAAGAAGTAAGGCTTGCCACTTTTAATATAATATGGTATTTTTATAAATAGAATTTTGACAAAAATGAGGTATTGAATATGAGCCGTGCCTTGCTTGAGACATTGGGCCTTGGGCCAATAAATGTTGGTTTTTCCGGCGTATGTGTATGTGGCCATAACTCCAGTCATGATAAACTCGCATCGGTAAATCCATCAAGCGGTCTAACAATCGCTGAGGTGCATCAAGCTAGCCTAGCTGATTATCGTCAGGTAGTAGAAACAGCCAGAAAGGCATTCTTGTCTTGGCGTATGACGCCAGCCCCCCAGCGCGGAGAAATAGTTCGTCAGCTTGGTGAGGAATTTCGCAAGCAGAAGGAAGATCTTGCGAAGCTGATAAGTCTGGAAACGGGGAAGATCTTGCCAGAGGCAATGGGCGAAGTGCAAGAGATGATTGATATTTGTGTTTTAGCGGCTGGGCTGTCACGACAACTTTATGGCGTGACAACGCACAGTGAACGTCAGCGCCATAGGATGTTTGAGCAGTGGCACCCTCTAGGAGTCGTCGGTGTCATAAGCGCATTTAATTTCCCGGTAGCCGTGTTCGCTTGGAATGCCGCCATAGCAGCTGTTTGCGGCGATACTATTATTTGGAAGCCATCCCTTGAAACACCGCTATGCGCCATTGCCGTACAAAAAATGTGTAATGAGGTGATGTCTCGCAACGGTCTGAGGGGAATATTCAATTTAGTAATTGGTCCTGATGAACCAATCGGCGAAGCCATAACCGGCGACATGCAAATTCCGTTAGTTAGTGCTACAGGCTCAACCCGAATGGGGCGCCGCGTCGCACAAAGGGTTGCACAACGTTTTGGTAGAGTACTTTTGGAACTGGGCGGGAACAACGCTCTTATCGTACTTAATGATGCAGACCTTGATTTAGCACTTCGCAATATTCTTTTTGGTGCGCTTGGGACTGCTGGACAGCGTTGTACTACTACTCGGCGGCTTATCATGCAGCGGGGGATAGCCCCCAAACTCACAGCACAACTACTGAGTGCATATAAGCAAATGAGCATAGGTAACCCGCTAGACCCATCGACGGTGATGGGCCCACTCATAAACAGGAAAGCCGTGATAACAATGATGGACGCACTTTTGGTGGCTCAACAACAAGGCGGCGAAATAGTTTGTGGCGGTAAGAGCATTGAGAGGAATGGTTTTTTTGTAGAGCCAACCATCGTCAAGGCCCACAGGGACATGAGCATTATAAAACAAGAAACCTTTGCTCCTATTTTATATTTACTTGAGGTCAACACCCTCGAGGAGGCGATTGCCACACAAAACGATGTGCCCCAGGGTTTATCCTCTGCCATTTTTACAGAAAGTCTGCGGAGCGCCGAGCATTTCTTGGGCGCAGAAGGCAGTGACTGTGGTATTGCCAATGTTAATCTCGGTACTAGCGGTGCGGAGATCGGTCTTGCCTTTGGCGGTGAAAAGGAAACCGGTGGCGGTCGAGAAGCCGGCAGCGATGCGTGGAAATCCTATATGCGTCGCCAGACCTGTACGGTCAACTGGTCCGGAAGATCGCAACTTGCCCAAGAGATTAATTTTGGAAAATAATCAAAATAAAAAGCCCCAGTCGGGGCTTTTTCTGTTTTTCTTGACTTAAGTATAGATAAGTAGTCATGTGCGAGTGTTCGTTAAAAAAATGAAAAAGGGGTATTAGGCTATGCAGGGCGATAATCAACTAAAGAAAAAAATATTGACAATGTCAAAGAATCTTAGTCTCGAAACTAGGCTGGGAATATTTTTGTCATGCATCCTTATTGGGGCCATGAGCGCAGTATTGGTTGCTAACTTTTTATCAAAAAAAGCGAAGGAATATGAGAATGAGGTGGCAAGCAAAAAAATTGCATCTCTGGAGGTTATATTCGATAGAGACGTTGCATATGCCAAGAAGGCGACGGAAAATTCTTGCTCTAGAGTTTTTTTGAATTGGTTGAGCCGCCGGCCGGCCTGAATGTTCAACCGCAGCCGGTATTCATGGGGCAAGAAGTTAATCCAATACTCAGACCAGGTTCATATTATTTGCTTTTCCAAGGAGATAAAGTAGAACCATGGGTGCATTTTGCGACTCCACTAGGCACTGATGAACCAAAAAAAATAGGCGAGAGGTTCGCCTTTGATAGCCCTAGGTGCAGGGTAAAATAGCAATCCAAGTCTGCCGAGATTACTCGGCCTTTTTATTAGGATGGGCCGTTTAGAATTTAACGCTTTTAGCGGCGTCTTCCCAACGCTGGAGCTGATAAGGAGTGAGTGTTTTAGATTTTTCTATAGCCGATTTGATGTCATCCGCGGAGAATTCTATATCATTTCCAGTGCGGAAATCTTTACTGATAATTTTTTGTCCGAGAACCGTTTCTACATTAACCTTCTGGCCGTTGGTAAGAGTAGCGTCCGGGTGTTGGTAGAGATAGTCGGCTAGGGCGCGGCGAGCGAGTTTTATCTTGCTGTCGCCAGGCCGCACAACCTCAGTAATTTTTATTTGGCCCGTAAGGGTGTCTGGCTTCTTGTCATTAATAAATTGTCTTAACTGGGGGCCGCCGAATACCAGAAGCATTGCGCCGAATAACAAAATATAGCGGGTGGCACGGCAAAGTGTGCATTTGGGGCCAAATATGTATTTCTTGAACCACTTTGTAGTTTTAGTACCCCAGCCTGGGCCGAAATCAAAAATCGGTCCGCCCAATATTTGTTGGCCTTCCTGAAGTTTTAATAATTTTTGCTTACCAAGAGTCATTTTAGTTGTTGAGACAATTCTTCGACGATGCTCTCCATGTGGCCGTCCAATATCTTCTCTATATTGCCCCAGCTTTTTTTTATGCGATGATCGGTAATTCTATCCTGGGGGAAGTTATATGTGCGGACTTTTTCGGAGCGGTCGGCGGAGCCAATTTGTTTGCGGCGTTCCTCGGTAATATTGCCTGCTTCTTGCTGTCTTTTCATGTTCAATAATTTGGTCCGTATAATCTCAAGAGCCAGTTCTTTGTTGCGGGCCTGTGAACGTTCGCGTTGTGAGCTTACGACTAAGCCTGAAGGCTTGTGCAGAAGTCTAACGGCAGTAGATACCTTGTTCACATTTTGTCCCCCAGGACCACCAGCTCGGTACATCGTCATCTCTATGTCGTCCGGCTTGATTTCTAAATCTGTTTCCTTGGCTTTAGGTAAGACGGCCACGGTGGCCGTTGAGGTGTGCACTCGGCCGCTTTTCTCGGTTTCCGGAATGCGCTGGACGCGGTGTACGCCAGACTCATACTGTATTTTATTATAAACCTCCTTGCCGGTTAGTTCAAAGATCATATTTTTGTAGCCGCCTATTGTTGTTTGAGTATAATCAATAACGTCGAGCTGCCAGCCCTGCAAAACGGAGTATTTTTTATACATTTCAAAAAGTCTGGTGGCAAAAAGTGCTGCCTCCTCGCCACCGGCACCGGCGCGTATTTCGACTATTACTTCTTGGTGGCTTACTTGTCCTGAGTTTGCCGAGGGGTTACCAGATAGCAGTCGCTCGATTTCGGCGTAACGCTTGGAGGCTTCGGCAACTCGTTTATAATCTAAAACAAACTCGGGATCAGCGAGTTGTTTTTGGATTTTTTCGAGTTCTTTTTTGAGGTCTTCGTTTGAAGCCATAGCTAGACCCGAGATCTATTGTTTTTTAGCGCGTGGCTTTTTGGCCACCGTAGCCTTGATAGCATATTCAGATTTAGCCATGCGCTTCTTGAACTTATCTACCCGGCCGCGAGCGTCAAGCAGCTTCTCTTTGCCAGTATAAAAAGGATGGCAATTGTTGCAAATTTCAACACTAACTTCCGGCATTGTCGAGCCGGTAGTCCATTTATTTCCGCATGCGCACTTAACGGTGGCCTCGTAATATTTTGGGTGAATGCCTTGTTTCATATTTGTAGCTTAGCAAAAAGCCCAGTAAAGGGCAATATTGTGCATAAGGCCGCATACATATTGTTGACAAAGATTTAAAAAAAGATTATGATATTAAAGTTCATTAAAATCAATAGATATCACGCGGGAGAAGAAAAACATGAATCCTGGCATACAAACGCCCAGTAAGAACATACGCGCGCACAAAGATGTGGCGAGTTCCATAGTCGAATTGCTGAGGGGGACTGAATGCGGTATTTTTAATCGAACTTCTTGGTCAAGACAGCATGGTTTCTCAACGAGTTCCGTCTCATATGCAATTAGCAGACTTATAGATTTGGGTATTGCGGTTAACGAGGCCGGAACATTGAAACTTACGGAAAGATACCTTGAGGGGGATTCTTGGCGCGCGGTGTTTGGCAAAAAAGTAGTAAGAAAAAGTAAAGATCAGGTTCAGAGATCAATCGAGGATATACACAAAAGCGCTGAGGCGGACAAGGTCAGAGCCGCCGCCATAATCACGATTTGTGAAGAGATACAAACGGCCGAAGCCAGAAGGAATAAAATCAAAGAAGAAGCAGAAGAAAGAATGGCAGAAATTGATTTAAGTATAAGGGAGGCGCGGGAGCGGCTTACCAGATTACAGGCCGGTGATGCCGACGCCCTTGATTCTACACAGGAGCACATAAAGGCGTTTAACGATTTCAGCAGGAGAGGCCCACTTATGGTGCGCCGCTTGGTAGTGGATGATAAAGCCGGGGGTGCCGTGCTTACGTCCTTGGAAGCAGCCAATGTAGGCAATAGAGGCCCAGCGAGAAGATAATATAAACAGCCGAGGGAACTCGGCTTTTTTGTTGCATGATTATTTCTTTTCTGCTACTATATCTTAACTATGTCAGAAACAACCACGCAACAATTTATACCGGCTTATGAGGATATGGTTAAAGCGGGGATGCATTTCGGTCGCAAGAAGACCATCTTTCATCCGAATATGAAGCCCTATGTTTACAGCGTAAAGGATAATGTTTATATCCTTGATCTTATCAAAACAACCGCCTCGATTTTAGAGGCCATAGATTTCCTTAAGAAATCAATCGCCGAGGGCAAGATGATTTTATTTGTCGGGCCAACCAAGCAATCGGCGGAAGCGACCAAGGCTACAGCTGAAGCGTTGAATATGCCCTTTGTTATCAATCGCTGGCTTGGTGGTACGCTAACTAACTTTAAGACAGTTGTCGGTAGGGTGAAGTATCTTGAAGAGCTTGAGAAAAAGCAGGCCGAGGGTGGGTTTGAGGGCTTAACTAAAAAAGAAAAAATATTAAAGGAAAGAGAGATTGCGGCATTAAAAATAAAGTTTGACGGTATGCGTAAGTTATCACGCGTTCCGGATGTCATATTTGTAACTTCGCTCAAAGAAGGTCAACTACCGGTACACGAAGCAAAAATAGCCAAAGTCAAGATTGTTTGTATAGTTAATACTGATAGTGATCCTAAGCAGGTGGATTATCCTATTGCGGCCAATGATAATTCTAAGAAATCAGTCGAGCTTATACTTGAGGCAATTAAAAACGGCGCAGCGGCCAGTAATTCAGGGTCAGTAGAAGAGGTTAAGGATTAATATAAAGTTTGAATTTTATGTCCAACACGGAAACAGTCAAAGAATTAAGAAACTTAACAGGGCTACCCTTTAATGAAATAAAAAAGGCGCTTGATGCGGCCGGAGGTGATAAGGCGGGGGCAATTGAGGTGCTTAAGGGCCGTGGCGCTACTGTAGCTGAAAAGAAGTCTTCACGAATTACCGGCGAGGGTATAGTAGAGGCCTACGTGCATTCAAATAAAAAAATCGGAGTTTTAATTGAGCTTTTGTGTGAGACGGATTTTGTCGCGCGCAATCCAATATTCAGCGAGCTGGCACGAGAAATTGCCATGCACGTTGCTGCCATGGATCCGAAGGACAGCAAAGAGCTTATGGGCCAGCCGTATATCCGCGAGCAAGATATTACCGTGGCCGAATTGATCACTCAGTATATTGCAAAACTCGGAGAGAACATAAAGCTGGGAGAGTTCTCTCGATTGCAAATATAAATATGTTTTTACTCGTTCCTCTTGGTATCTTTTTGATTTCAGCCGCGATTATAATCTGGGTAATCACCAGAAAGTTCATTTATCTTAAAAAGCTTGCCCCAGAAGTTATTGAGAGCGCAATGCCGGAACAGGAGGCATTTTGGGCTGAGCTTTTCCCTGAGCTAGCCGCATACATTAATAGCGTTAAACTGAGGGAGTATAAACTTAAGTTTCTCGCTGAGTCTGAGAAGTTTCTGCGCAAGCTCAGATTACTTTCATTGAAGCTTGATTCAACAACGAATAAGTTAATATACCGCGTACGCAAGTCAGTTGTTCATCACGAAAGCCTAATAATCAGTGAGGCCGAGGCCCAGGTTGAAAAGGAAATCAGCGCCTCAGATGATGTGGGTGGCAACGGTAGAACGAAAGATTGGAGAGAAGAAGAGCATAAGTTGATTCTGGAAATTGCAAGGAATCCTAAGGATGCGGTACTTTATAAAAAACTCGGTAACATATATATGAAGATGGTAGAATGGCGCGATGCGGCCGAATCATTTAAGAAGGCCATTGAGCTGGATCCAGAAGACGAAACAACAAGAAACAAGTTTGAGCGAGTAACTAAAAAACTTGAAAAAATGCCTGAGTAGCTCCCTCCTGCGCTCAAATTGCATTTGAGCTTCGGAAGGGCAAGCGGTTTTTATCGAAGAGACGCTTGCGCTTCGAAGCTTGGATGTATATCCAAGCGAAGTAGTGCCGGTGTAGCTCAGTGGGTTGAAATGCCCGGGGGCATTTCAACGGGAAATTTAGCGAGTAACAGCGAGCGTATTTGTCTGCAACGAAGTCGCAGGTAACAAATTAAATTTCTCGGGGAGAGCAGCTGTTTTGCGCCAGTCCAGCACCTTACGCCGATGTAGCTCAACGGTAGAGCAACGCTTTTGTAAAGCGTAGGTTGTCGGTTCGAGCCCGACCATCGGCTCATCAGCGTAAGGTGCGGGATAAACAGGTCGTCGGTCCGAATCCGACCGCCGGCTCTTGACAAGTAACTGGGGGTGTACTCAAGCAGTCAACGAGGGCAGACTGTAAATCTGCTGGCCTTGTGCCTACGTAGGTGCAAATCCTACCGCCCCCACAGGTAGAGTCCAGATACATAAATACCTATGGCAGTTATGTATCTGGACTTGCTGCGAAGCAGCAGATTTGCCCCAAGCTCGCTTTCAGCGAACAGGCGCATGGGAATTTTTATAACGCTTTGCCGTTCTTCGACAAGCTCAGGACAAGGCAAAGCTAAAATTCCCGTTGAAAGCCAAGCGGTTGGCTTTCAACGCTACCGCCCCACAATAAAAATATAAATGTCTCTTCGAGCGGTCTTGTCTAAAAACAAAGCTATTATTTTAATTGTTTTAGCGGTTATAGGAATTAAGCTGGTTCTCTTTTTTTGGTCCGTTTATAATTTTGATTTTATCGTCCAGCCTCATAATACCTGGTGGAATATTTGGGTACGCTGGGATGCGGGAGTATATATTAGAATTGCATCCGCAGGCTATAGTTCTGTCGGTATAAACCAAGACTTCTGGTCATTCCTCAGCCATTTCCCACCGCTCTATTCTTTACTGATGTCTGGTCTGAGCAGGTTGTTTCATCTTTCCTTGGCCGGAGCCGGTCTTTTGATTTCTTTTATATCAATCATATGCGGATCGGCGCTTCTTTATAAATTAGTAAAACTTGAGTCTGCTGATGAGCGCGCGGCTTGGGCGGCAGTTATTTTTTTAAATCTTTATCCAACGTCGTATTTTACCGGCAGTGTTTATTCGGAATCACTTTTTCTGTTTTTAGCCATAAGCAGCTTTTATTTTTTAAAAAAAGAACGCTTTATATTGTCAGGCGCTGCCGCTGCCATGGCAATTCTGGCGCGCTTTATAGGTGTGGTCTTTCTGCTGGTATATTTATTGTATTTTCTGTATTTTTGCAAAATAAATCGCAAAGTTAATTTCAGGGCAGCCTTTCCTTTTTTGTTGGCTTTGGCAGGCTCAGCCACTCAACTCCTCATTAATAAAATATACTTTGGATCTTACCTTTATTTTATTAATGACGAGGTGTCTTTTAACGCAACTAAGCATTTAATTATTCCCTTGAGTGAAACATATCACGACTTCTTGGCCGTATTTCATAGTTCTAATTTTTTTGATCAGGCATTCATGATGAATCAAGGCTGGAATGCGATCTTCACTCTAGCGGCGTTAATTATTACTTTGATCGGTTTAAATAAAATCAAGTGGCAGTATAGTGCTTATGCCGTATGCTCGATATTGATTTTTTCGTCTCTAGCTTGGGGTATAAGTAACGCGAGATATACTTTGTCAGTTTTTCCTATTTTTATGGTTTTGGGACTGAACAGGAATAAATATTTGGTGGGTGCTCTTTCGATCATTTCGGTCATGCTCCTTTTTTATTTCACCAGAATTTTTACCAGTGGGTCTTGGGCATTCTAGCTATTTCGTTTAGTTTGACTGCGGCAAAAATTTATGTAAAAATAAATCATGCTTTAGTACAAAGCATGTTGTCGTTGTAGCTCCCTCCTACGCTCAAATTGCATTTGAGCTTCGGAAGGCAGGCAGTTTTTATCATAGAGATGCTTGCGCTTCGAAGTTTGGATGTACGTCCAAGCGAAGTAGTGCCGTTGTAGCTCAGTGGTAGAGCAACTCCATGGTAAGGAGTAGGTCGTCGGTTCAATCCCGACCAACGGCTCCAGTTAATATAAATTAATAAATTAGCAGGTAGAAAATAGAAATTATTTCTAGCTTCTAGATTCTGATTTTATGTCCCAGGAAAGTTTAATAAAATTAAGGTGTTCGGTTTGCAAAAAGGGCGTTTATTTTTCCACCAAGAATAAGAAGCTCGTTACCCGCAAAGTCGAATATAAGAAGTTCTGCAAGGTTTGCAGGAAGCATCAGTTATTCAAAGAAGTCAAACTCACCGCTTAGAATGTGGTGAGTTGGGAGCTTAGTTAAGTGGCATAACGGGCGTCTCCAAAACGCCGGTCGGGGGTTCGATTCCCTCAGCTCCCGCAAAGCTAAAAACCTTGCCAGCACAAGGTTTTTAATTTAGCATTATGCCAGATTAAGTTGTTTTAAAATGGGAGAATCTAATGTTGGAGAACACTATAACGCGTGAACAATTTCAAACATTGCTACCAACTATTTGTGACGAAGATACTAGCCTAGATTCTGCTGGATGGTCTACTGAAAATCCTCTTTGGGGGCATTGCGCGATAGTATCGCTAGTTGCCCAAAATCTTTTTGGCGGGGAATTATTGAGGGCTTCTTTGGCAGAAACGCCAGGCCTTGAACATATGCGGTCGCATTACTGGAATAGGCTGGGGGATGGTAGTGTCGAAGATTTTACCAAGCCTCAATTTTGCGGCAACTATCCTTCTAAATTGAAAGCAGAACCCAGAGAGCGCTCATATGCGCTTTCATTTCCGGAAACAGTAAAACGATACAAACTTCTTGCTTGGCGCGTGGCCAGAGCTTTCAACGAGGGCAATCAGATTTTCAAAGATAGTATTTATCAGAAATGTTTTTATGCCGCTCTAGACTCTCCTTGCCAAAAGATGAAGTTTGGCTGTGTCATAACTCGTAACGGCGAAATTATTTACGAAGGTTGTAATAAAACCATCGAGTGCCTAAGGTCATTATGTGAGCCAAGGTGCATACGACTCTCGATTGCCTCACGAACTGAATCCATGCTTGGTGCGTGCGGTCACGCCGAAGAAGGGCTCTGGGAAGTTGTTCATAGAGGTATTCCAATAAGTGAATGTGAATTGTACGTTGTCGGCGTTCATACTAATGGATTGTCCTGGCTTAAAGGTCAGGTCGAGCACACCTGTCTGCGTTGCGCCGTGCTCATGCATGATGCGCGGTTAAGAAAGATTTATGTCCCGGTTGTCGATAGGTGGCAGGGAATTACAACAGAAACGGCACTTGTAACGGCCCGCCGATATGCGACCCAGGAGAAAAAAGTTTAGCAATAATTAGCCCGATTCTTATTCGGGCTTTTTAATTTAAAAAAGGCTCCTTGCCAAAAGTTTTTTAATTGCTACCATGGTGCATAGAAGTACTTTGATAATTTAATAGGAGAGAAGCAATGAGCACAATAACTGCTCGTGTACAAGAAGGCGCTAAGGTCGGGTTAATATCAAGAATCGATTATGGTTCTAAGGGGTTTCGACGGGCGTTAATCGATATGGCCTTCGATACTTTTAAAAACGAGGGTACACATTTTAACGTCTTGGTTGGTGGATTGATTGCTCAAAAAGACGTCATTCAAGAAATGAAGGGATTCGTAAAGGGTGGCCTTAACGGGCATGGTGGTACTAAGGTAAAAAGATCGAGCGAAGAACGTTCTGCTAGAAAGCAGGCATTGGAAGAAGATTTTTTGAAGAAAATTGCCGAGCGGTTGTCCAAAATAATTCCAGTTATAACGTGTTCTGACCCCGAAGATTCTAAAAAAGAAAAGTTGGTCGATCTATATATCGTTCCCAGTCCGGCATTTGACGGAGAGGTAGGCGAAAAAATTATCCATTTGCTTGCTGAAATTCGGCAAGATATTCGTCCTTCAAATTCTGGCGGCGATCGTTTGCCGGTTAAGTTTGTTAATAAGTTAATCTGGGCGCTTACTCCGCAAAAAGCGGTGTGGATGCGCGGTGATTATTATAGTACTGCCGTTGAGCGGGTGATTAAAGATAAAAGAAAACAAACTTCTCAGGGTTCGCCAGATCTTTTCGTTGTTGGTGGCTTTGGCTCTAGTATACAAAAACCGCAAGGTGAGCTTGAGTATCAGTATGTAACAGTTCCGGCCTGTCATCGCTTGGAAGAGGTGAGAGTTTCTGAAAATCAAATTGGCGTAGCGGTGCTAGAGTTTCCTCTTGATGGAAGCTCGCACTTGTATAGAGTATATAATTTTAAAGATTTAGTTAGTCAAGAATTGAGTTTCGTCATTGCTCCAAAGGGCACCACGGTTCTTCAGAGAAAAATCATTGAAGTTATTAAATCGCGTGGTTGGGTTACACGCGGTCTATTGAGGTATGATACGGGAGCCGCCGTAAGGGAAATAGAACGTGCGCTTGGCAATCTAATTAAGAAAAAGACCTTTAGGCGTAAGGGTGAAAATTGGCCGGGTATTTATTATCAGCCTGGTAGTAAAAAATATTATTTCGATCTTACATATATCCAGGAAAAGTTAAAATATGCACCGCCTGACGGACAGTTGCAGGAAGACAGAATAGTTTCATTTGCTTGTATGCACGCTGGTTCTACTGAAACTGACTATGGTTTTTTCATGAACAAGCTCCCCGGTATTATTTTACAATCCGGGGCGTCAATATTAGTTGATGCTGGAGATACCAAAGAAGGTACGCGACACAACTTGATGATGAAGGGAGAAATCGTAGCGGGGATGAACAATACGCAGCAAGAACTTGTTGCCGCCAATATGGTCGGTGGGGTTATATTTAAGGTTTTCAGTGAAAGATTTTTAGCCGCAATTAAGGCTAAGGAGAATCTGAGCGACGACGCGACTAGCTATGAATTATTAGTAGATAATTGTTTGCTTCGTTTTGTTTACATCTTAGGCAATCACGACACCTGGGAAGCAGAAGACGGTCACGATCCTCTTGTGGTGTTTCACCTTAAATTGTCAGCATTTTTAGCAAGAAAGATTAATTCATTTCTTACTTCGAAGAAATTAATGCCCTGCACGAATCTTCAGAACTTGGTGGATAATAAAATCGAAAGAAGAGAATACTTTAATCTGCCATCCGGTCTAAAGGTGTCTCTCCAGCACCCCTATATGGCTAGAGCAAAGACGACATCGATTAGACCGCAAGAAATGCTTGTGTTCGCTAAGTCTAGGGGTTGCCAGGTTGTAATTGGGGCAAACTTCCACGTGGGTGAAACTGTATTAGATTGGGATATGGATTTGGGTCAGCGCGTGGGCCAGGAGATTGGTACGATCAAGCATGGTTCGCATTTTGAGAGACACAAGATGAAAACTGTTGATCAGGGCGTAGGATATTTGATGATACGCTCCAGAAAGCAAAGAATTCTTATGACAGAGAGCGCATTCTACGGCGGATCTAAGCAGGTACAGCCGGTAGATAATCTTGCAATTATAAATTTATTTTTGAATGGTCTTGATGTTGATCCGGTAAACGATCTGAATAAGTAAGGATGGTTCTAAAAAAACCGAGCGATGCTCGGTTTTATTTTTATCGTATGGGATGTCGCTATTTTACGCGTAAGCGATTCAATATGACTCGCGGATCTTTCGCATAGTTCACGCCAAGATGCTGGGGAAGAAACGGCATCGGATACGCATTGCCGATCGAGGTGCGGAAAATTATTTTTTTACTAACGTCGTATACTAGTAGGGGAACATGCGGGTCAAAAAGTCCTGTATCATCAAAACAATTCTCGGCAATTTTTTGAAGGCAGCTTCCGCAAGAAGACGATAGATTCGGAATTCGCAATTTGCCGATAAGATGTATCGTGCTGTCCAAAGACCAGTCAAGTTCTGGTATGGGCCACGACAGCGCATGACCTGACATCGCACCTATAACGGCGAGCTCCTTTATGGGGCAGGGTCCAAGTTCGCACACGGCGGCCGAGATTGCATTTTCTTCTGCGTGTCCGGTTTCGGACCAATTAGCATTTTCTATATTGCAACCGTCAAAAAGTTTTGTCGAGAAAGTTGTTGCCAGCGAACAGCCAACTTGAAAGTGCGAATAAGGCGCTTGAGCTTTGAGATGAACTTTGAAGGCGCGTTCAAGCAGAGTTTTTTCTAGAGCGCTTAACTCGCTAAATTTTAAAATTTCTACCTCGATTACTTCGTTAAGCTTTAGCATCTCTATGCTCCGTATTATTTTAAAAAACAAAAAGCTAAATAAATTTAGCAGGTAGGTAAATAAAAATCAAATGCCCCCTTAAGAGGCATTTATTACATGACCTCTATTTTTAATTTACGAGGCTGCTCCGGTTTTGGTCGCGAGCTTACGAGGCGAGGAGATCTAGTATCTTCAATGCCCTTCATCAGAGACTCAACATCGTCAATCTTATAAACACGGTAGTTATTCACAGGATTACGGTGTGCTATAAGGGCTCCTTTTTTGTCCCAATTGCGAATCGTCAAGGGGGTTACGCCGAAAATTTTCGCAACCTCATTTACGGTCAAATATTTTTTTGGCACGAGAATTTAAAGACTTGCGACTAGCGGTTAGCGACTATAAATTTAGTCAGTAAGCACTAATTGCCAGCGTATATTTTATAACTTTTTATGAAACTTTCTCTATCAATGTTTATCGCTATTTAGAAGTTTAATTATACCTTTTATGTAAAAAACAGGTCAATGTTGATAACTCGTTAACTTAATCGTCAGCCGAGAGTAAGCAATTAATAATAAATAAAATTGTCAGTATCGGCTGACAATTTTTAGTTTAGGTGTTATCAACACTTTTCCCTTATGGAACCATATAATTAAGGAGGTAGTTCAGTGTTAATAATGACTATCCGATAACATATCGGATAGTAAAAAGAATTACCGATATTTAGCCCGAAAAGTGCGAGTGAAAAAAGCGGAGCCCCGACATTGCCGGGGCTCCACCGAACGCATCCTTTACCCGAAGAAATCTCCGGGTTCAGGACCTTTTAATTATATCATTTTTAGATCCCTCACTCAATGCCGCCGAGACCTCAAAAAGAAAATTTTATAACCCTAGCCGAAGCCGCAAAAAACTCTCCTTATTCTCAGGAGTATTTAAGTTTGCTAGCGCGTAAAAAAAAGCTTTTTGCAAAAAAGAATGGACGCAATTGGTATACGACGCAAGACGCAGTACGCGAATATCTTACCAGCCAAGGCCTAACAGTTGTTATCCCCAAAGACAAAATCGGTGGATTTTATCATGGTAAAATTTCACGACCGATGATTGTTGAGGCGGAGGCAATTTTTCAGAGGCAGGGAAATCAAAAAAATGTTGATGAAGAAACCAAAGAGGTCAGCGGTAACAGTCAAAAAAAGAGCGGAGTGTTTGAAGAGTTTGAGAGGTTAAATATTATAGCAGGATCTTCGGTGCCCATGCAGACAGAAGGGACAGAGCAAGAAGTTAAAATAAAGGTTTTACCGCCGCCACAACGTATTAACATCGAACAAATAAGTTCGGCCATAAAACCTGTTTTGCCACAGTCGTCAGAATTGCCACCAGCTCAAATGTCAACGTTGGCAAGTTCGGCAAAATTAGAAGATGCCCTTACAAAAATTTCACAAAATCTTGCCGCGCTATCGGAGATTCAGAAAACTCAAATTGAAAAAACGGTTTCTTCGCCGCCGCCGGTGCAACAAATAATTCAGCCGACAATCAATAGGCTGTCTCCAGAACAAGAAGCGTTTTACGAAATAGAATCGCAGTCCTTGATGCATAAAATACGCCGCCTTAATTATTCAGGCAGCCGGGCGTTTGGCAGCTCAAAGAGGGCTATTGGCATTGTAATTACGGCCCTGGTGGCGCTTTTTATTATCGGCGGAGGATTCAGCTTTGGTAACGCTGACGCCATTGCTTTGCGCGTAAAGGAATTTTTTAAAGATGCCGATTCGATTCAGGGGCATTTTGCCGGTACACATGCCAATGAGGTTTTACTCTTAGACAAGGAAGGAAAGATTTCGATATATGGCCACGTCGAAACTGAGGGCCAATTGCGCTCGCACGCTCCTGATGGTGTGGCGCCGATCGTTGTTGATTCGACTACGCTGGTCGAAAATTTAAATGCCGAATATTTCAACGGCCTTGCCTCTAAAGATTTTACCCTGGCTTTTGTCACAAAAAACGGAAACATAACTTACGACAATGTGTTTTTGGAGGGAAGCGTTGAGGTTGGTAAAACCTTGATAGTAAAAGGCGCCACCCAGCTTCTTGATCAGCTGCTCGTCTATGGCAAGTTGGGGGTGTTTGGAGAGGCGGTATTCGGTAAGGACGTCCAACTGACTAGTGGTAACCTGAAATTAGAAAAAGGCAGTGTCGACATTACCCAGGGCAATATTAATGTCGCAAGCGGAAATGTAAATATTTCGCAAGGCGATCTTCAGCTTGGCCGGGGAACAATTGAAATAAATAATCGGATGATGGTGCGCAATCTGAATTCAGAGTTGTTACAAGGTTATCAGCCGTCCGATTTTACGCTTGATTTCGTGGTTGAAAATGGAGATGAAACGGACAGGCTCGCATTTTTCCATGGTGGTATTTACGGAAGCGATGGAATCTTCGGGACTCTCGGCGTGTCCGGCGATGTTTCTATCGGAACCGAGGGCGATGATGACAATACGATAACCATTTTTTCCAAAAAATTTGATCTGGATAGGTCGGGAAATGTTACGGCCGGTGGCAATCTAGCTGTTGGCGGGAATATAAAGTCAGATCTTATTCCATCGGGTTCTTTTGACCTGGGCTCTTCAACAAACAGGTGGGACGATATTTACGCAAATAATATCGATGCCAATACGGTGACGATCGGCTCATTGGTAGTTTCCGGCAGTATAAACATAGATGGCACCTCGAGTGCTTCTTTTTCAATCAACAATGACAACACAAGTTCTGATTCGGAAGATGCCTATTTGTCTTTTGAGCGTGGCACGACAATCCCTAATGCCGAAATGCGTTGGAACTCAAATGATAATCGTTTTGAATTCAATCAGCCGGTTCGGATCGCCAGCGCTAGCGCTGTTGCTTTTTCTATTTCCGGCGGAGCGGCGTCAATCTCCAATTCTCTTTTTATTCAAAATGGCGGTAATGTTGGAATCGGCACAACGAATCCAACGACAACGCTGGATGTCATCGGAAATGCCTCAATATCTGGTAATTTAGAAATCGGCGGCAGCCTGACGGTAGGCAATTTGACGCTCGTTAATTCGTCTATTTCCGGCAACCTTGAGGTTGGCGGCACTGCTTCTGCCTCTAAATTTTATGCCGGCGATGGTACGGCTGAGTCGCCTAGTTTTTCGTTCAGGGCCGACCAGGATAGCGGTATATTCAGGGGCAGTTCAAATCTGTTAGGATTTTCTGCCGCAGGTGTTCAGAGATTTCAAATATCCTCTGGCGGCGTTTCAAGTTCTGTTAATTTCGAAGTCGGCAATAACGTTTTTTATATCGACCAAACGAACAGTCAGGTTGGTATAAATACGCAGACCTTAACTGAGGCCCTTGAAGTTGTCGGCAACGCTTCGATATCCGGTGATTTCCAAGTTAATGGCGGCGACATTAAAGACTTATCCGGTACAAATCGTCTTTCCTTCACTACTACCGGTACAACCGGCCTACTCAATATTACTGGCAATGCCACAGTATCAGCAAACTTTGAAATCTTCGGTTATGTTTCCGCCTCCCAGACCTTCGGATCTGGTTTAACTGATTGCGGCGGTGGCAATGTGCTCCAGTGGAACGGTTCTACCGGAAAGTTTATCTGTACTCCTGGTGGCAGTATCAGGCCCGCTTCCGACTCCCTTGATTTTGACGAGTTCGTCGCCTCAATGTCTCTTGACACCAATACCTCGGTTAATTTCGGCAATAACAATCTAAGTTTTGACTTAAACGGTACGGGAGATTTTCAGATTAAAGACGGAGGTGCCGTTTTTGCCACCTTCAATGATTCCGGTCAGCTTGTCATTGATAATCTCCAGTTAGATACTAATACGCTAACCACGACTACCGGCGCCCTAACCCTTGATGCCGGCAACAACAACGTCTTAATAGATGCCAACGCCTCCATCTCCGGTAACTTCGAAGTCGGAGCCAACCTATTCTATGTCTCCACCGGAGGCAATGTAGGGATAGGTACGCAGAATCTGACTCAAGCATTGGAGGTTGTCGGTACCGCTTCCATCTCATCAGAACTTAACCTTTACGGCGGTCTGGAAGTTGCCAAGGGAGCGGCTACAGATGTAGCCTATTCAAGATTCGGCATCGATGCCACCGGCCACGCCGGCACCATTTCAACCGCCGACGATCTGCTTATTAGTGGAGGATTAGAAGTAAATGGCAGTGCCGCTTTTGACGGTTTTGTCCTTCTGACCAATGCTTCCGCTTCGGGTACCTTCGAGACCAACACACTCAAAGCATCAACCATTTCCAGAGATTTAGGTAATATCACGATTTCAAATAACGTTTCCGCCTCCCAAAACTTTGAAATCGCCGGTTATGTTTCCTCCTCCCAGACCTTCGGTTCCGGTTTGACTGATTGCGATGGAGTGGCCTCTAAACTTGTTTGGGATACCGCTGCCGGCAAATTTTCCTGCGGCGTTGATGTGGGCGCCGGTTCCGGAGCTACCATTGCTTTGCGTGAAGGCTATTCAGGCAACTTTACCAATAGGTCGTCCATATCCTTCAATGGAGCGCACTTCACGCTAAATTCTAACAGCCAATACCAAGAAGCTTCTCTGTCATTAGACTGGGGAGACGGAGGTCCGGCATCTCTGTCTCAAAACGAAACCGTTACCGGCAACTGGACATTTAGTGGGGGGGCTGATTTTACAAACGGAGCCTCCACATCTCCAAGGGTAGAGATATATAGTAACGCCGCGACAGCTTCTTTAGAAATATTTTCTGCCAACAATGCCGAAAAGAGATTTTTCATACAATCAAATGCCACTGGTGCAGGAGCAAGCGACAGGTTGGCTATTCTTAATGGTTCAAACCTCGAACTTTTATCAATCGCTTCAAGCGGAAATGTGGGAATAGGCACGACCAGTCCGAGTAGAAAGCTCGATGTTGCTGGCACCATTCAATCAATAACCAGCGGGTTTGCCGGGCTTTTGATGCAAAATACGATAAGTAGCAGGTTGTATTCTATCTACTCAACGGACGCCGGTAATTTAGTTTTAGGCGATGAAACTGCTGGAGTGGAAAGGGTGATTTTAGCTCCCTCTGGCAATGTTGGCATCGGTGACACATCGCCGCTTACCAAGTTTGAAGTTCAGGGCACGGTCAGTGCGAGTAATTTGTTGACGATAGGAGGTCTGCAAGTGGCAGGCGGTGCTAGCCAGGCTTATTCCAGGCTTGGAATAGATACGTCCCCGCGAGCCGAGTTTAATGCGCCCAACGATTTACTTATAAGCGGTTCGCTGGAAGTAAACGGCACTGCATATTTTGATGGCGGAGCGGTTTTTAGTCAGCCAGCTTCTACGTCAGGCGATCTTGAGGTTGGTGGGCAGATACTGGCGAGTGACGGAACTGCGCTGGCTCCGGGCTATGCTTTTAAATTGGACAAAGATACGGGCATATACAGAGTCACAGACAATATTTTAGGGATTACCAGCGGTGGCGTTCACGCGGCATCAATATCTGGAGTCACTGTTGAGGCTGGAACATTGAAGGCGAGTACTTTTACGGGTGATGGGGCGGTTACTTTTCAATCCGGTGGAGCTAATACCCTTACTATAGATGCTGGTGGAGCGGCAACCATAAATATCGCCGGTACCAATGCCAGTTCTCTTAACATAGCCAAGACCGGCCTGGTAACTGTATTCAATGATGACATCCGTGTCGTCGGTAACAATATTCAGGATTCCGACGCGAATGCTCGCATAACATTTACTGATGCAAACACAATCACCCTGACCGCTGCTACGGTAACAGATTTGACCGGAGATCTTGAGGTTTCAGGCGGAGATATTCGAGATTCAACCCAGACGAACCGCCTAATCTTCACCAGCACCGGTACCACAGGTTTACTTACAATCACCGGTTACGCCAGCGTTTCCCAGAGTTTTGAAGCTGTTGGTAATATAGTTGGCGGGGGATTGTTACAAATTGCCGGAGCTGATATTACAGCTTATTCACGCTTAGGGACTGCAAATACTAATCACTCCGGCAGTATCGATGCTTCCAATGACCTCCTAATATCTGGTTCTCTCGAAGTTGACGGCGCGGTTTACTTTGACACGATTGTGAATTTTGATAGCACTGCCTCAGCCCAATATTTCTATGCTTCTGATGGTTCAGCAAGTTCACCGTCTTTCGCTTTTCGCTCAGACCAAGACACTGGCATGTTTCGTCCAGCAGTTAATCAATTAGGCTTCTCGACTCTGGGTGTAGAGAGGGCAAGAATTAACGATTCAGGCAATCTAGGCATAGGTGATTTTTCGCCCGAACAAAAACTTACCATTAATGGCAACATATTAGCTTCCGGCTCAGGTAATATTGATTTAATTCTAAACTCCACCACCGAAGATGATGCCAAATTTACTATACGTACCACATCTGTTGCTAATAACACTGCCAGGTTAGACATTCTTGGTTCCAATTCCCAGACATTTTTATCGATCGCTTCATCTGGCAACGTGGGCATAGGTACGACGCTGCCGAGTCAGCTATTTCAAGTCAACGGCACGCCAACGGCCGCCTTTGTTGTAACTTCGGCAGGCCAAGTCGGCATTGGCACAACAGCGCCTCTCACTAAACTTGAAGTCCAGGGCACAGCCAGTGCGGCATATTTTTTGACAGTCGGCAGTTTGCAGGTAGCTAATGGCGGAGCCACTCAGTCCTATTCAAGGTTTGGCACGGCCGATACCAGCCATACCGATTACATTTCGTTGGCGAACGACCTTTTGATTTCTGGGGATCTAGAGGTTAATGCCACTGCCGCTTTTGACAGCCATGTGGCGATTGGTGATGCCACTGATGGTACCGATATTTTGACGGTTAACTCCCAAATAAGATCTAACCTGATTCCTTTTGATTCGGTTCGTGATGTGGGGTCGGGCGCTAATAGATGGCGCACTGGCTATTTTGATACGATTGATGTGAATGAAATTTCTGCTGCCTCTGTATCAATTAGCGGCACCATCGCGGATACGTTTACAATAAATTCTGACAATGCAACTGCCGATACGGAGAGCTCGCAACTTGTTTTCGAGCGCGGCACCTCTACGCCCAATGCTCAGTTAAAATGGGACGCAGCCAACAAGCGATTTGATATTAATTTCCCGATTTTTGTTCAAACGTTGGCGGTTGCCGAACCAACCAGTAACTTCACCAAGCTGACATTAAAGGCCGCCGCAGATCAGGGTTTTAATGACTATTTTGAAATACAAAATAACGGCGGTTTGCGGTTATTGTTGGTTGAGCCGGGCGGATATCTTGTAGCTTCGGGTGCTTTACAGGCCGGCGGATTGTCCGTTGCTACAAAGAGCTATTCAAGATTTGGTACTGGTGAAACAGGACACGGCTTGGCAGTGCCTAGCGATGTGTTAATTTCAGGCGAGTTGGAGGCTGACAGTGCGGCATTTTTTGATTCTACCGTTTCAGTCAGCGGTAAATTCGAGACTTCCGGCAATGTCGAGATAGGCGGTGATTTACAAGTTAATGGGTTCACTTCGCTTGGAAATTCTTCCGTTTCAGGTAATTTTGAAGTCGGGGTGAATAAGTTTTATGTGGATTCGACTGCCGGCCGCGTGGGTATTAACACACAAAATCTTACTGAGGCACTGGAGGTAGCGGGCAATGCTTCAATTTCTAATAATATTATGGTCGGCGGAACTTTGACCGTGACTGGGCGGGCAGATTTTTCATCAAACGTTTCTGTTTCCGGCACCTTTGAAGATGTCGCCGGTTTTATAAAAGTTTCTAAGGCTACTGGAGATTTAATCGGGGTATACACTGGCGATGCCGCAGTAACGCTTTTATCCGGTGGCAATAACACATTGCGTCTTGACGCCGGAGGCGCTGGAGCGCTCAATATCGGCGACATTAATGCCAGCTCGGTTACTATTTCCCGAGCCACTATTGTTACTGTTTTTAATGACGATATTCGTTTGGTCGGAAACGATATTCAAGACTCTGGTTCTACTAACCGTCTCACCTTTACCTCCACGGGTACTACCGGTTTGCTGACAATTGCCGGCTACGCCACAGTTTCCCAGGGTTTTGAGGCTGTTGGTAATATAGTTGGTGGGGGATTGTTACAAATTGCCGGAGCGGATTCTACTAATTATTCCCGTCTAGGCATCGATACCACCACTCATGCCGGTACCATAGATGCCGCCGATGACTTACTTATTTCCGGCGGCCTGGAGGTAAATGGTTCCGTATCTTTTGATAGCACAACCGTTCTTTCGGTAGCCTCCGTCTCCGGCAACTTTGAAGTCGCCGGCGTCATTAAAGCCTCTGACGGCACAGCTCTGTTGCCCAGCTACACCTTTGAAAATGATATAGATACCGGCTTTTACAGAGTAGGCACCAACATATTAGGCATCACAGCCGGTGGCGTCCATGTCGCCTCCATATCCAACAGCACCATAGAAACCACCACCTACAAAGGTTCAACCTACAC
>MGJI01000015.1 GCA_001794195.1 Candidatus Yanofskybacteria bacterium RIFCSPHIGHO2_01_FULL_44_17 | reverse complement strand
CCGTTTTATCATGCTCATATTTTATCAATATGAGTGTCCTAATTCATTACGGAATTTCCGATAAGTAAAAAAGGAGCCATAAATGCCAGCTCAAGTTGCCCAAGAAGCATTGAGGGTCAAAACAGCTAATGGTCTTTGTGATATAGCTGATTTACGCGAAGGCGATCTTTTAGAAGTTACAGTTGTTTGGTGTGGCAAGGATGATACTCGGGTATATATTTTTAAAACTCTGGGTCTTGCTGGCCGTCTTTGCCTAATGAGAAGAGATTTATTGACTGATTGGTTTCCGTTAGAATGGATTAAGGGGATTACACTTCTGGCTCGTGACGCTGGATTAGCATTCAATCTCCTGACTTCGCTAGAAGAGGAACGTAAACATTTGGTTACAGCAGTTACAGAGTTGGGACGTCTTTCTAGAGAATTAAATGCGCAAGTATTAATTTTAGGCGGTTGAAAAACCGCTTTTTTATTTGTTTGCGTAGCTCTGGGTATTGCCAATTTTTATCAATTGGCTTGAGCAGTAACAAATAAATATCAATTTTTGATATTTCCCGCTGATAAACAAATTGGGACGGAGTGAAACAAAAGCCCACTCGTAATTGAGTGGGCTTTTGTTGAACGTAAGGGGTACGATTTTTTATCCAGGGAAATGAGAAAACTGATATATTATTTGTAGTGCGAGGACACCTGATAAAAATTGGTAATACCTAGGGCTACTCTTCTTCCGGCAACACCACCGGTTCACTGCTGTGATAATACCCCGTACCGGCCGGAATAAGGCGGCCGATGATGACGTTTTCTTTGAGGCCTCTCAGGGTATCTTCTTTGCCTGCCACTGCCGAGTCTATCAAAACTCTTGCGGTTTCTTGGAATGAAGCGGACGAAAGGAAGCTTTCTGTTGAAAGCGAGACCTTGGTTATGCCCAGCAGGAGTTGTTCAAAAGTAGCCGGCCGGCCATTATTTTTGACAGTATCCTCGTTTGACTCTAAGAGAGTTCGCTTCTCAACGACATCGCCGGGTAGTAATTCGGTGTCACCACCGTCAAGTATTTTAACGCGCGAGAACATTTGTTTAACAATTAATTCAACGTGCTTGTCGTTGATGCCTTCGCCAGTGGCGAAATAAATACCCTGAACCTCGCGGATAACATAGCGAGCTACGTTGGCAATATTGCCGCTTATATGAAAAAGTTCGCGCAAATCAACATGGCCGTCGGATAATTGTTGGCCGGCAGTAACCAGATCTCCGGCCGATACTGCCGGCGGAACCCCAGGTGCAGTAAGGTATTCTCGTTCCTCACCTTGGTCAGACATTAGCTTGATAAAGGTTTGATTGCCCCTTTCTTCAACACTGGTTACTTTGCCGTCAACTTCTGATATTAAAGCCTTGCCTGCCGGCGGACGTACTTCAAATATCTCTTGTACGCGTGGCAGACCCATAGTAATATCGCCTACGCTGGCAACGCCTCCTGTGTGGAAGGTTCTCATAGTAAGCTGAGTGCCAGGTTCACCGATAGCTTGGGCGGTAACTATTCCCACCGCCTGGCCTATTTCTACCAGATTATTCTTGGAAAGGTCGTGCCCGTAGCAAAGACGGCAGACGCCATCTTTTGACTTGCAAGTTATAAGAGATCTAATTTTAATTTTTTCCAGATTTAAATTGGTAAGTTTTGCCGAAGTTTCTCGATCAATGAGATGGCCTTTCTTGGCCACAATAGTGCCGCCGACATCTTTGATGTCCTCAAGCGGAACTCTGCCGTAGAGGCGCTTACCCAGGTTCTCTCCGCCAATCTTGCCGTCAATAGCATACAAGGTGTATCCCTCCTTATCTTTACAGTCCTCTTCGTGAACAACAACATCCTGAGCGACGTCAACTAGACGTCGTGTAAGGTAACCGGCAGTTGCCGTTCTGAGGGCGGTATCTACCAGACCCTTGCGAGCGCCGTGGGTTGAAATGAAATATTCCAGAACGTTAAGGCCTTGCTTAAATGAGCTTTTAACTGGCAGCTCAATCAATTCGCCGTCAGGCTTAACCATCAAACCGCGCATGCCAGCGAGCTGGTTTACGGTGCCCCAGTTACCTCTGGCTTTTGAATCAACCATCATAAATACCGCATCCTTGTGACTAAACTGATTACTGACCAGCTTTTCCAGTCTTGACTTAGTCGAAGTCCACACCTCTATCGCTTTTGACTTCCTTTCATATTCGGTAAGCAAGCCTTGTTCATATAGAGAGTTATTTTCTTCAATTATTTTTTCAGCCTCGACGATAAGAGCGGTTTTTTCTGGTGGTACTCTCAAGTCATCCATACCCCAAGAAACACCGGATACGGTGGCATAGTGAAAGCCATACTCCTTAATGGCGTCCAAAAATTCAACAGTCCTATCTTCGCCGTAAGTATGTAAAATCTCAGCTTCAATATTGCGAAGGTCGGTTTGGTTCAAGGTTTTATTTAAAAACGGATCCTCCGGCGGCAGAGCATGATTAAATATTATGCGGCCAACGGTTGTTTCGGTTAATTTTCCGACAGAGTCCTTGGGTATTTTTGTCAGTACGACCTTTATTTTTGCCCTCAAATCAATCAAGTCGTTATCATAGGCCAAGGTTGCTTCTGATTCGGAAGAAAATACCTTACCCTCACCCAGCGTATCAGGAGATATGCTGGTTAAATAGTAACAACCGAAAGTAATATCGCGAGTGGCGATTGCGACCGGTTCACCGCTGGCCGGTTTAAGGATGCCATGAGTTGAGAGCATCAACTCGCGAGCTTCTTTTTGGGCCGCGGCCGTAAGAGGTAAGTGCACGGCCATTTGATCGCCGTCAAAATCAGCGTTAAATGCTCTGGTTGGCAAAGCAGGGATTTTGATGGCCTTGCCTTCTATTAGCAAAGGCTTGAATGCCTGAACTGAAAGGCGATGTAAGGTTGGGGCGCGATTAAGAAGTACCAGCCTGTCCTCGATTGCCTTATCGAGGGCCTCCCAAACTTCAGGAATCTCCTGCTCTATTAAATGGTTAGCCGAGCGGATATTATGGGCTAAGCCGCTTGCCTTTAAGTAGTGAATAATGAACGGCTTGAATAATTCCAAAGCCATATATTTCGGCAGACCGCATTCGCTCATTTTTAAGCTGGGTCCAATAACAATAACGCTGCGCCCCGAGTAGTCAACACGTTTTCCAAGCAAATTTTGCCTGAAGCGTCCTTGCTTACCCTTGAGCATGTCAGCCAGAGATTTTAGCGCTCTCTTTTGACCGGTTGAGGCTGAAACCAATGTTTGCCCGCGTCTCATACTGTTGTCTATGAGCGCATCAACTGCTTCCTGCAGCATCCTCTTTTCGTTTTTGGTTATGACTTCAGGAGCTCTCAATTCAATGAGGTGTTTCAAACGATTATTGCGGTTGATTACGCGCCTATACAAATCGTTTAGGTCTGAGGTCGCGTAGCGGCCGCCATCCAACTGAACCATCGGTCTCAAGAGAGGCGGTATAATGGGTAATATGGTCAATATCATCCATTCCGGACGAATATTATTTCTGAGCATTCTCTTGAGCATTTTCAATCGGCGCAGGATTTTTTTCTGGATGAGTGGATTGTCTACTTCTTTCAATGAGGCCTCACCCTTTAGGATGGTTTCTTCCAGGTTCAGTTCTTCGAGTAGTTTACGCACGGCTTCGGCGCCTATGCCGGCCTCAAAAACCTCGCCGTACTTGAGTGAAAGATTGCGGAAGTCCAACTCAGAAAGAATCTGATACTTTTTGAGACTTTTAATGTTTTCCTTTTCATTGTCTTTTTGCTCTATGAGTTTATCACGCTCAGTTTCCTGGGAAGCGTTTTTGATAAGTGAGCGAAACTCTGACTCCATTTTTTTCATTGCTTCAGTCTTGAGCTCATCATTAGACTTCATAACTATATAGGCGGCAAAATAAACCACTCTTTCAAGATCGGGTAAGGAAACATCAAGCAGGGTGGCAATACGGGAGGGCATTCCTCGCAAGAACCAAATGTGGGTGACCGGGCTGGCCAACTTAATATGGCCCATGCGTTCTCGCCTGACTATTGAGCGGGTTACTTCTACTCCACAGCGGTCGCAGACTATACCCTTATATCTTATTCTTCTGTATTTGCCGCAATAGCACTCCCAATCTTTGGTTGGACCGAAAATAGACTCAGAGAAGAGACCTTCTTTTTCCGGTTTCTGGGTGCGGTAATTAATCGTTTCCGGCTTAGTTACCTCACCATAAGACCACTGAAGTATTTCTTCAGGAGAGGCGACCCTTAATTTTAACGCGCTGAAATTCATGATTATATTTCTTTAAGTTCTATGTTTAAACCCAAACCTTTAATTTCTGAAAGTAAGACCTTAAACGATTCCGGGAGGTGGGGCGCCCTTATTTCTTCGCCTTCTACTATTGATTCATATGTTTTTGCGCGACCCTGAACATCGTCTGACTTTATTGTTAACATTTCCTGCAAAGTATGTGCCGCACCGTAACCTTCAAGTGCCCAAACTTCCATTTCTCCAAATCTCTGACCGCCGAATTGCGCTTTGCCGCCTAATGGCTGTTGAGTGATCAGTGAGTAAGGACCAATTGAGCGCATGTGCAGCTTATCTTCAACCATGTGCATTAGTTTCATAAAGTAAATCACGCCAACTGTGGTTTTTTGTTCAAATCTTTTACCGGTGCGTCCGTCATATACATATATTTTACCGTCTTCTGGAAGCTCAGCGGCTCTAAGTTCAGCTTTGATCGTTTCTTCGCTGGCACCGGCCATAGACGGTACGGCAACCTTATAACCAAGCTTGGCGGCGGCCCAGCCTAGGTGGGTTTCAAGAACCTGTCCGATGTTCATGCGGGAAATAATACCTAGCGGACTCAAGATCATATCAACTGGTTTGCCGTCGGGAAGGTATGGCATGTCTTCCTCTGGAAGTATTGTTGAGATAACACCCTTGTTACCATGGCGTCCGGCAAGCTTATCACCGACTTGTATCTTTCTCATCTGAGCTACTGAAACTTGGATGGTTTTAATGACGCCCGCTTGAAGTTTGTCGCCTTGATCGCGCGAGAATATGCGAACGCCCACGACGCGCCCGACCTTACCGTAATCTAGTGTTAGAGAGGTGTCTTTTACATCCTGTGATTTTTCGCCGAAAATTGCTTTTAATAGTCGCTCTTCTGAGGTAAGGTCGCTCTCGCCCTTAGGGGAAATTTTACCAACAAGAATATCTTGTGAGCGGACTTCGGCGCCTATTCTTACGATACCGTCCGGATCTAGATTTTTAAGCTTTTCTTCAGAGCGATTGGGGATATCATAGGTAGTGATTTCCGGGCCGAGCTTGGTATCGCGCACATCAATAGAGTAATCCTCAATATGTATTGAAGTGAAGAGATCTTCTTTAACGAGTCTTTCAGAAAGCACCACGGCGTCTTCAAAATTAGCCCCTTCAAATGACATGAAGGCGACAACCAGGTTTCTGCCCAGGGCGAGCTCGCCGTCGGCAGTCGCCGGTCCATCAGCTAATACATCGCCAGCCTTAACTTTCTGTCCAAGTTTAACGATGGGTCTCTGGTTAATGGCGGTAAAGCTATTAGATTTATTGAACTTAAGAAAGTCATATTGAATTTTTTCTCCGTTGGCATTTCTTAGAGCTATGTGTGAGCTGTCAACTTCCTCAATCGTGCCGTTCTTATCTGCGATTATCATCATTCCTGAATCTCTGGCGACCTTAGCCTCAAGGCCGGTGCCGACTACGGGGGATTCCGGTGTAATAATAGGTACGGCTTGTCGCTGCATATTAGAACCCATCAGTGCCCTATTGGCATCATCATTTTCTAAGAAAGGTATAAGAGAAGTGCCCACAGAAAAAGGCTGTTTGGGGGAAACATCAATATAATTAACTTCTTCAGGTGTGGCTAAACTCGCCTCACCATGAATGCGGGCTGGAATTCTATCTCCCGTTAGTTTACCAGAAGCATCCGTTTTGGCTCCGGCGTGAGCTATAATGTAGCGCTCTTCTTCGGTGGCGTCCAAATAATCAATTTGGTCGGTTGGCTTGCCCTTAATTACCTTGCGGTACGGAGCGAGTATGAAGCCAAGAGGGGAAACCTTGGCAAATAAAGAAAGTTGACCAACCAAACCGATATTCGGACCTTCCGGAGTTTGGATCGGGCAGATGCGTCCATAGTGCGAAGGATGTACATCGCGCACTTCGAAGCTAGCCCTTTCTCTGGTAAGGCCGCCGGGACCGAGAGCCGACAGGCGGCGCTTGTGTTCTAGTTCGGCGAGGGGATTGACCTGGTCCATGAATTGCGACAGTTGGCCGGAAGAGAAGAACTCTTTAACTGAAGCCACGAAGGGGCGTGAATTGATAAGTTGAGCTGGGATGATCGCGTTTACATCAAGGGTGCTCATTCTGTCTTTTATAATCCTTTCCATTCTAGTAAATGAAAGCCGTAATTTATCTTGAAGAAGTTCGCCGAGAGTTTTAACACGTCGGTTGCCGAGGTGGTCAATGTTATCCGGCTGGGCCATGGGGTCGTTATTAAGCCTGATGATTTCTCTCATCACCATTATCACGTCATCTAACTTTAGAGCTCTATTCTTTTCGTCCAAAGGATAGTCCTTCTGGAAGCGCTGGTTCATTCTGTAACGGCCTACACGCGACAGATCGTATCTTGAGAAATTGAAAAACATATTGTTAATCATTTGGCGCGCGTTATCTACGGTTGCCGGATCGCCTGGTCGTATACGCTTGTACATTTCTATAAGACCCTCCTCTTCGTTGGAGGCGGCATCAGCAACTATTGTCGAGACTAGATATTGCATGTTGGGGTCAGTGTCTATATCAGCAAAAAGTTTTTTGATATCTTCGTCTTTGCTTACGCCAAAAGCGCGAAGGATAGAAGTGGCGGGTATTTTTCTCTTGCGGTCAATTCTAACGGACATCACTCCGCTTTGTTCCGTCTCAAATTCTAGCCAGGCACCTCGGGAGG
Source organism: Candidatus Yanofskybacteria bacterium RIFCSPHIGHO2_01_FULL_44_17 (assembly GCA_001794195.1). Taxonomy (GTDB): domain Bacteria; phylum Patescibacteriota; class Minisyncoccia; order 2-02-FULL-40-12; family IGHO2-01-FULL-4-A; genus 2-01-FULL-44-17. The sequence goes on along the minus strand of MGJI01000015.1, from coordinate 2,006 downwards.
GAATAATCTTGGCGCCAAAAAGCCGTTTATAACGGCTTGAACGAGAAAATGAGAAGAATACGCCTGGGCTTCGGATAAGTTGTGAAATTACAACTCTCTCAACCCCGTTAATTACAAAGGTACCGCGCGGAGTTATTATGGGAAAGTCCGCAAGATATATTTCTTGTTCTCTGATATCGCCGGTCCTTTTGTTTGTAAGAGAAATTTTTACTCGTAGCGGTGCTTCAAAGGTAATATTTTTTTCTCTGGCGACTCTTTCGCTAAATTTAGGTTCCTCAAGTTTGAAATCCAAAAATCTCAGCTCCAGTTCTTTGCCCGTCCAGTCTTCGATGGGAGAGATGTCATTCAAGAGTTCTTTTAGACCTACGTCCAAAAACCACTGGTAAGAATCCAGCTGAACCTGTACTAGGTTAGGCGCCTCAAAGGAATCAGGTGAGTATTTTGATAAAAATTTTCGCATAAATGCAAGTTGCGAATATAAAAACACCAATTCCCCGCTTTACGGGGCGAACAAAAAATTACGCTCTTTAATTTTGCGAGATTTCAGTTTCCACCCTTAGATATACAAACCTGGTAACTAGCGGTTGTCTTATAGCAACTAGATTTGTAGACCCCCAATGAGGGCGGAAGTGATCTTGTATGATGAGCTATCGGTACCTAGATTGCCCAGCATTTTATAGCCTTTTATAGCTTTTAGGTCAAGTTTATTCCTTTTCAGAAGCTTGTCAAGGCAGCTTATCAACCCCGTTAGAAGTTCGCGGTATATGTGGTTACTGCCCTTGATAATATAGCCTTTTCTGATTATACGGCTAACTTCTAACGGGGTCAACACCACGCTAAGATCATGATAATACTTTGCGGTTTCAGTGTCAATAACCCGGCCCGCCTGGTGGAATGAGAGTTGAATATTATTTTGCTCCAATTTGATTATTAGTTGCATATTAAGCTTGATCAATCTAGCAGATAATAAGATTTTTTCAAAATAAAAACCGAAATTACTCGGCATTTAGTTAGCGACGATAAGACCGTCTTGTTCCATGCAGCCGCCATGGTACGAAAGCGCATAAAGCGGTTGGTATGGATATAAATCGCCATGCCTTTCCTCGAACCTTATTTTTTCATGGCCACTGAAGGCGGTAATGGTTCCTCGCAGTTCATTATAATATCCCAGGCTTCCATTTTTGTAATTTTTTGGTCCTCGGAATGGTAAATTTTCCGACGGCATTCGAAGGGCTGACCTTAAGAAAGTGTAAATTTCTTTCGGATCAAGTGGTTTCGATAAGTTTGGATATATTCCACCATAATAGTTCATGCCCCAAACCAGAACCCCATTTTGCCAAACAAGTTCCTGGCCGATAAATGGATTTGAGCCCTTGTATTCGTCTACATATTTAAAATTATAAGCTGCGTATTCAAGACGACGCGTGCCGTTGGGGAGGACTTCTTCAGTCGCATTTTCTGAGGCATAAGTCTTTTTCTTAGCTTCGACTAAAAATTCTCTCAAGTCCATGTATTTTCTCTCTCGTTTTTAAGAAACAAACTCCACCTTACCTTATATGATTAAGCCAATTACGTCAATTTGTAACAAGTCAGAGCAGAGCTTTGCTTTTTCGTCCTAACTTTTATACAATTAGTAGTATGAAGCGTAAGCTCAAAAAGCAGAAGAAGGAATCAAAAGAGAGGGCAGAATCTAAGGAAGTTTTGGGCTTGTCGCAGGAGACCAAAAACGGAATTTGGGGCGTAGCATCGTTGGGGCTGGCCGTGGTAAGCACGCTGGCCTTTTTTGGTAAAGCAGGTGCGGCTGGAGAGTTATTCTCTGTCGGTGCCAGATCGCTATTCGGCTGGGGCCTTTTTCTCGTCCCGCTTGGTCTAGCCATGCTTGGCATTGCTTTTCTCAAATCAATCTCCCGCAAAATATATTCAAGCGCCATGATCGGGACTGCGCTTTTTGTTTTGGGCTTCTTGGCAGTATTCCATATTGTGGGTAATGGCGACCTTGCTTTGCG
>MGJI01000014.1 GCA_001794195.1 Candidatus Yanofskybacteria bacterium RIFCSPHIGHO2_01_FULL_44_17 | reverse complement strand
ATATATTGAACAGGAGAAAATTGGTTTTTAAATGCATAATGAACTCGTCTAGTATTGTACCAGATCAGCCAGTCAATCAGCCCTTGATTAAATAGCTCTGGTTCCAGTAGCTCAAAAACATGGTAATCGATGTATTCTTCCTGAATCGTCCTATTGAATCGCTCGCAGTGAGCATTCATCTTAGGTGTCCTGGGATAGGTGTGATAATGGGTAAAGTGAAGTCGGTTTAACTCCTCATTAAAGTGCTTCTTAAATTCCGAGCCATTATCGGTTAAGATAAAGCTCATCGGGTAAGGAAAGATTACTCGGCATATATCAAAGAATTCCTTGGCCGCTAAAGAAGCATGACTCTTGGTAGCCCAGGCAAAACCGAATCTAGTATGTATATCTTCGAAGGTGATGACATATCTTCTCATGCCATGGACAAAGCGTTCTATGCTATCCAGAGCTACTAGGTGGCCGGGGTACTCTGTCTTGAAATCTTTGGGCTTTCTCAAGACTTTTCTCCTGTTAAGCGGCTTGATTCTGCCGAAATGAGAGAGTCTCTGGGGAGCAATCCTTAGGCCGCCTAGGTCTTTAATTAACCGGCCGATAGTCTTTGGTTTGGGACAGATAAACTGCCTTTCCTGGCAAAACAGCAGGATCTCAGGATAAAGCTTTTCCTTGCCCAGGTTAGGATGCTCCTGCCTTTGTCGTTTAATTTCGTTAAGAACCTCCGGTGGCCAGCTTCTCTTACGTATGGTCTTTGGGGTCCTTGATTTCTCATTGAGAGCTTCAGCTTTCTGGCCACCTTTCTTAAATTGTTGTTTCCATTCAAACAATGTCCGTCTTTTAACTCCAAAGGCATCGAGAGTAGAAGCTAGGCCATGCTTCTGCCAATGGGCCAGGACTCTGGCCTTGTGTTTGGCTTTTTCTGTTATCATATGTGCCCATCGTAGGGCATAGTCTGCCAGCTTCAAAAAACCTTTGGTTCCGGCAAATTTATTGAATTGTCTCACTCTTTAGTTTCTCTAAAGAGTGCAATATGTATGTGGCCTTATGCAATCTGTATTGAGTGAGTTCAACTCCCGCCAACTCCTAACCGAAAATCACCTAGACTAACCTTTTTCTAGCAAAAGCAAAGCCAGAGCCTTGTTTAAGATAATCAAAAACAGAAAGTCAGACTTTCTGTTTTTGAGATGAAAAATATATATTTAGGTGCCAAGTCAGACTTGGTCACCTTCATCTGCACTCGGTCGAAACCGAGTTTGACTCGGTGGAAGTGTGGGGAGTTGAACCCCAGTCTGGAAGATGATTTAAAAACGCACTACAAGTTTAGCCACACTTTTTAGTAACAGAGTAAGGCGTGGCAAAATAACCTGTTACCTGTTTTGTGTTTTTCGTATCCTATCCCTAAAACATTGAAAAGAGAATAGGACCTTATCCTGCTAATGACGCCCTGATTCGGCTAGCAGAAATCACCGAGAGGACGCGCCTTAAGCGTAAGCTAAAGCGTAATTGCTATTTTGATTGGCAATTATGATTTTGGATAAGGAAATTAAAGTGGTGATTATCCATCCACTACTTGCGCAAATTTTAAAAGAAATCCCATCGAAGCCGGTCACTCCCGTTGTTTCAAGGCGCGCTCTATATTTCTTGCCGTCTCGCGCTTAACTATTTTTTCTCTTTTGTCTGATTTTTTCTTGCCTCGGCCGATACCGATTTCCAATTTCACCAAACCATTCTTATTATACAACTTAATTGGCACCAAAGTCAACCCGCGCTCCTGTGATTTACCGGTCAGATATTTCAGCTCCCTGCGTTTCAAAAGCAATTTGTGATTCTGCTGAGAATCATAATCTGCCGGTGCATTGCCTGCCTGATAAGGCGGTATCGTTGCTCCCAGTAGCCACGCCTCATTGTTGAGAATTTTGACATAAGCGCCCTTGATTGATGCGCTACCACGCTTGACCGACTTGACTTCCTGACCACTTAAAACCACTCCCGCCTCAAGGGTCTCTAAAATTTCGTAGTCGAACCTAGCTTTTTCATTTGTCGAGTAGACCACCCTTAAAGTATATCACCCTGCCTAAATATAGCCCAAAAGATGCTTGCTCTAGGGATTAGTTTATGCTACGGAATTATATAGACAAGGACTGTTAAGGCTCATTGAAAATAAGGGGAGCGTCGTGTTTGAATTTACAGAAATGCAGCGCGTGATAAAAAAACTCACAAGGCAAATAGCGGAGGGCGAACTACTTCGTAAGGTTAAGGTGACCGTTGACGGTCACGAAGAAACCCTAGAACTGCGCAGGGCGCTTGATGAGAGCGACCAATACCCGCTTGATTTTATAAAAAAACTTGGCGCGGCTGGCATATTAAGCGTTTTCATTCAGGAAAATTATGGCGGAATGGGCGAGGGAATAACCGGACTGTGCCTTGCAACCGAAGAAGTTGCGCGCATTTGTCCAGCATCATCAACCGCCTATGCAGCCAATGGCCTGGGTGCAATGCCGATTGTATTATTCGGAACCGAGGAGCAGAAAACCAAGTATCTCCCGAAAATTGCGGCGGGAGAGAATCTTGCTGCTTTTGGACTCACTGAGTCAAGTGCCGGATCAGATGCGTTGGCGCTTAAAACCACAGCTATCGCCAATGGAAAATTTTTTGTTTTGAATGGTGAGAAGATATTCATTAGCAACGGACAGCAAGCCGGCATTTACGTGGTTTTTGCGGTGACAAATCCCCAGAGGGGATCCAGAGGCATATCGGGTTTTATAGTTGAAAAGGGGACCGCAGGATTCACCTTTGGGAAAAACGAGATAAAGATGGGTCTGCATGCATCTGCAACTTGCAGTCTTATTTTCTCAGAATGCGTTATTCCTCAATCTAATCTTCTCGGCGAGCGGGAAGGTACTGGTGCAATTGCCATTCTTAATACTCTACACAGAAGCCGAATCGGAGTTGGCGCACAAGCGGTCGGTGCGGCTCAGGGTGCTTTTGAGGCGGCACTTGATTTTGCTCAGCAACGCAAGCAATTCGGCAGGCCCATTTATGAGTTCCAGGCAGTCGCGCACAAACTTACTAATATGCTAATGAAAATTGAAGCGGCGAGAGCCTTAGTTTACAAGGCGGCCTGGTATGCCGACCACGGTGCAGATAAGGACATTATAGCGAAATTTGGCGCTATGGCCAAGTGCTTTTCTTCAGATATCGCCCAGGAAGCAGCCTCGGAAGCCGTACAGATTTTTGGTGGTTGCGGCTATATGCGCGAATATCCGGTAGAAAAATTCATGAGGGACGTGAAAGTTTTTCAGATTTACGAGGGAACTAATGAGGTGCAACGCAATGAAATTATAAATATTTTAATAAAAGAGGCCATAAACCTGAGGCCTGCTGAAAATCTTATCGAAGCCGGCACACTGCATGCCGTAGAAAGATTATTTTACCGAGTTCTTTTGGAAGAGAAAGAAATTAGCGGGCACTTTAACCAGTGCATGCAACATCGTTTTGCCGACCTGGCGATGAAGTTAGAATCGGCCCGCGCCTTAGACGAAAAGTCGCATGAGCTGGTTGATGATAAGCTACTTATGCTGTCGGAATCTTACAGCGGCCAGATTATTAGAGAAACATCTGTCACGCTAGGGCTTTTTAGAAAAGGATTCTATTCAAAAATTGACGAGGAACATGATAATATAGCCAAGTTTTTGAAGGAAGCCCGCTTCAAGTGAATCGGGTTTTTTAATTTGGGTAATTATAATATTGACGCAGATAATGCCGTAGTGCTATACCAAAGCTAGAACCTAAACAACTAAATATAGCGAGGAGTTCTAGGATGACGGATAAACAAAAAAGTAAGGCTGTTATTGGAGCGGGCACAATGGGTACGGGCATCGCAGTTTCTTTGGCTAGAGCGGGTTGTGACGTGCTGCTTTTTGATAAATTTAACTCAAATCCGGAAATTAAATACAGAGCCGAAGCAAATATTCTACGATTTTTAGCCGGCATGAGAAATATTTCAAGAAACGAGATCGCAAGTCGGATAAAGCTTTGGGACATAGATGAGTCAGAATATTTGCATCAAATAATTGCTTGCGATGCCATAGTTGAGGCAATTTACGAAAACCTAGACCATAAGAAAAAACTTTACAATCAAATTAGAGCTATAAGTAATTTCCATGACAGCGCGCCCATCCCCATCTATTCCAATACCTCGACTATCCAGTGTTCGCGATTGGTAGAGGGCTTGCAAGATCACGAATATTTCATGGTGCTTCATTTTTTCAGTCCAGTTCCTATGAGCAGGGTTGTGGAGTTTGTTACCCATGGTGGCACAAATGAAGAAACGATAAGGCTCGGCCGCGAGATGATTGAGAAGATGAATAAAAAAGTTGCAACCGCGCCTGACATTCCTGGGTTTATAGTTAATCGTATGCTTTTGCCGATGCTCCAGACTCTAGGAGGACAGCTGGATCAATTATTTCAAGCAGGAGAGGGATCTGATTGGGTTGGCTTCTTAGATGATATTGATAAAGCTTTCAAAGAGGGCACGTGGTCAGAAAATGAACGCGCCCGCGCAATTGTAGGATCAATGATTAAAAGCGCATCGCGCTTGCTTGCCAGTGATAATTCCAACGATAGACTTCCGCCAGAACTAGAAGCGTTGGCTTTTGCTGCTGGAGAAAAACCGGATGACCTTTATAGCCAGCCCGGGGTCAAGCTTAGCGAAAAAGAGGTTGACGAAATGGTAGTTTTGGCGACTGGTTTTCCGGCTGGACCCTTTGAGCTCAAAAGAGCCCTAAAAGAAAAAGATCTTTCTGGGCACCAGCTCAAATTCAGGATGGGACCCGGCAATCTGGCAGATTTTGTGGGTATAGATGTGGCAAAAGATTGCTTACAAATGCTCAAGGATCAAGAGCCCGAGCTCTGGAGAGTACCCGTTATTTTCCAAAAAATGGTCGCTAACCGTCAGCTGGGAATTAAGTCCGGCCAGGGATTTTATTCTTATGAGGTTATGAAGGAATTTTGCGGCAATCATGCCACCATCACAATTGAGGGCTCGGTTCTTTCCCGGTCTGTGATTCAAAGGCTCAAAAAAGAATTTGAAAATCTACAAATACGAGGCGCCGCTGGGGTTATTCTGCGATTAGAAAAAATAAGAGGCGCGGATATTTGTGAATTTCCTTCAGTTTTCGGCGATCATCGTCATCTAAAAAACTTAATTCAAGAATGGCACGAACTTATGACAACAATTCATAATTTCCCAAAGCCGGTTATTGCTGTTATACGCAATTCTGCTCTGGGCGGAGGCTACGAATTAGCCCTAGCCTGTGATTACATAGTTGCCGAAAAAAGAACTAAGGTTGGCCTTCCCGAATTACGTCTGGGAATTCTCCCGGGCGGTGGTGGAACCCAAAATTTGGCCAGAAGAGTCGGATTACCAAAATCTCTTTGGATGATCCTTGGCGGAGAAATCGTTGAGGCATCGACTCCGTGGGTTGATGAGGTTGTAGATTCTGCGACTCCTGATTATCTTCAAAATCTCTTAGAAAAAATAGGAAAGAAGCCCCGTCAAGCGATGAGACTCACGGGCAATGAATGGGCCGAGGTATCAGAAGCTCAATGCGTTTGTCGTGATAAGTGGCAAGGTAATGAACCAAACTCATTCAACCTTGCCCTAGATGCTATTTGTATCGGAACGCAAGAAGATATGGCTGTTGGCCTAAAGCGTGAGATGGAAGCCGTTCTTAGCGCCTTTGAAACCGATGATGCTAAGCAGGGCATTCTATATTTCCTTGAGCACGGAAAGCACAAATTTCAAATCCTAGCTTCTCAAGAATAAATAAAATTAAAACCGCCCTTCGATAAACTCAGGGCGGGTTTTTTATACTCTTTCAACTACGCAGCAGATTCCTTCACCGATGGCGCTACATAGCGCAACAACGCCATAGCGCTTATTGTACTTTTCAAGCATGGCAAGGTTCTTTACGACAAGCGCTGCGCCGGTTGCACCAATGGGGTGTCCATGCGCAATCGCTCCGCCCCACAAATTAACCTTTTCAGAAGGGATATTCAGCCCGGCCATGGTTGCGAGAACGGTTGATGAGAAGGCTTCATTAATCTCGAATAAATCCACATCTTCTGTTCGTAGACTCGCTCTCTCGAGAGCTTTTTTTATTGCACCGATGGGAGCTATGATGAAATCTTCAGGTTCAAGTTCACTGTGCCGAGCGAAGCCAATGATTTTTCCGAGCGGTTTAAGCTGGTATATGGCGACTGCGCCGGACGATGCCAATGCGACAAATGCCGCTGCATCGCCGTATTTAGATGCTGACGCCGGAGAGGTTATCTGGCATCCTGGAATCAAGCCCAGCCTTTTAATCATATCCAGCGTAGGAATTTTCATAGGTCCTTCATCTTGGGCCAAGGCCGGATTCTCTTTGTCAGATGGAAGATAAATTTTTACCAGCCCGTGATCGCCAATGTGATCGTGCGCTTTTTGATAAGACGACAGGGCATAGCTCTCCTGATCTTCTCTGGAGAAGCCAAGCCGCAACGCCTTATTGTCCGAAAGTACTGCCATATTCTTGCCAGTAGAAACATCTAAAAATATCTTAGAAATGACTTCGTCCGAATGTCGGCTCATCATTTCAACTCCTCCGGCCACCACTAATTCGGCGTCGTTAAGTAGTATGTCTTTGACACCAGCCTGGATTGCCAGTAAACCTGTTGCGCAGGCCTCGCCTATTAGGGAGGCATCAACGCAGTTGGCGCCGTTCCAAAGCGTCCCATTAATAAAATGTTTAGCCGGGGCATGAAACATACTACGTTTTTCAAGTAATTTTGAAATCGCCGAGCCTAATTTAAAGGAGAATTCCATGCCTCGAGTTGCCTTAACCTCACTAAATAATGCATTTAAAACTTGAGCTGCAAGGTTTTTTGGCTCAAGCTGTGAGATTGAGCTTGTATTCGGGTTGCCCCTTCTAACTTTGGCGATCGGCGAGCGTTGCGCACCTACGATATAAACTGGTTTCGTATAAAATAGTTTAGTCATATTTCACCCCCAACACGTTCGATCACCATTGCTGTCGCCTCGTCAATGGCGTTACACACCGAAATTACAGCACGATTATGTCCTTCTTCTTTCAAAATGGTAACAGCTTTAGTGAGTAGCCCCGCGCCGGTCGCTCCAATCGGATGTCCGTGGGCGATCGCTCCACCCCAGGGATTCATTTTTTCTCTGGCAATGCCCAGTCTTTGCATAAGGTAAACACAAGTTGTCGGGAAGGCCTCGTTTACTTCAAAGAAATCTATTCCCCCAGGATCAAGACCAGCCAACTTGATCGCCCTGGTTATCGCCTCATAAGGTTGCAAGACGAAGTTTTTTGGTTCATTCCCACCGCAAGCGGCATATGAAACAATGCGCGCTAACGGCTTGAGTGAGTGCGCAACAATAGCTTCTTCGCTTGCCAATGCGACAAAGGCCGCTGCATCGCCGTATTTAGAGCAATTTAGGGGAGTCATGATCTCGCAATCAGGGAACAAAAGCGATCCTCTTTTTGTCTGAAGCCTATCAAACCTGTCAGGAGTGAGAATTGACACCTCTTCATCAAAGCAGACAGTCGATTTTTCCGATGCATCAATCTTTATTGGTATAATTGAAGTCTGCTGCCTGTGACTACTTGCGAAAACAATAGATTCGCGGGCATATCTATCATGATCTTCAGCTGAGAATCCTAACTCTTTTGCTTTTTGATCTGCCAGCTCTGCCATAAATTTTCTGGTCGTTGGATCAGTCAGACCCTCTATAATGATTTCGTTGGGTTGCCGACTCATCATGTCCACGCCGCCGGCGATCGCAATCTCAGCATGACAAAGCATGATTTCTCCTGCCGCATGCCAGATCGCTGCCAGGCCAGTAGAACATGCTTTCTCAATATCAGTGCCTATCGCCCGCGTATTATTTTTGGAAGCCTCTCGTATTATATATTTCGCCGGCGCCTGGAACATAGAATCCAGCTCAACTTTTTGTGATATGGCTGAGCCGAGAACAAAGCTGTCCAGATCAATTGGTTTTATGCCGCTTATTTCAAAAAGAGCTCTTAAAACCTGCACCGAGAGATCAACAGGAGATAGAGATGACACTGAGCTTGTATTGGGTCCGCCCTTTTTTCCTGATTTTACTGCGGCAATTGGTGATCGAGCTACCCCAACTATATAAACATTTCTCATTTCAATCCTTTGTATTGTTAAACAACATGCTACCACAAACGTAATCCTGCTTATATAAAAAAGCAAACCACACCTTTTGTAGCGTGGTTTGCTTTTTTATGATTTACTTACGTTCCTCGAGAGTCGTCTTGACCTTCATGGTTTTGTTTTTGCGCATAACGGTCATCTCTATTTCATCGCCGACACTGGCTGTTTGTATTAAATCTGCCAGCTCTCGCTTCTCTGTAAGTTTTTCCCCATTAATCTCAAGCACGATATCATTCTCGCGTATGCCGGCCTTATCGGGGGGAGCGCTTAAGCACGGCTTCAGTACCGGGGATATGGTCCTTAATAACTAGGGCTCCGTAATCAACGGGTAGCTCGTATTTTTCTTTTAGCGACTTGTTTAACATCACGTAGCGCAAGCCGATAAATGGGCGAATGATGCGCCCATGCTTAATGATGTCTTCAAGATCTGACTTCGCCCAGTTGATGGGTAGAGAAAAACCGATATTCTGGGCTCCGAATATTATTGCCGTATTTATACCGATAACCTCGCCGTTCAAGTTAATCAGCGGCCCGCCAGAATTACCTTGATTGATCGCAACATCTGTTTGGATGACATTGCGGAGGTGCTCCATTTCGCCGCCCTGACCCATAGAAGCCGATATCTTGCGACCTAGGCCGGAAATTATACCCTTAGATACGGTATTAGTAAAAAGGCCGAGCGCATTGCCAATTGCAATAACTGTTTGGCCAAGCTCAATCTTGTTAGAATTTCCGAGTTGCACGGTCGGCAGACCCTTGGCATCTATCTTGAGCACGGCCACATCATTTATAGGATCTCGCGATATCACTCTGCCATGATATTCTTTCTCGTCTTCCGCAATGATGGTGTATTCGGCATCTGGGTCGAAGACGACATGTTTATTGGTTAACACCAGGCCGTCCGGATGAACTACAAAACCAGATCCTCCACCGACTTTAACTTTTTCGCCACCTTGTCTGCTGTGTGGGTGAGGCGCCATGCCGTCCAAATCTTCACCGTCAGGCATGGGCATCTCTTGCCCTGGCATGCCAAACGGAGAAAGCGGCCCAAAAAATGGCATAAACGGCATCCGCTTCGTTTTCGGCATATTTTTTGATATGACAATGCTAACCACTGCGGGCAAAACTTTTTTAACTGCCTCGATCGTTTGTTGTTCGTATTCAATCATAAGATTATATTAACATGATGAGGAAAAGACTTACAAGAGATTTTTTTGATAGACCCACAATCAAAATAGTCAAGGAGCTTCTTGGCAAGTTTTTAGTCCGCAAAACAGGGCGGAAAATAATCGCTGCTATGATTACAGAAATCGAGGCTTATGTGGGCCTGCATGACCTTGCCTCGCACGCTTCGCGTGGCAGAACGCCTCGCACTGAAGTTATGTTCGGCCCGCCAGGGCTTGCTTACGTTTATTTAATTTACGGCATGTACCACTGTTTTAATATTGTTACGGAACGTAACGATTATCCGGCGGCGGTTTTAATAAGAAGTATTGATGTGGCCGGAATTAATGGTCCCGGGAAAGTATGCCGGTATTTCAAAATAAACAAATTGCTCAACAATGAAAACTTAGTAAACAGTAAAAAGCTCTGGTTGGAAGATCGTGAAGTAAAAATTAAACCGGAGCAGATTAAGCGTGCACCTAGAGTCGGCGTTGATTACGCGGGTGCATACAAACACAAGCTCTGGCGATTTTTTATAAAAAAAATTGACTTTCATAACTTATTCCGATAGTTTAAGTTAAAATTCGTACCTTAATAATCAGGAGAATTAAAATGAGATACGAAGTAAAGGTTGGCAAACCGTTAGCTAATGGCTTTAGATTCTACAGCCAGTACGACTCCAGCAATACCGCTCATCTTGCAGGAATTGGAGTAAGGGCGGGCGGTATTCATGCCCCTCCCGGCCTGGTTGGATTACCGCATTTAGCTGAGCACGTTGTGGCCAGGGAATCCCTGAAGTACGGTCGCGAGAAAATCGAACTGATGACCTTAGCTTTGGGCGGACCCGATGGCGATATCAATATAAGGATAGATAAGATCAGCACCTTTTATGGTTTTGCCAGTCTTCTTAAAAAGAAAGAAATGCTTAGCTATTTCGATCTTATGGCCGATTTGATTAAAGATAAGATAGTCAACCAAAGGGGAGTTGCCACGGAAAAGGCAGCTGTAAAAAACGAATACTTTTTGCGGGGGCAAGATATTATGCCTGAACTTCTGGACGTTCTGGTACACGAAACCGCGTACGATCGTAACCCGGCTCGATCCAGAGTCGACTGCGGATTGGAAGATCTGGCAAAGATTACGCCTTACCATGTAAGAAAATTTATAAAAAAGCACTACGTCGCCAGTAACATGTTTGCGGTAATAATGGGCCCTTCATTTGAAGAAGTGAAGGAATTAGTGCGGCGGTATTTTAATGATTTGCCTAAGTGCCAGCCGCCGATTCTTAATTATGACCACTCTGACGATTACCCATCTTTAACATCTATCAAATCAAAAGGAGTCATACGCGATGTCGGACAATATTACTTGGCCATAGCTTTTCCGACAGAGAACTCCAACAGTAGTGACCGAGAAGCCATTGAGATGCTTGCTGATATTTTGTCGTATAGGCTGTATATGCGGCTGAGAGAAGAAAACATAGCCTTTGATCAAGGAACTTACCGCGCCCCAGTCGAGACTCCGCATTCACACATTCATGGCTTAATTTATGCCTGGTTTGCAACCGTAAGCAAAGAATACAGCCGGTTTGGCGAGGGCGTGATCTTAGAAGAGGCGTCAAAGCTGCGTTCGGAACTGGTTAGCCAGGATGAATTTGATGCCGCCCGCATCTATTTGGATGATTCCTATTTAGATGCATTTCGAAACAGCCCGGCTATCTTAGCGGAAATGGTTATAGAGGCTATATGCAATGGGGATGCCGAACTCGTTGGCCTTCATTCTTTTAGAAATCGCTTGCACAAAGTAACTCGCAGAAAATTACGCGATGTTGCTAATAAGTATTTTACTAAAAACTATGTCCGTGTAACCATCGGACCAAATTAAACCTCGCTATCGGGGTTTTCTTTTTACCTGGATTAATTGCTGGACTTGAAACTCATAATAAGCTAGGCTTACCGCAGTATGTTATAGTTGTTTAAAAAAGAGGCGGGTAAATTCACCCCTCAATTAGGACATCTCACTGTTAATAATACTCTAGCTTTCTCTGCGACCTCAAGAGCTGTTTGATAACCCAGGAT
>MGJI01000013.1 GCA_001794195.1 Candidatus Yanofskybacteria bacterium RIFCSPHIGHO2_01_FULL_44_17 | reverse complement strand
TGGGCAGGTGGGGATTTGTTGTATATGGCATAACTCCCAGTTTATACATTTTAAACCGGGGGTGTTGCCAAGGTATTGAGCCATTACGTAATATTTGACTAGTTTTATAATAAGTGTTATACTCATAATAAGTTGTTTGAAAAGAGAGGTCTCATGGATAGATTTCACAGATTTCATAGTATATTTGATTCAGCCAATAAGTTTGTCGGCAACCATGTTCCGCTATTTTTTTTAATCCAGTGGTTTATTGTTTGGGCGATGGCTGCAACCGGGCCGGATTATTTGGAACCAGAAGTAGCCAGTTGGTTTTGGGCACCGATTATTGCGACGTTGTTGTCGCCTTCCGGCATGTCATTTGATATGCCAAGATCGCGCAGATGGCGAAGGGAAGTCTGGGTCGCAAATTGGGCGCTCGGAGCCATTATTTTGCCATTTATTTTTTGGAATAGCTTTTTTCTGCCCTTTGATGTTGGAGTCATACATCCCGCAAGAGAGGCAGTCGGCCGAGTGATAGGGTTTAATAATCAAAACGTGTTTTTTGCGGGCATCTGCTTCATACTTATTGGCCTGTGTTTTTTTAGCGAGACTCGCAGGGCGAGTAGGCGATACGATCACTTTTAGAATTAGCCGGGACCCCCGGCTTTTAAATTTTCGTATTCGGTATTAGGATATGTCTAGTGCCGGAGTAGCTCAGTTGGCAGAGCAATACTTTCGTAAAGTAGAGGTCGTGAGTTCGACTCTCACCTCCGGCTCAAAATAACTGCTTATTTTGAGTTGAGAGTCGAACGCCGGAGCGATGCGCGACGAGTATTTGGCGAGGAGCGCCGCGAGGCGGTGGCTAGGCCGAGTTGGCGGAAGCCTACGAGAGCCGAAGCCGACTCTCACCTCCGGCTCCAAAATCAAAAAGCGTCCGCCAGGCGGCGGACGCTTTTTGATTTGAGGAAATTTTGTTATAATTAAATCATGCAGGATCTGCGGCGAATACTCGAAGACATGCAGGCGAAACTCCCGGCAATCCGGGAGAGGCTTTGACTTAGGCGGCGCACGCTTAAAAATTAGCGACCTAGAGTTTCAGATGCAATCCCCCGATTTTTGGAAAGACCACGAGCGGGCCGGGATGTTGTCCAAAGAACTTAACGGACTTAAAGAAGAAGTGTCTTTTTGGGATAATTTTGATGAAAGGCTCGGCGACTACATAAAAATAGACGACGAAAAGATTGCAAGCAAAGAAGCAGAAATTAAAAAGTTAAAAAAGGAATTCGGCAAACAATACGTCGGCGTGTTCCTGTCGGGTAGATATGATCGCGGCAACGCCTTATTGCATGTTTATTCAGGCGCCGGCGGGGTTGATGCACAAGATTGGGCCTCAACGCTTTTGAGAATGTATCAAAAGTATTGTGAGCAGAACGGCCTCGGTTTTGTTATTTTACATCAGACATTCGGTGAACAGGACGGCACCAAGAGCGCAGTGATAGAAATAGCCGGACGCTATGCTTACGGGTACTTAAAGGGAGAAGCCGGAGTTCACCGCCTTGTCCGCATTTCTCCCTTTTCTGCCAAAGGAATGAGGCATACTTCTTTTGCTCTTGTCGATATATTGCCGGAAATAGAAGATGTTAAAATAGAGATTGACGCCAAGGATTTAAGAATAGATACATTTCGTTCATCGGGTCCAGGCGGTCAAAACGTTAATAAGCTGGAAACTGCCGTGCGCGTTACACACATCCCTACAAATATTGCAGTTGCCGTTCAGTCGGAGCGATCGCAGGCCCAAAACAAGGAGAAGGCTATGCAATTACTAAAATCGCGCTTGGCCCAATTGATGGAAGAAACACAAGTCAAAGAATTGACAGAATTACGTGCTGAAACCCAAGGTAAAGAAATAGAGTGGGGCAGCCAGATCCGTTCTTACGTTCTTAACCCCTACAAACAAGTTAAAGATCATCGTACCGGAGTTGAGTCCAGCCAACCGGAGAAGGTGCTTGGCGGAGAACTGGATGAATTTATTGAAGCGGAAATTACAAAATAGTGATTAAATTACACAAAGTTAAAAAAATCTACGAGCCGCATGATATTGTATTGGATAATATAGACCTGGAGATTAAGCCGGGCGAGTTTGTGTGTCTAGTGGGAGTCTCAGGCGCAGGCAAGTCAACTCTGCTCAAGATGCTGACCAAGGAAGAGAGGCCGACGTCCGGTAGCATATCGGTTGAAGGAATTGATCTATCAGAGATCAAAGATAATGACATTCCATATCTGCGTCGGAAAATAGGAACCGTTTACCAGGATTTTAAGCTGTTGTCCAAAAAAACCGCATATGAGAATGTGGCTTTTGCGATGGAAGTATCGGGTGCTGGCCAGGAAGAAATAGAAAAAGATGCGCCTCAAATATTAGGCATTGTCGGCCTCAAGAATAAGCTGGATAGTTTTCCAGACCAGATGTCCGGCGGCGAGAAACAGAGATTAGCTATTGCTCGAGCGATGATACATAGGCCCAAGATATTGCTGGCCGATGAACCGACGGGCAATTTGGATTTGGTAAATAGCTATGACGTGGTAGAATTACTATTGAAAATTAATGAATTAGGCACGACCGTGGTATTGGCTACTCACGATACCAATATAGTTAATAGGATTGGACGCAGGGTCGTGAGTATGGATAAGGGAAGAATTGTCCGAGATCAATCTCACAACGGAAGATATGTGATCTAAATTTGCCGAATTTCTTCGTTGGGCACTCCGGTGCTCCCTCGACGTAGGTTTTAACTACGTCTCAATTTGCTCCTCATGCCCGCCTCGAACTTCGCCAAATTTAGATCACAATAAATAGGAAATATAATCATGACGAATTCCTACAAAATAACTTATGGCGGGTGGTATCAGAGAACGACCCTACATTTAAGCGAGATATACGACCTTTTCGCCAAAGGAGCGTCTCGCCTAGATTTGTCTAAAAAGAAACTTAAGGAATTAGTCGATGGTTTAAGGTTGGAAGAAGTGTCGCGCGAAGCTGGTTATCTGGAATTCGTTAAGGCCAGAACAAAGGACGGAATAAGCATAAGATATTATGAGGACGGTCTTTATGTGTTAGAGTCCGAGTCTGAAAATATTGCTGAAACTAAGAAGCGACTCGAGGATTATTTTGAAAATTTTTTATCGCCGGCGGTGAATTTCATTTTTTCGTTAGGCGCACCAACGCCCAAGGTTTTAGCAAACATCAAAACGTCTCACCCGACTGTTATAAGTTTAGTAAGCGATAATCATCAAAATTTCAAAGTACCCATAGAATATGGTGACGTGTATAGCCGCATATCTTCAGAGGGCATTGCTGTTTATAAAACTCCCGAATCTATCTTTGTGATCAGTAATCAGGCCTCTGCGCATTCGGTTGTAAGTTTAGTTGAGATGCAGATTTTCTTTAGAGAGTTCAAGGATCAACTTGAGAAGTATCTTAATATTCACCGATCAGTCTGGGAGGAGATAGCTGATATTAAAGAGAGACGCATGGTTAAGGGAAATGAAATCGAAGCTCTTAGAGCTAAACTCGACAGTTATCAAAAAACAGTAAGTCTGATCGGCAACCGCATTAACCAGATGGGTACGTATGTGCGTACAAGAGCTTCGATTTCCAAGAGTTTGGAGCTTGAACAACGGCTTACTTCTCTTTTTCAATTTAAATTTGAAATTTTGACCGACACCCTAGATTACATAAAAGAACTTTGGAAGATGACCAGCGATTATTTAATGCAGGCGATCCAGGTGGTAGTCGAAGTCAAAAATCAAGGAACTACCAGAGGCATACAGTCACTGCAATTAATTACGAGCATAGGAGTCGTTTCTGGCATTCTGGGGTACTTTAGCAGAAACGAGTTGCCCAAGTTCACGGCCATCGGTGCAGTTTATTTTGTATTGATTATTGCCGTTACCTGGTTTATAAATAGAACAGTTACGCAAATTTATACTAAGAAAAAATATCAATTAAAATTTACAGAAAGAACGTCAAGATTATAGTGTCTCGCATATGATTATTAACCTCAAAAAAATACTGGATTCAGGATGGACTAACTTTCGCAGGAATAGCTACTTAAGTTTTGGTGCGACTGGAATAATGGCATTGGCTTTGATTTTGTTTTTAGGTTTGCTAACCATCCAGTTTTTGACCTCGCAAGTTGTGGCGACGCTGCAAGACAAGATTGATATCAGCGCCTATTTTAAGACCGACGCTACAGAAGACCAGGTTCTTAAGATTAAGTCTGATGTTTCAGTTTTGCCAGAGATTGAGAGTGTGGTGTATGTTTCGCGCGACCAGGCGTTGAGTGACTTCCGGGCGCGCCATGCGCAAGATGAATTAATCCAGGAATCATTGGATCAGCTTGAAGATAATCCCCTGGCGGCATCACTAAATATTAAGACGAGGGACACCTCTCAGTATGCCTCAATCGCCAAGTTTCTTGAAGAGAGCCCGCTGAGCTCTGTAATAGACAAGATTAGCTTTTACGAGAATAGGGGCGTGATAGAAAGAGTTGAGAGCATTGCTAACGGAGTTAAGAGCTGGGGGTTTGGGGCGGTGCTATTGCTTGCATTGATTGCGATGCTGGTTACCTTCAATACGGTTAGGCTGACGATTTATAATCAAAAGCAGGAGATTGAGATAATGCGATTAGTTGGTGCCTCTAATTGGCACATTCGCGGGCCGTACCTGACAGAGGGGGGATTATACGGACTATTTGCTTCTATAATAGCGCTGGCGGTATTCTATCCGGCCGTTTATCTTGTTTCTGACAAGGTCTATTCCTTTATTCCGTCCGTTAATTTATTTGGCTACTTCCTGACTAGCATGTCACAGATTGTCTTGATGGTTATCGGGTTGGGAATTGCCCTTGGTGCGGTTTCAAGCGCGATTGCGATAAGGAAACACCTAAGAGTATAGAAAATAGAAAACAGAATTAGAAAAAATAAAAACGGCCGCTGGGCCGTTTTGCTATTTAAGAATACCGGATAACTTGAGCGCCCGGATCATTCTGGTTATTCCGATACCACCGCCACATCGTGGGAAGAACTCGTGAGCCAAGAAGCTTTCAAGTTCTTGCTCAACTCTTTCTTTCCCGAACTGGGCGTACAAAATATCGGCGTACATCCCGTCACTTATAGTATGAAATGATTCGCGCATTTCTTGCAGGTCAGTGCTTCTCTCTGCCGAACCGATTGTTTCGATGCCGTGTAGAATCACATCAACTTTGTTTGCAATGTTACCGACTTTTTTCATGTTCCAAAACGGCGAGGTGTGAACTGGGAAGTGGGTCAGAAAAAATGCCGGTCCTGTGTAATCTTCTTTATAAAGTCTATTTTCATGTTCGGCAGTTAGCTCCTTTACATTGTACATCCGTGCGATAAGCTCGTATCTTACAGTTGCGAATCCTAAGTTTTCAGGATCAAAACCAATAAATTTAAGTAAGCTGCGCTCAAGCTCCAAAAGATTCGCAAGGCCTCCTTTAGTTTCAAACTCAAACATTGGGAAAATCAGATTGTGTCGGCCCGCTACTGGATTGGGTTCGTTGCGATAGCTGGTACTGATGCAATAATAGCCTGGCGAGTCAGGCTTGGTCAGCAACTCGTATTCCAGCCACATCTGGCCAGTCTGAGGTAGCGGCCACAATTCACCAGTATAGTTAAAGGTGCCAATGGTTCGCGGATCTTCACACGCGGCTAGTATGCTTAGGCGGTGCTGCACTGGTACCTCAATAAATCCATGTTTTTCCCTGAAGAATTCCCTTAAGAGATTAATAGTAAAGTCATATTCTCTCGGATCAATGAGGTCAATATTCGGATGCTGCATTGTGCCTCCAGTTGTGAAAGTACATATTGAATTATAACGGAAAATCGATGGATTGCAAGAGCGAAATCTTGAAATTGTTAGAGCGCGGGTGTATGCTTTTTTCAGTTCAAATTTATGGAAAAATGGTGGTGTTGATGTCTATTACCAACGAACTTTTTCTCAAGAAGCTTATCGAAGATTCATTGATCGAATGGCATCCGCACGCTAATGGCGGTTTTGTCGCCAAGAGTAACGGCGTGTTTCTTTATTTAAGCGGTGGAACACAAACTAGTCGCGGTTGTTTGGTTCTAACCGAAGGATTTGATCGCCATGAGATTGAAGAACCGGGAGGGCCCATCTGGAAAGATCCGCCGGAAGCAAGGATTCTGTTGAGCAAGCTTGCAGAAAAAGCCGGCGAGCAGTGCATTAAGCGGCAGCAAGACGAAAAATACAGAGGGCGCATCAGGGAGAGACTCTTGCGCCGAGCCGCCGGCTGGGACGGCGTACTATGACAGGCGGGGCGGCCCCTCTTGTTAAAAGATAAATCTTGTTGGATGGCAGCAGCTTTGCATAGTAGCCCTTTTGATGAGGGATTGGCGACGGAAGTTCTTTACCAACATTGATGTGCGCATAAAAAAATCTATAGATTCAATGATCTTAGATTCTCCAGTTAAGATTGATGTGATTATTGATCTGAAGCTTAGAAAAAAAACGAAGCAAACGTAACAATATTTTGCGGACCATCGCTTACTATGAGACTTTTTACCCGGCGGGCAGAATTGCAACGATATTTTTTATTCTGTCATGGGCTAGCTCAGGCTATGTTTGACGACTAGCTAGTTACAATGCTACTGTTTACTCATGTTTCGCGGAGGCGGTATGATTAAAAGTAAAACCATGGTACCAAGGGGGGCTAAGGCTGGAGCATCCATAATTGGGCTAGAAGACTTTGCCAAAGTTGCGGCAACGTTGCCCCAGCTTCCGTGTTGCGAATTCGAAGTGGATCAATTCGTCTTTGCGTTGGGAGGCATTTCCAGCCTATACCTGCTCCAAGCAGCGAAACAGGGAACAGACCATCTTGAAGTGCAAACGCTAGGAGGCTTTGCGTCAGACTTGGTGCCTCGGGAGCACATTCTTCAAGTGATTCACGACTGCGCCGGTGTAAGTCGCAAGCGGAGCAAACCGCTGTTGATGGCTCTGGAATCCACCCTGGACAGATATGCGGAAAAATATGTCGGCCGCCAGTTTCAGTTAGGGTTTTTTGGTAGCTTCCGAAGAATTGAAGGATCACGTTATGAACTAAACTTTCGAGACCCGGACTCAAGACTGACTGATCCCGAATAATTAAAATGTTTTCATCTCCTCGCTACTGCCGGCCCTATTCATTGCCGGTTTTTTTTGAAACAAAAACGCTAGATTATTCTTAATTTTATTAGTTATTTTTCACCTTTCATGGGAACGGGTAGGATGAGTAATCCTTCTGGATTATCGGTTCGGTAGCCATTAAATTTGGCCTAGCTCGTATTGTAAAGCAGGCTTTTTTATTGTAAAATAAACAAATAATTTTATTTATTTTGCGGGATCGTCTAATGGTAGGACACGTGCCTCTGAAGCACGGTATCTTGGTTCAAGTCCAAGTCCCGCAGCTGACGAACTAAGGTGAGGAAGTACTGAAGGCAGCAGCCTGAAGTGCTCCTAGAGTCTTTATGTATTACGTTTATTTAATAGAGTGTAGGGACAAAACTCTTTATACAGGCATAACGACTGATATCGAACGCAGATTTAGGGAGCATAGTTCTGGTAAGGGAGGTGCCTATACCAGATCAAAGAAAGTAGAAAGAGTTTTATATACCGAACAATTTGACACAAGAAGCCAAGCCCAAAAGAGGGAAGTCGAAATAAAAAGTTGGCGTAGAGAGAAAAAGTTAAATTTAACTAAAAACGTAGTGGGTTAGTAAGTTAGAACCTAATTGATATGGAAAACTACAGAGACAAATTAGCCGCAGAACTTAAAGATACCCCAAAGGATATGAGGAGGGCGGTTTTAGAAGAAGCAAAACAGTCAGCAGAATATATTGAGGCATTTTACGAACACAACAAACCCAAGTGGGATAAGAGAGACGCTAAGAGAGAGCAAAGGATAAAAGAGCAAGAACCTGATTTGGAGTTTAATCTTGATGATGTTGAAGATTTGAAACAAAAACTTAATAAATTAGCAGAATATATTTATGGCAATATAAGTGCTTATGACCGAGAGGGCGGATATGACCCACAAAAGGGGCATATGTTATGCGGTGAAATTACAAATAAATTTATTGCTTATCTCAAATCAAGGGGTATTGATAGCAGGAGAGTAAGTAGAACTTATGAAATTAAAGACCCGAGTGGTGAATATAACGATAATTTTGGACACGTCTATCTTCTTATCGATAGACCAGCAGACCGCACCCTAGTTGATCCGACTTATATGCAATGGCTTTCAGTGGAACAAAGGCAAGGTCGTCCGTCTGTATTAGTAATAAGATTCAAAGATGATGAAGATTTTAGAACTCAATTCAGCGAGGTTCCAATTGAACATGGCGTAGCCCTGCCCTTCTATTTAGGTTTTGATTCTGAAGAAGCAAGGCATTTTTTTAAAGACAATAAATATACAGTCTTGTCCGAAGAGCGAGCAAGATTAGATGACTGAACTCAAGTTGGGAAGATAAAATGTTTGCTTTTTCTTAATAATCCAAGTTCTGGTTCGATAAACTCACCACAAGTAACGTCTATCACGGCTCGCAGTCGGCGAGCGAATGTAAGAACAATGTCTAGCGCAGCTTACCCAATCCAAGCCAGTAAAGAACTCGGTTACTATGGCAAAAAATATCTCAAAAAATGATAAAACGGCGTAAAAAGCCGTTTTATGATGGTTTTGAAGTCTTGTTTCCGGGCGCTTTGCTAGTAATAAAATGCAGTTGGTGACCCCTCAAATAAGTTAATGCCTGAGCCATTTCATTGCTGTATTTAGAAAAGGTTTGCTCGCCTAAAATAGTAAGGATAATAAAGCAAAAAAGTTCGTGAAGGGCCATGAACTCACCCGGTGCAAACGAAACCTGTTTCGCGCCCCGCAGCTCTTCTTTTATAAGTGCATCTCTTTGTTTCGCCATTTGAGCCAGCATCCTAATGTCGGCCCTTGTTTTACCGCGCATAACTTTAAGATGTGATATACGAGAGTAGTTGGTGTAGCAATAGTTCGTCGCATCTTTATACGCCTCTAGTATATATCCTAGATGGTGCCAGTGTGTAGGTGGCACAGAATTAAGCGCGCCCTCCGATAATGTATGAAAATAAGATAGTTTAGTAATCGCAGCGGTCATTTTTAAAAATAGTTCTGCATCGGCTGTAGTAAGTTTAATTGGTACGGCCCCGCTAATTTCAAGTAAAACTTCTATGCAAATCGCTTGCTGGGCGACAGGCAGCACATCACCATCAGGTATTTTCCCCCAGCAACCTAAAAATATTTGACGAACCCTCTCTTCTGTCATTGAGCGCCTAGTCTTTAAATTATGAGTGAACTTCCTAAACCTTAACGCAAGTAAATAAATATATCAAGGCTTGTTTATCTGGTAATTTTAGAGGTAACAAGTAGTAAGGCTTTAAACCTCTTGTGCGTAAAGGCTATTGCGGGCATATATTGTACTGTGCTACTATATTAGTAATAAATAAGTAGCATGGTGCAGAAAGTAGAAAAATACGCAAAACAGATTGTAATTGATCTTCGCAGGAAGGGGCTTTCATATTCGGAGATAAAAAAGACTATTTTTGTACCCAAGTCGACTCTTTCTTCATGGCTAAAAAAAATAAAATTAACGGATGAGCAAAAAGAGAGATTGAAAAAGAAGCGGTTGGATGCAGCCATGGCCGGCGCAATTAAAAAAAATCTAAAAACTGAGCAAGCGATAGAGGAAATAAAAAAATCTTCTGCCGAGGACATTGTTAAAATTTCTAATCGAGAACTTTGGCTTCTCGGCATTATGTTATATTGGAAAGAGAGACTAGTATATGATAATAAAAACAACTTAAGAAAAGGAGTGCGTTTTACTAACTCAAACCCGTATCTTATAAAGCTATTTTTAAAATGGCTTAAAGATATTGGGAAAATAAAAAATGATGAAATTGGGTTTGATATTTTTGTGAGTAAGGATAAGAACGCAAAAACTAAAAGTATTGTTAACCACTGGTCTGAAATAACAGGCTTTTCTAAGGAGAATTTCTCTCGGTTGTATTTCCAGAAGATCTATACAAAAAGACGCGGGGTTAAAAGAAGAGCCTCAAAGAAGAGCAGCTTCGGACAGCTTAGGATAAGGGTGAGGGCAAGCTCGATGTTGGCTAGACAAATAGCCGGCTGGGCTAAGAGGATACAGGACATTGTTGTAAAAAATTAGAAGTATGCATACTATAGCTCATCAGGTATAAAATATTAAAAACTTTAATAAATTTCTTATAATCATTATCAATGCTTAGTAAGGTTATGTTTTAGAGACTGTGCATTTGACCGTTGTGGTTTTTTAGAGTAATATTAAGTAAAGAAGGTGCCCCTGGGGGCTATTTTTTATCTATATCTATGGAGATACGAAATATCGCCATTATCGCTCATGTTGATCATGGTAAAACAACTTTAACTGATGCGCTTATGCGCCAGACCGGTGCATTTACTGAGGGTACATCAATGGATTCCAATGCGCTTGAGCAAGAGCGTGGTATTACGATATACGCTAAAAACGCATCTATCTCGTACAGAGGAACAAAGATAAACATTGTTGATACTCCCGGCCATGCAGATTTTGGGTCTGAAGTTGAGCGCGTTTTGCGCTCTATTGATTCCGTTTTGCTGGTAGTAGATGCCCAGGAGGGGCCGATGCCGCAAACCAGATTTGTTCTCAAGAAATCTCTTGAGCTCGGGCTCAAGCCGATTGTTGTCATAAATAAAATAGATAAGCCAGCGGCAGACCCTATCCGTTGTGAAGAGCAGGTACTCGAGCTTTTTTTAGAATTGGGCGCGAGCGATGAGCAGGCAGATTTTCCAGTGGTTTTTGCTGTCGGTCGTGTTGGGGTAGCCAAGCTTAAACTAGAAGATGAATCCGCGGACCTCACTCCGCTTTTGGATACGATTCTCTCAAGGGTGCCGCATACTTCTTCCGCGGAGCTTGAGTCTAAGCCGCTCATGCTTCAGCCGTTCAATCTCGGTTATGATAATTTTCTAGGCCGTCTTGCTGTTGGACGAATTTATGAAGGCAAGGTGAAGACAAATCAAAGCGTATTCATAAAAAAAATAAATAACAAAACCGGTCAGGTTGAGATACGTTCCGGTAAAATAAATAAGGTATCTACATTTAAGGGTCTTGAGAAGGTTGACGTGAGTGAGGCTGGAGCTGGAGACATTGTTCTGGTTGCCGGTTTGCCTGATATTTACATCGGGGAAACTATTACCGATAATGCCGACGCCGTTCCGTTACCCGCGATTGAGATTGATGAACCGACCATTGCGCTGTCTTTTTTGATTAATAATTCTCCGTTCGGCGGGCGCGAAGGCAAGTTTGTTACTTCTCGCCAACTGCGCGAATATCTAGAGCGCGAGCTTGAAGTAAACGTTGGACTGCAGATTGATTTTAATTCGACTGAGAGCTTTGCCGTACGAGGCCGTGGCGAATTACACATCGCCATATTGCTAGAAAATATGCGTCGAGCCGGCTACGAAGTCCAGGTATCACAGCCGCAAGTTATTATTCACGAAGAAAATGGTGTAAAACTAGAGCCGTTTGAAGAAGTAATTATAGATACTCCGGCGGAATATCAGGGCACGATTATAGAGCGTCTGGGAACGCGTGCGTTTATCATGACTAATTTATTTAATAAGCACGACTTACTTAGGCTTTCGTTTGAGGGGCCGACTCGCGGACTTTTGGGTTACCGCAATCAGTTTGTTATAGACACGAAGGGCGAAGGTATTATGTCCTCGCGCTTTATCGGTTTTAAGCCGTATGCTGGTGAGATACGCAAGCGAGCCACCGGTTCGATGATTTCAATGGCAAATGGCAAGGCATTAGGATTTTCTCTGTGGGGATTGCAGGAAAGGGGAGCCCTTTATATAGGTCCGGCAACCGAAGTCTACGAGGGCATGGTTATCGGTAATACTTCTAAGGGCGAAGAGATGTATGTTAACCCAACCAAGGGTAAGCAGCTTACCAACGTACGCGCCTCCGGCTCAGATGAAGCAATTGACCTGACGCCACCGATTCCGTTGACGATTGAGCGTGGGCTTGAAATAATGGCAGAGGATGAATACCTGGAAATTACTCCTCAGAGCGTACGATTACGGAAACAGTACTTAACCGAGGTTGATCGCGTCAGATCAAAAAGGAACTCAAATTAGGCCAGGCCGTAAAACTTAGATGCAAATGGTTCACAACAATAAAATCTATGTTTGTCCGATGCATCCAGAGGTGCGGAAAAGCATGCCTGGCAAGTGTCCTGGATGTGGCATGGATCTTATTCCCGAAGAGCGAGGGAACGAACACACCAAACACGATCATCAGGCAGAAATGACAAATCCTGCCATGGCCAAACAGATGGAAGCGGATATGCGCCGCCGGTTTTGGGTGTCATTCTTATTATCTATTCCGATTTTCTTATACTCTCCTGTCGGTATTAATTTTTTTGGTTTGAACCTGCCGATGCCCATACCGGTTAACTGGCTTTTGTTAATTTTAACGACGCCGATAGTTTTCTGGACCGGCTCAATTTTTATCACAGGCGCATTCTATTCGTTAAAAGCAAAAAAATTAAATATGGCCGTGCTTATTGCCACCGGCGTTTTAGCGGCCTATCTTTTCAGTGTATTACTTACATTTATTCGGCCGGAAAGCGAGACGTTCTATGAGGCCGCAGCTCTACTGGTCACGTTTGTGCTTTTCGGCCATTGGATGGAGATGAAGTCACGCCGAGGCACGTCGGATGCGTTGCGGGCGCTCTTTGATCTTGTTCCGCCAAAAGCCAATGTTATCCGTAACGGAAAAGAGGTGAGTATTCCGAGTTCAGAAATCGGTCACGATGACATTGTCGTTTTGCGTCCTGGCGATAAAGTGCCGGTAGATGGCGAAATTATTGAGGGAGAAAGCTCTGTTGATGAATCGCTTGTGACGGGGGAATCTATCCCCGTTGCCAAAACAGTGGGCGCTAAAGTGGTTGGCGGCTCGATCAATCTGACCGGCGTGTTTAAATTCAAAGCAACACAAGTCGGTTCAGAAACTGTTCTTGCTCAAATAATTAAAATGGTGGAGACGGCTCAGAATTCCAAGGCCCCAGGCCAACGTATTGCCGATAAGGCAGCGGCCTGGTTGGTGGTGCTTGCCATTGGTTCCGGTCTCGCTGCATTTTTTGGATGGTATTTTGGAGCTGGCACGGGACTTCTTACTGCGTTAACATTCGCCGTTTCTACCGTAGTGATCGCTTGCCCTGATGCCCTAGGACTTGCCACGCCTACGGCCGTTGCTGTCGGAACGGGCCTTGGTGTAAAGCACAATATTCTCATAAAAGACGCAGCTACGCTTGAAAACACCTCCAAGCTTAATGCAATTGTGTTGGACAAAACCGGCACACTCACCGAGGGCAAACCAAAAGTAACTGACGTAATCGCTTTCAATGGATTTACGAAACAAGAAATATTGAATTACGAAGCAAGCGTTGAGGCTGGTTCCAATCATCCTCTAGCCAAGGCGATTATGGAGGAAGCGAAGCGGCAAGGCGCAATACCTCTCGAATCAATCAGTAAATTTGAATCAATCGCCGGGCACGGTCTTAAAGCGGTGATTAATGGGAAAATAGTTCTTGCCGGAAAAGAAAAGCTTCTGGCTGATAATAATGTAGGATTAGAAAACGCCAGAGAAATTCTGGATCGTTTGGCGGCTGAAGGTAAGACTTTAAGTTTAACGGCTGTGGAGGGCAGGTTTGCCGGTATTATTGCGGCGGCTGACAGCGTAAAGCCGACAGCAAAGAAGGCGATAGCCGCCTTAAAACAGCTTGGCATTGAAGTCGCTATGATTACAGGCGACCACAAAGGTGTTGCCGAAGCGGTTGGAAAAGAACTTGGCATGGATAGGATATTTGCCGAGGTATTGCCAGGAGATAAGGCAAAGTATGTTAAAAAACTACAAGATGAGGGCAAGTTTGTTGCTATGGTCGGTGACGGCATTAATGATGCTCCGGCCCTGGCCCAGGCCGACATAGGCATTGCTATTGGAGCCGGTACCGATGTGGCCATAGAGACTGGCAATATCGTTCTCATGAAATCAGACCCGTACGATATTGTTGCCGCTATTCGCTTATCCAAAGCTACCGTAATAAAAATGAAACAAAATCTTTTTTGGGCGGCTATCTATAATATACTCGCTATCCCCGTTGCGGCCGGAGTATTTTATAACTCTCTTGGCTGGTCGCTTCGTCCTGAGATATCGGCGCTTCTGATGTCGGCGTCTTCAATAATAGTTGCGATAAATGCAGTGTTATTAAAACGTATAGAGCCTTATTTGAAAAAATGATAGAATGAACAGTAGGTTGCACTCTTATTATTGTTTTGGTTGCCGGGGCGATAACCAGGCGGCCGGAAAGTATAAGAGGTATACACCATGTTTGGTAATATGATGTGGGGAGGTGGCAGCGATATGATGTACGGCGGCGGTTATGGTTGGGGCGTTGGAGCCTTAGCTGTTAGTATAACCTGGCTTGTTTGGACCGTGGTTGGCATTTTAATAATAGCCTGGCTCTGGAAGCAATTAAAAAAATAAAAATGAAAGGCTACGTAACGAATATAGAAAAACTCTCGCTTGAAAACGAGTATTTTCGTCAGGTTTTGTATACGGCTAAAAACAGTCAGCTTGTGGTTATGAGTCTTAAGCCGGGCGAAGACATCGGCGAGGAAGTTCATCAACTGGATCAGTTTATACGCTGTGAATCTGGAAACGGCAAGGCCTTTTTAGGCGGTATTGAGCATGAGATAAAAGACGGTTTTGTGGTTATAGTTCCGGCTGGTACCAGGCACAATATAATTAACGCATCTCCAGATAAGGCTATGAAACTCTACACGCTGTATTCTCCGCCAAACCATCGTGATGGCGTGATGCACCGCGACAAAGAGCAGGCGATGGCTGACGAAGAGTATTTTGACGGCAAAACGAGTGAATAATGACACATGAGTGAAGAAAATAATTTGCAAAACTTAACCAGCAAGGAGCGTTATGATCTGAAGAAGGCGGAGACGGAGTTGGTGAGCAAGCAGCACCGCAGGCGTTTGACCAGGCGCGTCCTTTTCTGGACGTTTGCCCTCCTTATAATAGTTGGCGCTGTTTTAGGCATGGTTAAGCTAAGCGGTACTCCGCCGTCTAACCAGACAGCCTTACTAACGGACGCAGTTTCGTCTTCCGATTGGAGTAGGGGCAATCAAGAAGCGAAGGTGATATTTGTTGAATATAGCGATTTCCAGTGTCCGGCCTGCTCGGCTTATTATCCCTTGCTTAAGAAACTAAACGAGGATTTTGGCGGCAAAATAAAATTTATTTATCGTCATTTTCCGTTGAGGCAGATACATAAGAATGCAGAGCTTGCCGCTCACGCTGCCGAGGCCGCCGGCAGACAGGGTAAATTCTGGCAAATGCATGACATGCTTTTTGAAAATCAGAATAACTGGTCCGGCAAAAGCGGAAGCGATGCAGAAGATACATTCGCATCCTATGCCCGATCTCTTAATCTTGATGTCGAGCGTTTCAATAAAGATTTAGATTTGAAAGATATTAAAGAAAAAGTCGAAAATGACTATCAGAGCGGAGTACGTTCGCAAGTTAATGCTACTCCGACATTCTTTTTAAACGGAGCTAAGTTCGAGAATCCCAGAAGCTATGAAGAACTCAGAAGTAGAATTGAACAGGAGGTCGGCGTCAATTAGTAAGAAGCTTATTTTTGTATTGGTCGCGGCCAGCTTTATTGGTTTTTTGGACGCTACCTATTTGACGGCTAAATATTATTTTGGCGGTCCGATTCCGTGCGCGATTTTAAATGGCTGCGAAGAAGTTGTTACGAGCAAGTACTCGGCTATATTTGGGGTTCCGGTTTCTTTATTGGGAACGGCCTATTATCTAATCGTGTTGGTGCTATCTCTTGCTTATCTTGACTTACGGAATTATCGGCTTGTCAGATTCATAGCTAGGTTTACCGTTCTGGGTCTTTTGGCCTCTATCTGGCTTCTCTTTGCGCAGATTTTTATTCTGCATTCCTTATGTTTTTATTGTGTTATTTCCGCCGTCTCTTCCAGCGTGCTTTTTGTGTCCGGTTTGTTTATAATTAAATCGGGGATTAACAGGAGTTAAGGAGCGAGCGTTAAAGTAAAAGCAATGTTTGATATCGCAGGAAAAATAGCCTTGGTGACCGGTGGACGCAGAGGAATGGGCAGGACCCATGCTTTAATGTTGGCGAAACAGGGCGCCAAGGTAGTGATTACTGATGTTGATTTGAACGAATGCCAATTAGTAGAAGCTGAGGTCAGGTCCGGCGGTGGAGAGGCGGCATGTTTTAAAATGGATGTTTCAAATGCTGAAGAAGTAAATCGGGTTTTCGATGAAGTAATTAAACAATTTGGCAGATTGGATATTCTGGTAAATAATGCAGGTATCTACGCTCCCAAGCAGGCGCTGGAATTAACCGAAGAAGATTGGGATAAGACGATTAACATTAATCTGAAGGGGCAATTTCTCTGTGCTCAGCGAGCCGCTAAAGAAATGGCCAAAAATAATTGGGGGCGTATCATCAATATTGCTTCAATCGCATCCGGCGGAGTAGGAATAGGTTTTGAGGGTTCGACCCACTATGCCGCTTCCAAGGCAGGAATTATAGGTATGTCCGAAAGTCTAGCCGTGGAACTCGCGCCTCTCGGGATTACCGTTAACGTGATTGCCCCGGGTGTCATAGACACGCCAATGGTTCATGAACAAGACAAAGAATTAAGCGAAGATGTAATGAAAGAAATACTCCAAAGGGTGCCGCTTAAAAGAATCGGCCGGCCAGAAGAAATTTCCGCGGCCGTTGTATTTTTGGCTTCTGAAGAGGCGAGCTATGTTACCGGTGCCACGCTTTATGTAGATGGCGGCTGGCTGGCCGCATAAATTAACGGGATGGATCCAAAAACACTAAAAGATATAATGACCAAGGAGGTGGTTTCGGTTTCTCCGGAGACTTCACTTTTTGATGCGGCTAAACTTCTGTATAAAAACAGATTTAACGGCCTGCCAGTTGTTGATGGCATTGGAGCGTTGGTTGGAATTCTTACCGAATACGATCTTGTTAATATTGACTCTGCAATACACATACCTACGCTTCAAAGAATTTTGCGGCGACTTGCACTTGAAAAAGACGGCATTGAAAAGGAATTTGAAACTATCGCCGCGCTTAAAGTTGCCGGCGTAATGAACGACGACCCGCTGACCCTTAAAGAGACCGCCACTTTGGAAGAGGCTGTCACCGCTTTCACTCAACATCATCGCGTCAATCCGATTCCTGTGGTCGATGCTCAGAAGAGGCTTGTCGGCATAGTAAGCAGGTCGGATCTCGTCAAGTTTTTCATAGATTTTCCGGCCAAAAAGCCAAGAATCACTCCCCCTGGTCCGCGATTGTCAGAAGCGGCTGTGGGCGCAATGGTAGAAAAATCGGTAAGCCTGCTGGAAGACAAGATATTACTTTTCCAATCGACTATTTCGACGGCTGATCAGGCAATTTTAATAACCGACATTGACGCGAAAATAATTTATGCCAATAAGGCCTGGGAACGTCTGAGCGGATATTCAATGGATGAAATTTTAGGCAAACATCCTAACGATCTGTGGGGTGGCCACATGCCCAAGGAATTTTATGATAAATTGTGGCAGACAATAAAAACAGAAAAAAAGCCATTTGTAAGCCAGGTTAAGAACGTAAAAAAGGATGGAACCGAATACTGGCAGGATGACTATATTACACCCATACTCGACGAAAAAGGCGACATCAGGTTTTTTATGTCGATTGAGCCGGACATTACC
The DNA here is from genome assembly GCA_001794195.1 of Candidatus Yanofskybacteria bacterium RIFCSPHIGHO2_01_FULL_44_17. Classification (GTDB taxonomy): domain Bacteria; phylum Patescibacteriota; class Minisyncoccia; order 2-02-FULL-40-12; family IGHO2-01-FULL-4-A; genus 2-01-FULL-44-17. The sequence goes on along the minus strand of MGJI01000013.1, from coordinate 16,139 downwards.
GACAAGAAACAAAAAGATCAATTCCGCGAAGAATTCATTTCAATAATAGGCCACCAACTTCGTAACCCTCTTAAAAGTATAAGCTGGATGGTTGAGTGGCTGGGCAAAAGTTCTGCTATATCCGATGAGGATCGCAGGAAGATTGAGGAAATATACAAGGAGAACAAAAGTCTTGCTAGTTTTGTTGAGGACTTGTTGGTACTATCAAGAGTCGGCAAAAACACGCTGAGCAAAGAAAAATTTGATTTAAAGGTTGAAATCGAAGCTATTGTTGGGGAGGTTAAGCAGGCAAACCCAAGAGTCGAATTCGTCTTTGAGGCTGAGGGTGCAGATTTTAGCTTGACCACCAATAAGCCGATGGCCATGCAGATTTTTGTAAACCTTATCTATAATGCCGCGGAATATTCTGACAAGGGTGCCGGTAAGGTAGAGATATCTCTTCAACTCAAAAACGGCGAATATATTTTTTCATCGCATAATAACGGACCCGACATAGCAGAAGAAGACAGGCCAAAAATATTTTCCAAGTTTTTTAGATCAGACGTTGCCAAAGAAATGAAAAAAGGCGGCACCGGCCTCGGACTTTTTATAATAAAAAGCATTTGTGATAATTTCGGCTGGCAGATCTGGTTTGAAAGCAGTGCCGGGCATGGGACGACTTTTTATGTTAAGATGCCAGTATCTAGCCAGATGATCAATGATAAATTTTAATATAAATATGGGCGAGGGCCAGGTAAGAAGGCCGGCGCAAAGAACCATTTTAATTATTGAGGACGAGGGCTCTTCAAGGTGGGCGCTGGCAGAGAATCTGCGAAAAGAAAACTTTGACGTGCTTGAGGCAAAAGACGGCGAGGCCGGCCTGGCGCTGGCTATGGGCAGGCGCCCGGATCTGATTTTACTCGATCTGGTCTTGCCTAAAATAGGCGGCATGGAGTTGCTGAAGACATTACGCGCTGACGATTGGGGCAAGAATGTCCCGGTAATAATAGTTACAGGGCTAAGCGACCCAGCTATAATAAGTGAAGCGGCTGGATTGGGAGTCAGCGACTTTTTGGTCAAAAATGATTGGACACTCGAGGCCATAGTCGGTAAGGTTAAGCAAAAAGTTTTAGAATAAAATATCACAAAACATAGATGGAAACAACAGAACAAATAAAACAAGAGGCGCTTAAGTTTTTGCGGGAAAATAACGTAGCTGTTTTAGCTACGGTTTCAGCCGATGATAAGCCCCAGGCTTCGGCCGTATATTATGTTACTGACGAAGATTTTAATTTCTATTTTCTAACCTCCAGAGATACTCGCAAGTTTTCTAACCTGATGCAGAATTCTTATGTCGGTATCGTGGTTGGCCTCGGCCCAGCCGCCATCACGATACAAGGTGGCGGTGCCGCCCAGCTAGTAGAGGGGAAAGAAGAGCAGCTAGAAATAATCAAATTCCTGTCTGTAAATGCTGACCTCAAGGGCTCCCACTATTGGCCGATTTTGGAGTTGCCTCATTCTGAATTCGCAATTTTTAAAATTAATTTATCGTGGCTTGTACTCCTGAATCTTGACCAAAAAGGACATCCGGATACTTACCACAATGGATACCACAAAATTATATGAACAAATTTGAAAGAGCGTCACTTTTCTTGTTAAGGATTTCTGTCGGTTGGCTGATGTTTTATGCTGGTATCAGCAAGATTTTGGATCCAAGCTGGTCAGCCACTGGTTACCTGGCAAACGCCAGTACCTTCGGCGGATTTTATAGTTGGTTTTTACAGCCGGATGTTTTGCCGGTTACGAACTGGCTTAATGGGTGGGGCCTGACTATCTTGGGGGGATCTTTGATACTTGGTATTTTTGTCAGGTTAACTTCAATTTATGGTGCCGGACTGATGATGCTTTATTATTTTCCGGTTTTGCAATTTCCACGTATACCCCCGCATTCATATGTCGTGGACGAGCATATAGTGTACGCCCTAGTCTTGCTGTTTTTTATAGCAGCAAGGCCGGGTCGTTTTTTCGGTCTGGAAGTTTGGTGTTCAAAACTTCCAATCTGTGTAAAATTTCCGCGTTTGCGGGCCTGGCTTGGATAGTCTCAGTAAACAATGGTCGCAAATCATAAAATCAAAGTTGGAATAATGGCGCCGGGTTTTGTTTTGCCGGACCAAAATGGCAAAGAGCATTCACTCGCTGACCTCAGAGGTAAGTGGGTGCTTTTATATTTTTATCCAAAGGATGATACACCGGGATGTACCAAGGAGGCCTGTTCAATAAGAGATGCCTTGCCTGACCTCAGTAAGCTAAAGGCAGAAGTTTTGGGCGTAAGCGTGGATTCTGTGGCAAGCCATAAAAAATTTGCTGAGAAATATAATCTTACATTCACTCTTTTGGCAGATACCCAAAAGAAGATTGTCAAAAAGTATGGAGCATGGGCCAAAAAGAAATTCATGGGGCGTGAGCATATGGGAACTTTGCGCAGGTCGTTTCTGGTAGATCCCAAGGGAAGGGTTGTAAGGGTATACGATAATGTGGATCCGCTTGAGCATGCTCAAGAAGTGCTCGATGATTTAAAAAGTTTTAAGAGTGGACAGCGCCCCTTTTAAGATTCCTAGGTTTACTATATTATTTTAAACAGCCATTTGTTGTGGCTTTTGTCGGTTAATGCATGTATTTCTCTGCATTTCGCTAGTATTGTTGCTGGTGGAATGTCGGGCAACGCCTGCAATTTTTAGCATATGAGCATATCTAAGAAGTTGGCTGTTGGGATGGCGATAGCCGTTCTTACGGTCGGTGTGGCGTTTGGTTTTTGGGTAGGCAAAGACAGCACCAATGTTTTTGCCGAAAGCAATACGGCAGTTGATGGCGAGACGCTGGATGAATTGTATCAAGCTGTTTTCCATCGTCCGGCTGATGCTGGCGGCAGAGGCTTTCATCTCGGTCGTGATTTGAAAGATGTTTTAAGAGATTTCAGGAATTCACAGGAAATGAGATATTACGGTGCATTATTTAAGGCTGTTAAATCATATGAAGAAGCCCAGAGAGCTCCCGGTATCTTAACAGATGCAGAAAAACAGAGCTACCTGAATCTTATAGATTCAGCTCTAGCTAACTTATTGGCTTGGGTATCAACCTTGCCGGATCAAGAAGCTTGCAAAGCAACGGTTGGCGCCACCGAAGCAAGGGAGGCAATCCAAAAAGCCTACGACGGTATGAGTCCGACAGCAAAGGCTGCCGCAGAAAAGGGTATATTCAATGCTCTTAAACAACTGGGCAAACCGAACATGCTTGTCATTCACCCAAAATGTTTAAGAACTCCAACGCCATCAGTATCACCATCTGTGAGTCCAAGCATGCCACCAACTCCGACAGCAACTCCGACAGCAACTCCGACAGCAACTCCAAGCACAACGCCGACACCTACCGCTACTCCGACAGAAACTCCTACTCCGACAGCTACCCCGACCACGTAGTCGTTAAAAACAAAAACCGCCTATTCGACTTTGCTCAGGGCGGTTTTTGTTTTGAGACCAATATGCTAAATTTATTTTATGGTGTTACAAAAAAATGAGACTGCGATATTTGGTGGAGGATGTTTCTGGTGCACTGAGGCAGTATTCGTCGAATTAAGAGGGGTAATTTCAGTTATGCCTGGTTATGCCGGTGGGACAATGCCGGGACCAATCTATGAGCAGGTTTGTGGGGGTAATACGGGCCATGCCGAAGTTTCTAAAATAGAATTTGAGCCCTCTCAAATAAGTTATGATGATCTTTTGACTGTATTTTTTGCGACGCACGATCCGACGACTTTGAACCGGCAAGGGAATGATGTAGGCACTCAATACCGCTCGATTATTTTATATACGAGTTCAGAACAAAAATCTCAGGCCGAGGCATTCATTTCTGAGCTCAATAAAGAAGGCCAAAAGGTTGTAACCGAACTAAAGCCGCTGGAGAAGTTTTATCCGGCCGAAGAATATCACCGCGAATATTTCAAAAAAAATCCGGATAAGGCATACTGCCAGCTAGTTATCAGCCCCAAATTGGAAAAATTAAGAGAAAAATTCAATAAACTTTTAAAAGCTGTAAACTAATAATCCAATAACATTCTCACATTCTCAAGAATGTGAGAATGTTATTGGAGAAAATAAAATAAAAACATGACCGATGAAGAAATTAAACAAAAATTAACCTCCGAGCAGTATCATGTCATGCGCGATAGTGGGACCGAAGCGCCGTTTAGCGGTAGGTATTGGGATGAGCATGCTAAAGGAATGTACAAATGTGCTAATTGCGGACAGGAACTTTTTTCTTCCAATACTAAGTTTGATTCTGGCACCGGCTGGCCGAGTTTTTCTGATCCCGTCAATCTTGAAAATGTTGAACTTGTGCCTGACAATAGCCTCGGTATGCATCGTACCGAAGTTCGTTGCAAAAAATGCGGCTCGCATCTTGGCCATGTTTTTGATGATGGCCCGGCTGACAAGGGTGGCAAGCGATATTGCATTAATTCAGTTTGTTTAGAACTTAAAAAGGAGAAGGAAGAGAAATGAGAATCAAAATTAAAAAACTTCACCCAGATGCTAAAATTCCGGTCAAGATGCACAGCGGTGACGCCGGATTGGATTTGTGCTCTATTGCAAGCCACGTTTTGAGGCCTGGGGAAATTGCTACCGTTGCTACTGGGATTGCCATGGCCACACCAAGAGATTGCGTGGGTTTGATTTGGGACAGGAGCGGCCTGGCCATTAAAAACGGACTGAAAGTCTTGGGCGGAGTCATTGATTCAAATTATCGTGGGGAAATAATAGTCGGCTTAATCAACCTTTCTAAAAAAACCTATCGGATAGAGGCCGGGGACAGAATCGCCCAAATGCTAATCCAAAAAGTTGAAAATGTTTCGCCGCAAGTGGTAAGTGAATTAACTTCTTCAAACCGTGGCGACAAAGGTTTCGGCTCCTCCGGCAGAAAATGAAGAGGCTGTTTGACGTTATCGCATATGCGTGATAACGTCTTTTTAGTTTTGAGAACTTTTACAAAAGAGGCGATACGTGAAGAATGTCTGTGATGTAGCAGTTGTCGGTTTGGGCGCAATGGGCTCCGCGGCGGCATATCAGTTGGCAAAAAGAGGGGCGAGAGTAATTGCTATAGACCGGTTTGACCCGCCTCATCAGCTGGGCTCAAGCGGTGGCGATACGCGAATAACCAGGCAGGCGATAGGCGAGGGTGAGACATATACACCGCTTGCTCTGCGGTCATATGAGTTATGGCGCGAGATGGAAGCTCTGACCGGGCAGGATCTGCTTACGGTTACCGGCGGACTTATGATGACAAGTTACAGCACGGGCTCGGCAATGCATGGCAAGGCTGATTTTCTTGGAGAAACAATCCGTGCCGCAAGAAAATACTCAGTAGGTCATGAAATTCTCGGTACTGCTCAGATTCGCCAAAAATTCCCGCAGTTTAATCTTTTCGGCGATGAGCGCGGCTATTATGAACCTATGGCCGGTTTTCTAAGGCCGGAAAATTGTATTAGAGCTCAAATCGGATTGGCCAGAAGGATGGGTACCGATACGAGGATTAACCATAAGGTTATCGCCATAAAAAAAGAAGGCAGCGGCATGCTCGTTATTGCTGAATACGCCGGCGCCCGTTCCTACATCTACTCCGATAAGGTCATAATCTCGGCCGGTGCCTGGGTTAATGATTTTTTAAGATCGAGGTTCCCGGGCGTTTTTAAAATTTTGAGGCAGTGTCTTTTCTGGTTTGATATTAACGGCTCTATCAAGCCGTATCTTATCGGCAGATTTCCGATTTTCATCTGGGTGAATAGCAATAATTTTATTTATGGATTTCCGGCTATTGACGGTCTGAACGGTGGAATTAAGGTGGCTTCCGAAGAAACCAATATTATTGATCCCGACAACGTTAATAGAGACGTAACTGATGCCGAAGTAGAGTCTGTGTATGCTGAGCACATTGTTAACCGTTTGCCGGGCTTAAGTCCGCGATGTATCCGCTCAAAAGTCTGTATGTACACTGTTACGCCGGATTCAGGCTTTGTGATTGATTTTGATCCGGAAAACCCCAATATAATTATGGCATCACCGTGTTCCGGCCATGGATTTAAACATTCTGCCGCAATCGGCGAATCACTGGCCCAACTAGCTCTGGACGGCAGAAGCAAGATAGACATTGGCCCGTTCAGTATAAAAAGATTTCTTACCTAATCCGCAAGCGTGCGGATTTTTCATTTGGCTAAATATTTAACGAGGTCTATGAAGAGTGGGATTAGGTCAATCACAAAAAGAGCGATAATGACCATTTCGAGGAAGGCGTTGCGTTTTTCGGCTATGAAATTTAGGAGCAGTTTGGCATTATCAGATAGGAAATTAACCTTTTCATCTAATATATCAAAACGGTCGCCCATGTCGTACTCGCGATGCAGTTGGTTATAGAGGGTTTCTAATTCAGGAGATTCCCAGGCCTCATCCGGCTTATCAAATAACGACAGATGGGCTACGGCAATTTGTTTAACCGACAGAACCTTGCCGATGCGCTTAAGCAATTCACGTTCGCGCAGCATGGCGCGACCCTTAGATTTAAGGTTTTCAATAACCACCCCGAGCTCTTGAAGATTTTCCTCTATCTCATTTTCGTAGCGTTCCAGTGCCACTGACTGAGACAGGACATAGGAAATTATTCTGATTTTTTCCAAACTAAAATTGGTCAGGTAAACTTCGGTAAAGGTTACTCTTTCGACCTCTTCGCCGATTATGACCTTGGTAGTCTCTGTGTGCGGGTAGAATACTTTTTTGCTCTTGGTCGAAGAAGCTAGTTCCCGAACGAATTGCTTTCTTAATTTTTCGTCAACATTCCAAAAGGCTACCGTACCAAACTTGGTTAATACCGCGAACTGATCATCGAGCAGGCGCAGAACCAGTGGGTGGTCGCGATTCATAAACGAGTACTGTTTCATGGTTTCCTGAACCCTCTTCAGGTCAATTGATTCGCCGACATAAACAACCTCAACGCCGTAGTTGGTTTTAGCGGGCGCCACATCAGCCTGTTTTTTAGTAATGCCAATCATGTGCTTGCATTATAGCATGGACTTCCTTTGCTATATATAGAGTATGTGCTATTTTTACGATAGTTGCAGGTATCGTTCATTGATAAATAATCCACAAAAGAGGAGGTTCATGTGGTCTCAAAACCAAGAAAGAGATCTAAGTGGGCCCAGCTTTTCTGGGCCGTATTGTTTTATATTCTTTTTGTAGGAGCCTACTGGAAATTTGGCATGGACTTGGAAAATTACGGCCCTTACTATCTGTTAATAGTGGGTGGAATGGCTGGCATCAATGGTTTTTATGGTGAAGGGCTAAAAGAGATAGGCCTTTGGCCTAAAAATTTTAGGGTTGCATTTTACGAATTTGGTTGGCTTTTACTTACCATTGCTGCGATAGTTTCTTGTTTGGGCATTTTATTCGGTCAGGCTCGTTTTAGTGGACCAGGCCAGTGGTTAGAATATTTTTTAAGATATTGCGCTGGCGGACTATTCCAGCAGTATCTGCTAAACGGCTTCTTCGTTAACAGATTGGTTGGTTTTTTGGAAGACGACAAAAATCCTCATATTCCATTGATTGCCGGTAGTTTTTTTGCCTTAGCCCATTTTCCAAACTGGTTTCTGATGATTGTAACCTTCTTTGCTGGTTGGGCTTGCAGCGCCATATTCTTAAGGTCGATAGAGGCGGTAAGAATCTATATTTTTTGGGCCTGGCTCATGGGATAATCGGCTTTTTGTTGTTAGCCTTTTTACCCGACTCAATCGGGCGAGGCCTTGCCATCGGGCCAAAATATTTTGAAAATTAAAACCTCGCGATAGCGAGGCTTTTTATTTGTTACAACTTTTCTAAAAGGTAAATCGGGGCCCAAACCAAACGGAAAAAACTTCACTTCCAATTGGTGCGGAAGAGGCCGGTATGTTCCAGCCTATGGTTGGAATAAGTCTATTGGGATAGGGTCCGATACTGTGTCGTATCATAGCGCCGGTTTGCCACACGAGATGCCTGTGGATCGCGGTATTTAGGGTCAGATTTGCCCCAACCGCTCCCGGATCGCCCAGGAAGCTTGTGTCATTCCCTTCGACATAACTTTCCAGCCGTAGTTTCCAACGCTCGTAGTCTTTAAAATTTAAGCCAAGAGTTAAGTTATTTCCGGCTCGCCAGCCTATATATGGCGAGGTTCTGTCATTGTTGAATACAGGAATGTTGCTGCGAATGTTTTTAGTAATATAGGCCTGGTTATTTATATTCCAGACTTGAAAACTTTTTATTTTAGCGAAACTGAGGCCGGTAAATAATTCGTTTATTCCGGTGTTTTCTATTCTTCCAGATGGATCGACAATTGGATGCTGATTTATGTTGAGTCCGACGTTTACTCCTCCAAGAAAACTGAGGCCACGGGCAATCCCTACCAATGTTGAGATAGAATAGTTCAGCCTTTCCGGATTATCAAAAGGTGTTCCGCCAGCTACTGAAAACCCAAAATTAAAGGTAATTCTTTCGCGGCGCCTCATCTGAAGCTGCCAACCGGCGTTCCAGCGCTGATAGGGCAGCTGACCCCTGATAAATGAAGGTTGCTTGCTTATCGGCTGATAATTAAGATAAAGATCACCGCCAAGTCGCCACGGATCAGACGTGAATGCTTGCGGCGTTGATTGATTCTGTGCGGCTAAGATTACTGCAGAAAACAAAGAAAGTCCTAGTAAGCGGCCTAAGCTTCTCATTTGGGTGGCTCCTGATTTTAATGAACTAATTCAATTGTGTTTAAAGGTAGCACGGGCTTGTTTATAATGAAAGGTGGTGGCTCGTCAGGTGTGTTATAATTTTAATGTGGAAGATTTAGAAAATAAAAAATATTTTCCTAATGGTTTTGTGTGGGGCAGCGCAACCGCAAGCTACCAGGTAGAGGGAGGTATAGAAAACAATGACTGGGCTCAAGCCGCACGCGATGGACGTGTGCCAGCAGCTGGCAGGGCTTGCGATCACTACATTCGGTACGAGGAGGATTTTGATATTGCGAAATCACTGAGCCAGAATGCACATCGTTTTTCAATTGAATGGGCGCGCGTGGAGCCGGAGGAGGGGAAGTTCGATGAAGTGGCAATCGAGCATTATCGAAAAGTGCTACAGGCATTGCGAGACAGGGGGCTGGAGCCCTTCGTAACGCTGTATCATTGGACGTTGCCCTTGTGGTTTGTAAAAAAGGGGAGTTGGTTGGCTAGAGATAGTCATGAAATATTTGGCCGCTATTGTGGCCATGTGGTTGAAGGGCTAGGGGATAGTGCTAAATTTTGGATAACGATAAATGAACCGCTGGTTTTTTCAAGCCACGGCTACTTGAAGGGTAATTGGCCCCCATTTAAAAAGAATCTTATTTCGTGGCTGCGAGTCGTAAGCAAATTAATCATGTCGCACAATGTAGCATATAAAAAAATCAAAGCCGTCAATCCAAATTTAAATATTGGAGTAGCCAAGCACAATATCAACTTTGAATCTAATAAGAACCCACTTAATTGGCTTCTGTCAAGATTTATGATTTGGTTTTGGAATCACCATTTTTTAAAAAGCATAAAGCAAGACTTTATCGGTTTGAATTATTATTTTCATCGCAAATTCGGCGATAAAGAGAAATACGAAAAAAACGACATGGGCTGGGATATTTACCCGAAAGGTATTTATAATGTGCTGATTGAGCTCAAAAAATACTCAAAGCCGATCTATATCACCGAAAATGGTCTAGCTGATGCCGTGGATACGAAAAGGGCCAAGTTCATAAAAGAGCATTTGCAATGGGTTCTGCGGGCCATTCACCCCGTTAGAAGTCTCGCTCACGCCTCTGGCGTGAGTCCAAAGGACCTCGGCGAGGCTACTTCTAACGGGGTAAATGACGGCGTTGATGTTCGTGGATACTTTTATTGGTCGCTTTTAGACAACTTTGAATGGGCGCACGGTTTTGATCCGCGATTCGGTCTTGTGGAAATGAATTACGACACGCTCGAGCGTAAGATACGTCCATCCGCCTACGAGTATAAAAAGATATGCGAAAGTAATTCCATATGAGCTGGATATATTTAGCCCTATTCGCACAGGTTTTAAGCGGTCTGGTTATTTTGCTGGACAAGTTTTTGGTTTCTTCAAAGGCCGTTTCTCGTCCGGTTGTTTATGCTTTTTATGTTGGCATAATGTCTGGCGCGGTTGTAGTCTATTTTCCATTAGTTTCCTGGCCTACTTTTAGGGTGATTGAGCTATCATTTGTGATCGCGCTGACCTACATTTTCTCTATTTTATTTTTGTACAAATCTTTAAAAATTTCTGATGCTTCCGATGTCGCCCCGGTGATGGGTGCGGTTTCTGCCCTGTCCACCTTTCTTTTTAGCCTGTGGCTATTAAAAGACGCCCTTCCTGGCAACTTCTTAATCGGTTTTGTATTTTTAGTTGCCGGCATGTTTCTCATGTCCCGGCTTAGGTTCAGCAAGTCATCAACTAGCTATGTGATTTTGGCCGGAATTCTATTCGGCATATCTTCTGTCTTTGTGAAAATAATTTTTCGTGAGACAACTTTTTGGGACGGATTCTTCTGGTCTCGCATGGCTAATGTAGCCGGAGCTTTCATGCTTCTTTTGTGGCCCGGAAATTTCACAGCCGTAATTAAAAATTTCAAAGAATCAAGGGCGAAAACTAAGCTTTTGGTGGTGGCCAACAAGGCATTGGCCGGACTCGCGTTTCTTTTCGTACTTCTTGCCATCAGAATGGGTGATGTTTCGCTAGTAAACGCCATAGGCGGCATGCAGTTCGTCTTTGTTTTGCTTTTTGCTTTCATACTGACTAAAAAAATACCAGGACATTTTTCAGAAAACGTTCATGAAGGCAACGTGTTTTTGCATAAGTTTGTTTCGACGATGCTTATTGTCGTCGGTTTTTTCATGCTTTTTATATGATTAGACGAGGATTAAAAAACTTTTTATTGGTAGTGTTTATAATTGTGGCCGTTTTTTACGTTTTGTCCTTAAGGACGCTGCCAGAGGAGATTGCTTATGGAGCGTCGTTCAGTAAGTTTCACTCTGACGAGTTGCAATTGGACTGGAAAAAAACATATCTGGCCATACTGGACGACCTTAAGGTAAAAAATTTAAGATTATCGGCGCATTGGCCCATGGTTGAGCCCGAAGAGGGTAAATTTAATTTCAATGAGCTTGATTATCAGATGAACGAAGCGCGCAGGCGCGGCGCATTAGTGATATTAGCTGTTGGCCGGCGATTGCCCGGCTGGCCGGAGTGCCATGAGCCGGATTGGGTTAGCCGATCCAGCCCAACCGTCAGCTTAAAACAAGAAAGGATTCTAAAATATATCGAGACGGTTGTTAATAGATATAAGGATTATGAAAATATAAAGTACTGGCAGGTTGAGAATGAGCCTTATCTGGCGTTTTTCAGCAGGTCGCTTTGTGGAGAGTTGGATGAAGAATTTTTACAAAAAGAAATTGACCTTGTTCATGGGTTGGATCAGGCCAGGCAAGTTTTACTTACTTCAAGCGGTGAGTTTGATCCGTGGTTTCAGACGTATAAGCGCACAGATGTTTTTGGTTCGAGTGCATATTTATATGTTTGGTGGAAAACAGGTCCGTTTCGCTACCCTATCACCCCAGGATTCTTCAGAATTAAACAAAACCTCGTAGACCTTGTTTATGGCAAGAAGCCCAAAGTATTGATAGAACTATCAACTGAGCCCTGGTTGAGACAACCGATAGTTGGCACGCCAGTAGAAATATTGCTTGACCGCATGGGCATAGACAAGTTTAGTGAGATGATAAGTTTTGCGAGCAAGACCGGATTCGATGCTCAATATCTGTGGGGTGTAGAGTGGTGGTATTATATGAAAACTAAACAAGGCCACACTGAATTTTGGGAGCGCGCTCGAGAGCTATTTTCAAAATAAAAATCGGCTAATGCCGATATGGGAGTTATTTATGATTTTCTGCCGAGCGAAAGCTCGCTTCATCCACTATTTTTTCGTATTTACCATCCTTCCAAATCTCTATTATGTATCCGCCAAGAGGAAATGATACTTTGCCATCCAGCTTAATCACATAAGTGCCATCCTTGTTAGACAAAAGAGCGTCTTTAAGAATTAAAACCATATCTTCTCTATTTATTTCCAGATCCCTTGCTTTTATAAAAATTTGCGGGTTTTGGTTGAAATCAACATCAACAGAAACGTTTATTTTCACAGGATATTCTGCAGCTAGTTTAAAACCATTTTCAGGTAAGACTTTTCCACAGCCAGAAAGTAATGTAATTAAGCTTGCTAGAATGACAATGACTAAGCGCAAATGTCTCTGCATACACAGCTCCTTGGTAAAGTTCTAATACTCATGCACATTCTAGCAAAAAGCATCAAAGGTGTCAAGCATATGTATGTGGCCTTATGCAGCATAGCGATAGCACTTTTCATTGAAGAAACTCTCTCCCCAGCATTGACTAGGGGCAAATAATTGAGTAAGCCATAAGAGGGCATTAAAAAGCCCCAAATGTGGAAAAGGAGAGCCTTATTAAAATTTTTGCACGCTGTTTTAGAGGTATTGCCAAAATGGACGCCGTTGTTAACGACGGTTTTTTTGTCGGACTGCTAGACCAAGCATCAGAAAGGTTGCTGCTAAGATACGTCGAGTTTTTAAAGTATGGGGGAGCGTCCAGAAAAAATAATTATGTCGCACAATGTATAGCTAGCAAAAACCTAACTTTCGAGATTAAAAACCTGCTTAATTTAATTTTGATTTTAAAACATTTCGGTTTGGCCGATTCGGTGACCCCCCTTTTACTTGAACGAGATTTATTGCTGGCCGAATCAATAATTTTAGATAGGGTTGAGATGTTTAAGATATACAAAAAACCGGAAGGCGTAGCTTTAAAAAAAGTGCGAATTGAAAGCACTGTTATGCCCGTAAGTAATGTTAGTGAAACGCATAAAGAAATTAAAGAATTCGTAGTCAGCCGCGGGCAGGTCAGAAATACGGATGTTTTTGCTGAATTTTCCGGGATTACAAAGCGCACACTAAAGCGCAAGCTTAGCGAGCTGATAAGGGCAGGAGTGATAAAACGCCTTGCCCAAGGCAAGAAAGTTTTTTATGGAGTAAATTGACCAGAATGCCGATGCCGATTAAAATTAAGTTATGAACGAAAGTAGCAAGTCGGTAGCAACAAAAATTTGGTGGCGGCACTGGGGTGTCGTTTTAATTTTAGCTATCGTAGCTGGATTCGTTGTGTGGGTAATGCTAAATCTTGGGGGGTGGTTTAAAAACCAACAAGAATGGCGCGCTGCTAAGTCTGACCAGGAACAACTTGATAAATTGTCCCGACATGACAAATATGGTGGCAGTACGCCACAAAAAACACTCGATCTTTTTATTGGTGCTCTTGAGGACGGTAATATTGAAGTGGCGAGTAAGTATTTTGTAATAGAAAAACAGGAACTATGGGCAAAGACGCTAGCAACTTATAAAAACCAGGCCCTTCTAGATGAATTCATTAGAGAACTAAGGTCCAGCCAGATTAATGAGAATATGTTTGAGTTTTATCCAAGCTTAGTTTGGAAAATAAATATTCTATGATGGTGTCGCCAATGATGACAATGATGACAGGATTAAACTAACACCATTGTCATCATTGGCGACACCATTCGACTCAAGTGACATCTTGGCTGATATTGATTTGATAAGTTAGGCATAGGCCGCACCTTCAGGGGTAACGTGGCGTATAGTTTCCTCATATTTAGAACTACCTGCGCAGGTAAGGATTAAGGCCAAGTAAGAAGTATCGATATATTTTTTAATGGTTGCTGTTTAAGACGGCAGAGTCAAAATGCTCTTAATTTAGAGCCCTACTAAAATAAGTGAGGCTGTGCTTTGCGGGCATTATCCACAGATAGCCCTTGTGGCCTTTTTCAAAGGATTTATAATTAGTAGTGAGTTATTAGATTATCCACACTACTTGGTTGTGCGACTATTAGCCTCTGTAATATAATAATATTTACAATCCAGTTGTGGGTGCGGCTGATGGTTGACCAAAGAGGTGGGTTTTGCTACAATTAGTGCAACCCTGTATAAAGGTGCACATAAGCCCAAATAGCTCAGAAATAAGGGTAAAAATATGATATTTTTGAATAATAATGCAACCGTTTTGGAGTAGCCATTTTGGTTGCTTTGTTGTTTATAAAATAGTGTTTGTAAATTATCTGTGGGTCGATGGCGCTAATCAAGTAGTTGAGTATCGCCATCGGTTCATAATGAACGGACATTGAAAATTGAATAACCAGGTTGCTAAAGAAAGTTTGAGAAATGTAAGTTTTTAAAGTTGTAATTTAGGGAGTCTCAAATGTTCTGTTGTTTGCAGTAGAGTTTGGTCTTTGTGGTCGAAAACGAATCCAAACTTTTAAGACATGAATTGAAGCTGCAACTTAGAACAAACGTGGCTCACATCAAGAGTACTAATAATTTCTTTGTCGTTTTCCGGTCTTTAGACAGGAAGCGATAGAGACCAAAATAAAAAACTATATGATTAAAGCTATGACTTATAGTGCTACCACCGGAAGTATGAAGGTGGCTGTCGCTATAGCAACAGCGATGTTGCTTGTCGCAGGTATGGTTTACTTCTTGGGTGTTCAAAACACCTTTGCAGTAGCCCCCTCCGACTATGGATTGAAGGAAGGTGACGTTGTAAGCGCCGCCGGTTCCGATGATCCGGATGTATATATTGTTAATGATTGGGGTTACAAGAGATTATTCTTGAATCCTGTGATATTCGGCTTCTATGGTCACCTCGGTGGCTTCGCGGCCGTTAAGAATGTTTCACCGGCAACCAGAGATGCCTTTGGTACCTCCGGTTTGTTCCGAAATTGTGAAACCAACGATGAGAAGGTTTACGGTGTTCAGACTACCGGCGAAGATGTCGGTATGCTCCATTGGGTTAATACTAGTGGTGCACAAGCCGTTGCTGATGATGCTAATTTCTTCAAGAAGGTTTTTTGTATCAACAACAGCGAATTCAACTGGTATGCCAAGGGTACGGATTACACTTCTGTGAACCAGGTTCCTAACTATGTTAGGGTTCCTGGCGCGACCCCGGCCCCAACAGGCCCGTTGTCAGTCAGCTTAGCTCCGGATAGCCCATCAGCTAAGACGATCACCAAGAATGCAACAGGGGTTGAGTTTTTGAAAGTCAGGTTCTCTGGTTCTGGAACTATCACCGGTATGATCATTAAGAGACTGGGCGCTGGTGAAACGGATGATTTTGCCAATGTCTACATATATGATGGTGCAAAGAGATTAGTTTCAGGCAAAACATTTTCATCTGCAAGCGGTGAAGTTACATTCTTGCTGAATGTGGCCGTGAGCGGATGGAAGGATCTTTCCGTAGTTGCTGATATGGCCTCTGCTAACACTGCCGGCAATGTCAACTATATGCAGCTAACGAGCGTATCCGCTTCAGGTACTGTATCGGGAACTCCTTTGAATGGAAACAATGTTTCCAGTTCAGGTGCCTCATCCGGTGGAGTTACGCTTGTACGATCCGGTTCATTATCCAACCCGACTGTCGGTCAAAAGGCTGCGCAGGTATCTGAATTCAAGATAACTGCCAACACCGAAGCCGCCAGCGTGAGGAGACTGACTTTGATAAATGGCGGAACAGTTAAACCGACTGACATAACAAATCTTAAGTTGACGGCTGGCACCATGAGTTGGGCCGGCAGTATGACCTCTGACGGTTATGCCGTGTTCGATCTTGGTTCTGGTTACACCATTGCCAAGGGAGGCAATGCCATATTCAAGATATGGGCTGACTTGGCTGGTAAGAAGTCCGAGACTCTAGACTTCTACTTTGAAAATGATGCAGACACCTATGCAGTTGGCGATCAGTACGGCCAAGGTATGGCGGTAACTGATACAGATATTGACCAAGCTAGTGATGTCACGGACCTTACCCTACAGGGTGGTGTCTTGACTATTGCCTATAATGGTCCTAACGCTACCAACATTGCTACCAACTCCACAGATGTCACTCTTCTACGATTCGCAATGACTGCCGCAAGCAACATTGAGG
>MGJI01000012.1 GCA_001794195.1 Candidatus Yanofskybacteria bacterium RIFCSPHIGHO2_01_FULL_44_17 | reverse complement strand
GTGGGGATTTGTTGTATATGGCATAACTCCCAGTTTATACATTTTAAACCGGGGGTGTTGCCAAGGTATTGAGCCATTACGAATAATTTGACAATTTATAATATAAGGCGTACCATGATGTATGAAGTATTCTTTAAAAGATGCGGAGTGTCCAAAGTGAAAAACCAGCAAAAAAGTAGTATTTTAGTTATCAGAGTGCTAAATAGAGGGGGGATGATTTTATTCTTTTTGGCTTGCCTTTCAGCTCTACTTATTGGATCGGGTATAGGCGTAGCAGCCGGATCTCGCTTCGTTGGATTTATGGTAGGGTCGGGAATCCTCATTTTGTGCGAATTTATTACCTTGGTGCTTGATGGTGCGGAAATCATAGAGAAGTAACAGTCTAGCTAACTAATCTCTTTCAGCCCAACATATTTCTGCAGAACCTTAGGAACCATAATGGTTCCTTTTTTTGTCTGATAGTTCTCGGCGATGGCTATGGGTAAACGGCTGGTTACAATGGCTGTACCATTAAGAGTATGGACGAAATCTGTTTCGCCTTTGTTGCGATAACGTATACTGAGGCGTCTAGCCTGATAGTCGGTACAATTCGAGGTGCTCGTAATTTCACCGTAACCATTTTGCATTACCATCCAGGCCTCAATATCAAACTTACGATATGCCGGCCCCCCTAGGTCCCCCGAAGCTATATCTACCACTCGGTACGGCAGTTTTAGCCCATCAACTATTGTTTTTTCTATATCAAGTATCTCTTGGTGCATTTTTTCACCGTCCTCCGGCCTACAGAAGATAAACATCTCTAGTTTGGTAAACTGGTGTACACGATATAAACCCTTGGAGGCACGCCCGTAAGCGCCGGCCTCGGTTCTGAAGCAATGGGAAACGGCGACATATTTCTTGGGACCCCTTGAAAGATCAAGTACCTCGTTGGCATGATAACCACCGATCGTTATCTCGGCCGTCCCTATGAGTGATAGGTCTGAATTCTCCACTGAATAAACCTGCGATTCCGGACCGCGCGGGTTAAAACCAATTCCTTGGAGTATCTCGTTGCGAGCAAGATCAGGTGTTTCCATAAGTGTATAGCCCTTTTTGGTAATGATTTCTATTCCATACGATATAAGCGCATGATTAAGGCGCACGAGGGCCCCTTTGGTGAAATAGAATTTATTACCGGTAACCTTGGCTCCACGTTCAAAATCCAAAAGTCCAAGCTCAGTAAGCAGCTGCTCGTGGTCTTTTGCTTCAAAATTAAACTTTGGCGGCTTGCCTTTGATCATTAAAATCTTAAAAGCATCCTCTCCTCCACGTGGAGAATCTGGGTGGGTAATATTCGGAACGACTGCCATTATTTTTTGAAACTCAGCCTCAACCAATTCGAGATCTTTTTCTAAGCGTGCGATGTCGTCACCAGCCACCTTGAGTTTCGTAATTTCTTCAGGTGAGGGCTTGGTTCGGGAACCCTTGTTGCGCATGGCGCGCAAATCCTCAGCTTGTCGCAAATATTGACGTCTTTTTTCGTCCAATTCCAAAAGCCGCTCAATATCAATCCTTGCTCCCCTGTCGGCGCAATTTTTTTTGACTAAATCCGGATTTTCACGAATAAATTTAATATCGAGCATAAATTACGAGCGAGGTTTCATTAGCGGGAAAAACGCCGTCTCTCTGACCGGCTTATTCATTATAAAGGCAAACAATCTCTCAGAGTATGCAAATCCTGCCGTGGGCGGCATGCCGTATTCTAAAGCTTCTACAAAATCCTCGTCCATCCTCTGGGCTTCTTTATCGCCAGCTTTTCCTAATTTAACCTGTTCTTCAAATCTTTCACGCTGATCAATCGGATCGTTGAGTTCTGAAAACCCCTTGCCAAGCTCTGAACCGCAGGCGACAATCTGAAATCTCTCTACGCGGCTTGGATCAGCGGAATAACGCTTGGCAAGCGGCTCTATGTCAACGGGCGGTAAAATCAAAAATCCCGGCTCTATGAGGTGTGCCCTGACCTTCTTTTTAAAGATGACGTCTATGAGCCTACCCCTGCCCATGTGTTTTTCGATATTAATTTTTTCGTTTTCGGCATATTTTTTCAAATCTTTCTCTGAAACTTCGGCAAGACTAAGTCCGGTATATTTTTTGAAGACTTCAAAATAATCTATTTTTTTCCAGTCAGCGTACCAGTCAATAGTTTTACCCTGATACGGGTGTGAATAACTGCCGAGTGTTCTGTGAACCACGTGTTTAACTAAGCGCTCAACTGTCTTCATGAGTTCTTCGTAGTCGGCATAAGCCCAGTACATTTCCATCTGCGTATAATCCTGAAGGTGCTCGCGATCTATCCCCTCATTCCTGAATATCCTGCCGATTTCAAAAACTTTCTCAAACCCACCGACGCTTAGACGCTTTAAATTAAGCTCGGGCGCAATCCGCAAATAAAGATCGATGCCCAGAGCATTCATGTGGGTTTTAAAAGGCTCTGCGTCTGCACCACCTGGAATACGCTCAAGTATGGGCGTCTCCACCTCGAGTCCTCCCTCGTTTAACAAAAACTCCCGTGTCGCTTGCCAAAAGACAGATTTCTTTATAAAGAGTTCTTTGACTTTTGGATCCATTATTAAATCCAGGTACCGCCTGCGAAGCTTTTCTTCGACATCTTCCAACCCGTGCCATTTTTCAGGCAATGGCAACAGAGATTTAGTAAGAATTTTATAATCTGTGACGGCCAGAGTTTTTTCTTCTCTTTTTGTTTTAAAAAGAGTACCGCTGGCCTCGATAAAATCACCAATATCAACAGTTTGAGAAAACATGTCAAAACTTTTTTCACCTATGTCATCTTTTTTAAAAAGTAGTTGAATCTTGCCGGAACCACTTCTGGTGAGCGAAGCCGAACCATCATCGATATCTACAAATGCCAGCCCTCCTTGCTCGCGCTTGGCCATAACTCTTCCGGCCAAAACCAGACTCTGTTTTTCTTCTGCAAGTTTATCAAAATCGGCAACTACTTGCGCGATACCGTGCGTACGCAAAGATTTAGCCTGATATGGATCTATTCCGGCTTTCTTTAGCTTATCCAGTTTTTCTAACCGCGCCTCGCGGATATCTTCTAGGGACATATTTAAAATCATAACAAAATCCATATTAAAAAACCACCTTTAGAGGTGGCACGTTTTGGATTTAGTATTAACGCTTCTTAGTGCTAGTTCTTGGTCCCTCGGCAGGGGCACCTGGGCTAAGAACTGGAAAGTTTACCGAGGTATCTACTAGTCTAAGCATATCCTGAACCGGAAGGCCCTCGGCTTCACGAGCGAAGTGTAAAACCTTGCTACCCTCCTCGAACTCAACGCCTATCCAATCGCCACCGTGTATCTGATTTGAAGAAATAAGGTTAGACATCGGCTGAACCAATAATCGTTCTATCGCCCGCTTCAAGTGCCTAGCACCGTACTTTGTATCGGTACCTTCTTTTAAAATATAATTCTTTGCCTCATCGTTAAGCGTAAAAACGAAAGCTCGGTCAATACCATTATTAAAAATGCGTTGCTGAACAAAATTTAGTTCGATGTTCAAGATCTTACGTAAATCATTTTCCCCTAGCGGATGAAAAACAACTATCTTATTCAGGCGATTTAAAAATTCTGGCGTAAACTTACGGCGAGCTGCCGCAATGGCGCTCTGCTGAATTTTACTTACGCTATTTGAACTTATTGACTGTTCAGATGAAGACTGCTTTGAATTAGCCGTAAATCCAAATCTAGGAGTTAGGATGCTACTAATTTCAGTTGCCCCAAGATTACTGGTCATGAAAATCATGGCGCACGAGAAGTCCACCTTGCGGTTGTCACCTAACGTCAGGGTAGCCTTGTCCAGAATTCCAAGCAGCAGGTTCCACAGGGCGTCTGAGGCCTTTTCGATTTCATCGAATAACACAAGGCTAAGTTTAGTGTCATTTGTATGGAACTGGTTCAACACTTCCTGTGAAAGCAGAGGATGCGTCTCTCGATGTCCCAGATATCCAGGAGGCGATCCGACTAGTTTAGCAATTTCATGACTGTGCTGGAATTCGGCGCAATCAACCTTGATGACCGCGCGTGGATTCTTCATGAGGATTTCTGCTGTGGCCTCGACGATACGGGTCTTGCCCGAACCGGTGGGCCCAAGGAACAGGAAGTTTCCAATGGGACGTCCTGGAGGGTTCATGCCCGTCAGGTGCATCTGATAAATGTTGACGATGTTCTGGACGGCCTCATTTTGACCCACGATCATGCGACGCAGGCCTAACTCTAGCTCCGCCGCACCTTGTCCAATCTTTGATGGATCCAGAGGAATATTCAGTCTTACTATCTTGGTAGCCGCCATTTTACCTCCTTCCGAGTCACCACCCAAAATAAATGTAAAAGTTCTAAATTAAAAATACAAGAAAAACACAAGTAGTCAAGGAGGTGCTTTCTAGATTATGTCCAGGATTTTGTATGTAGCAATGCCTCCCGGCGTTTTAACTTCTATGACTTCGCCCTTTTTGCATCCCAGAAATGCCGTACCGAGGGGAGACTCATTTGAAATAAAGCCCTGCGTCGGGTTAGATTCAGCAGCGCCGACAATGGTGAATTTGTGTTCGCCATGTTCTGACTTAACCCTTACGGTTGAGCCAACAACAACGGCTTCCAGTTTTTGGTGTGGCTCAATTATAACGGCGTTCTTTATCATATCCTCAAGCTCCGCGATGCGCCCCTCATTAAATCCTTGCGTTTCTTTGGCCTCAACATATTCTGCATTCTCTGACAAATCACCCAATTCTTTGGCAGCTAAAATCTTACGGGTGATCTCAGCCCTTATCTCTGCTTTGCGCTCCTCAAGTTCTTTTTTTAGTTTTTCAAGTCCTTCGGGACTAAAATATTGTGCGGTCATAAGTTAAAAATTATATCATAAATAAAAAAGGCGTCCCCTCGGTATGTGGATAACCTATTATATTTTGAGGGGCTATTGATTAGCATTTCTAACAGTAAAATACCACAAAAGAAAATCATTTGCAACTCTTATGGCCAGACCCTGGCTTTCGTTGATATTTTCAACTAATACAGTCATGACAATTTCTGGATCATCGTACGGACCAAAAACCGTAAATAACGAGTTGAGTCCGCGGCCAGTTATTTGGGCAGTGCCGGTTTTCGCGGCTAGAGCAACTGGCACATCCTGCAATAATTTTGCCGTGCCCGATAAAATAGTCTGCCTCATCCCTTGCCTTACTATATCAAGGGTATTTTGATCAAACGGCAGCTCACCCGTAGCTTGAGATTTAAATTCAGCAACGAGCACGCCGTCATAATTTTTAACTTCCTTCACGATTCGAGGCTTCATCAGTTTACCGCCGTTGGCGATAGCGCCCACGTATGCGTTAAGCCAGGTTGGCGTAACGCCTAAATCACCCTGTCCTATAGAAATATTATAGGTATCGCCGGCATACCAGGCCTCACCCTTAACTTCTTTTTTCCACTCCTTGCTTGGAACTAGGCCGGCTATCTCGCCCGGCAAATCTATACCTGTAAGTTTATCGGCGCCAGCACCCTTCAAATATCTAGATATTCTATCAATGCCCAGTCCTTCCTTGATTGGACCATAGCCGCCGCCAAGAGCATAAAAATAAACGTCAACCGAATCTGATATTGCCTTCTTAATATCAGTCCAGCCATGAACCTTCCAATCTTTAAAAGTAAAAAATGTATTATAATCAACTTCGCTGCGCACACTTATACCGCCATCAGCAAAAATAATCGTAGATGGTGTTACAACTCCCTCTTTTAATCCAGCGAGGGCTAACAGCGGCTTAATTGTCGAACCAGGACTATACCGACCGGATACAACCCTATTAAGTAGCGGCCTGTCAGGGCTAACAAGCAAATTTGAAATTCTGGCTGCATTTTCGGGCAAAGACGAATTCTCAAAAACATTTGGATCAAAGGCCGGCATACTAGCAATTGCCAATACGGCACCGGTTTTGGGATTTTGAATTATCGCCGCTCCACGCTTAACTCCAGAAGATGCAAAAACAAAAGCCAGAGTTTCATACAACTTCTTTTGCATTGTAAAATCTATGTTTAGGAAAACACTGTTTCCTGGAGTTACCTCCTCAAACTTTGTAATCTCACCGCTCCCAAAATCAATCGCTCTGTGCTGCCCACGCAACTCATATTCATATTGAGCTTCAATGCCTAGACGACCGATGCGGTCATTAATAAAGTAGTAATCATCGAATTCTATGTCGCCAGGTGCAACATGGGCAGTATAACCCAGCAGATGGGCCGTAGCGGCTCCGCCGATATGATGCCTTTGAGAATTAGCAACCACATACACCCCCGGCAAAGACAAGTTTTCTATTTTTATTGCCTCCTCCTTGGAAACATTTCTTTTTATCGCAAAAGATGCCGCATTGCTATTTTCTTCAAAAAGCTTAGCCAAACCGTCACGATTAATATCGGCCAAACCGGCCAGAGCTTCAACAACTTTATCTATTTCAGTTTTGACCGACGGTAAATATCTGTGCACGGCTACAACATCAAAAATGGCCGCATTCTCAACCATGGGTTGATTATTACTATCATAAATTATGCCTCGCAAGGGCGTAAGCTGAAAACTTGAGGTGCTACCTTGCTCGGCGGAAACAGCGTAATCTTTCCCGTCAACTATCTGAAGCTGAAAAGCCTTCATGGCTACAAGTGAAAAAGCACCTAAAACAAAAAGGTAAAAAACAGAAAAAACACGCCTACCGATTGGTGACTCGACTGCAGAATGAATACTTAGAACATCAGCCAGAGTTTCCTCCGGCTTAAGCTCATCGTTATCCAGCCTGTTTATTTTATATTTATTTAGGTTCATGTTTTCTCTCATTAATTCAAAAGGGGTGCTTTTATTAGAAATCTGTAAACGATAAAAAGCACTGCGCCTTCACTTGTTGTAATTTTTGAATTAATTAAATTCGTTTAAGCCGTTTTAACTAGTTTACGAAACGTAAAATTAAAAATCAAAAATAAAATAAGCGTTTCGATTATTATGGCAGTAGACTGACTAGTCATAAATCTTAGATCGGACTTAACTGATAATATTGCGAAATAAACAAAAGTGAAAATTAACGTGTAAATCGCAAGCGAGAGAATGGGTTGTGAGCTTACGTTAAAGCGAGTTTTAAAGAAAAAAATAATCAACACGACGGCAAGAATAATAAGAGTGGCCCAGCCAAAAATATATCCAGAAAAAAAATCAAAAAATAAAGAGGCGATGACAATATAAGACATCTCACGAGCCTCATTTTTACTGGTCAGCATAAAAAGGATAGCGAGAACTGGAAAAATAAAAATCGGCCAAGAAACCATCAATGGCAAAATCCGCTCAACTACAAAAATTACGACCGACATTGTTACGAAAAATTGCAATCGGGGCATGATCATGAGCGATGAGAGTCCCAACACGGCTAGCTGGAATCTTTGGGTCTTATATGCTGTAGTAAATTCGAGCAGTTGTTTTGGGATGAACGGGGGGGTCTCTTTTTAAAACAAAGTTCTAACTAAAATTACAAACAGATTCGAACCCAATGATGGATCAAAAAACGGGCGGGCGGCAACGATTTTAAATAATGCACCGCTTGGCGTTTCAACCCTACTAACTCGAGCAACAAGTAGCGACTCAGGCAAACCGTCGAGTCCACTGGTAACGACTACATCACCCTCATTAACTTCATCCCCTACCGCCACCAAATCAAGTCCTAACTCATCCCCTAATCTGCCATCCGTCTTAACTAAAATTCTAGAATCTTGTACGCGCCCATCAATCTTAACCCGCGGGTCATTCAACAATAACACCAGAGAAGAAGTATCAAAAACTTCATTCACAATACCCACCAACACGTTACCAGCTGCAATAACAGGCATGGATTTTAAAATTCCGTCTTTCTGCCCCTTATTAATAAGAACCGTGGACGAAACAGCTCCACGTTGAATATTAAACAATTTGACTATTAGTAATTCTGCATCAGACTTACGTGTTACGCCTAGTTGATCGCGTAAAAATTGGTTTTCACGCTTAAGGCCTTCCGCTTGAGCAAGCTCACCAAGCAACATATTATTTTCTTCTTTAAGTTTCGAATTCTCGTCTGTAATTCTTTGCGCTTTCAAAAATCCAGAGCTTATTTTACTTATACGGGCCAGGCTCTCATCTAATAAAATACTCGGCTTAGTAATGGCTCCATAAAAAATATCCTGCAAAAAATCACCTACTGCATAATGGTTAAAGATTAAAACCGCAACAACTAAAAATAAGACTGCTGCATATTTTTTATAAAAATTTATTTTTATCACTATATATAGGCCTCCTTGGCTGTCCAGACCAACACAGACTTCATAGAATCCAGATGCTCTAATACCATTCCGCAGCCGCGAACTACAGCCGTCATAGGATCGTCAACAATTTTAACTGGCAGTTTGGTTTCGTGGCTTACCAGCTCATCAAAACCGCGAAGCAATGCACCGCCACCGGCGAGAAAAATGCTGCGATTAAGTAAGTCTGCAATAAGCTCGGGGGGCGTTTCCTCAATAGTGCTCTTGATAGCCATTACAATGCTGCGCACTGAGCGATGTATGGCTTTGCGTATTTCTTCGGACGTAATAGTCAATTCTTTAGGTAGGCCGGTCAATAAGTCGCGACCGCGAACTTGGACGTTTAGCTCTTCCTCAAGAGGATATGCCGAACCAACGGTAAGCTTTATATTTTCGGCTGTAGCATCGCCAATGAGTACATTGTGCTCCTCGCGCATATGCTGTGAGATATCGGCCGTTAATTTATCGCCGGCAATTCTCAGAGATCTTGATGCCACTACCCCACCCATTGAAATCACCGCTACATCAGTCGTTCCTCCACCAATATCAATTATCAGGTTTGCCGCCGCATCCTGCACCGGCAGACGCGCACCGATAGCCGCGGCCATTGGCTCTTCAATTAAGAAAACCTCTCGTGCACCGGCATTATACGCGGCGTCTTCAACGGCACGCTTCTCTACCTCGGTTACGCCCGCCGGTATACCTATAACTACGCGCGGTCTGGGAATCAAGGAAAATGATTTTTCCTGCGCCCTGTCAATGAAATATTTGAGCATCTGCTCGGTAACTTCAAAATCAGAAACAACGCCGGCAACCAGCGGCTTAGACACGACTATGTATCCCGGGGTGCGTCCGATCATTTTGCGCGCCTCTTGTCCGATTGCCAGCACCTGTCCGGTTTTTTGGTTGATAGCGACTATGGACGGCTCGTCAATGATGATTCCTTTGCCGCGAACATAAACCAGGGTATTAGCTGTACCCAAATCAATACCTATATCCTTGGACCAAAAACTGAAAAATTTATCCAGCATTATAGAATTAACATACCAGAAAGAGATCAGACTCGCTAGCCCTAGCTTAAATTCTTTTGACAAATCTTAACTTCAGCTTTGCCAAAGTCTGCTATTAAAAATAAAAAAGCCCCGCGGACAAATCCGGGGGCAGGGTGTGTTGGGTGGCGCCTCCGAGACGCCACCCAACGGTTACAGCCATTTATAGGCATCCTTGGTTAAGACGCCCATCGATGGCTGGGATTAATAAAAAGATCGCGATCAACTTCTGAAGCAAGGCGGCCTCTTCAGGCATCCGCCGTTCAGAAGTTTACACAACCCAGAAAACAACCGGTAACCGTTTGCGGACTTCTCCGCATGATGACGGTCCAGTTGGAGCGAGCCGGAAGCCACGCAAACCTTGACGCGATACAGCCTATTGGTTGCGTCAGACTACCAGCAAACAGCCCCGAAATATGAAAAGAACTATTTTTATTTTCGGGACTTTTTGCTAGTTTCGAGCTTGCTGAGAAACTAGTCCTGAGCAAGGTCGAATGGGATGGTCTCAAATCAATATGATTTGAGAGGGTGATGACGCTGGGACGGATTCGAACCGCCGACCCTCTGCTTATCATGCAAATGCTCTCCAAGTCGATTCCCGCCGCGGCGAATAAAGACCCTCGTGCCTGGCCCTAGAAGCCAAGCCCACCTGAGCTACCAGCGTCACAAATTGTACTATTATTAATCATAGCAAATCTGGCAGGGCATTGTCAAGTGATACTAGCTTGACCTCTTTTTCGTTCC
>MGJI01000011.1 GCA_001794195.1 Candidatus Yanofskybacteria bacterium RIFCSPHIGHO2_01_FULL_44_17 | reverse complement strand
TGTGTTCTCGGTAGTAGCCATTAGAGCTGTAGGGTAACCGTAAGCTTAGGCTCTCTGGAATAGGTCTTCCTACAGTTAAAATAGTGTGAATCAGCCTATTTTCGCATCAAGCTCAGCTTGACGCAATCTTTTGTTGACTCGCACAATGTAAATGGCTAATAAGCTATATGTAGGCAGTTTGTCCTACAACACGACTGATGATCAGTTGAAGCAGCACTTTTCCCAAGCTGGAAATGTGACTTCCGCGACTGTCATCACTGACAAGATGTCCGGTCGTTCCAAGGGTTTCGGATTCGTTGAAATGGCAACGGACGAAGAGGCCGCGAAGGCTGTTGAAATGTTCAACGGTCAGGAATTAGACGGCAGGCAGATTGTTGTAAATGAAGCCCGACCGATGCAGCCACGCGCTCCGCGCACTGGCGGTTTCGGTGGCGGCGGTGGCGGTGGCCGAGGCGGTTTCGGCGGTGGCCGAGGCGGTTTCGGCGGTGGACGCGATTACTAATCGCTAAGCCCCAAACTAAAAACCCCTTTAGGGGTTTTTAGTTTGGTAAAGATTCATTTTATGGGCGGACAGACAAGCGGAGAGACAGAAGTCGCATCGGTTTGTAAATGATCAGCCGGAAAAGGGGTTTTGTCCAAAAAGGCGTCAATTATTTTCCCGACTTGCTGTCTGATTATTCCAGAATTTTTTTGATTTGTAGTCGCTATTTCATCCACTAGATTTTTAGATTTAGATATTAAATCATTGCTGTTATTTGATTTGCCGTCAGAGGAATTCAACGCATCGTCTAATTCATTAAGGTTGGCCTTTAATTCGCCTAGTAACCGCGCTTCTTTCGACGCCGGGTTAACCACCTCAACAACCTTTTGCTTCCAAGACGGAACTTGGTTTATCACAAAACCACCAGTAACGGCTATAAGCAAAAAGGATGAAATGATTTTTATCATGTGCTCATAATTATTATAGCATGGTCAAAATAAAAGCCCGCTATTTACGCGGGCCCGGCCTATTCTGGATATGCAGTCTAACAAGGAAAAGATTATCTTTAACGGCCCTATTGTCTGGAAAGCGTGAGCTCAACTCTTCAAGAACCGGTAACGCCTTGTCATCCATTCGTCCTGCCTGCCTAACAAGAATGTCCTGATAAATGAATTTTTTATCCCACATTACGTCTTTAGTCCAATAATAATCAGGATTGCAGACCATAGACTCATCTAGCCATTTAAAAACCTGGCCCTGATCGTACTTATGACCGACAGCATCAAAAGCATACGATTTAAGCCTTATGGTAAGATTATTGAGGATACTTTCGTTGGCTGCCAGAATAAGATTGTGCATGGTCAACGCAAGAAATGTCTTTGCTGAACAGAGCTCAGGGTCAAGTGCCATGCTTTTTTTCAGCAGCTCCAAGCCCTCAGCAGTTTTTCCGTCAGCTTCTACATAAGAGCCGACTCCGTTTTCAAACTTGGCTATGAAACCGCCGGTTCTCGCCAACAGCATTCCTCTAAGAAAAAGGTTCTTAGAATCATTCGGTCTGAGTACCAAGACCTCTTGCGTTAATGACAGGCCGGTATTAATTTCATTATAAAATTGTTTGGCTAAACCTTGATTTTCCTGACCGCTATAACTGATTCTTTTGTTCGGCGCCTGACCCCTAGATGCTGATTTTTCTAATTCTTTCCAAAGAATTTCAGCCAGCAATTCTCTAAAAAAAGGTTCACGCGGATGATCGTTCTTCAACTCTTGAGCCAAGCCCTTAGCTTCTTGTATCCTGCCATCATAGTAATGCGTCAAAATTTCATCGACTTCTTTGCCAATGTTGATTTCGTCTATTTGTCCCAAGGAAATGACCGGCCGCACAATAAAGAGCCACAAACAAAAGAGGATAATCTTTGCCATTATGTTACCATGGAGATTTAAATGAACTTATCACAGTATTTCCTAAAAATTATCTAAAGTCAATTTGTGCTTGCGCTAAATTTCTGTGGATTTTACAAAAATATACATTCGGACTATACTGGTTTTATGATCAATCAGGTTGAAATTTTTTCTACTCCCTGGTGTGCCTACTGCAAGATGGCGAAGGAATACTTCAAAAAAAATAATATAGCCTATGCCGAGTATGACGTAGCCAGTGATATGGCCAAACGCAAGGAGATGCTTGAAAAGACGCAGCAAATGGGCGTTCCTGTCATTATTATCAACGGTAAGATCATAATCGGCTTTGATCGCGGGAAAATTAATCAGTTATTAGGAATTAACTAAGTCGCTCAACCACAAGCTGTTGGCCATCGCCTTCTATCACAATTCGAATCCCCAGCGAGGATTCAGCATTCCGTCAAAAGCGCGGATTCATTTCGCAGCGAATAAAATTATACTGCTTAATGACCATGCAATCCGCTCTTTTGACGGTGCTATAAGGCGATGGCCGACAGCTTGCTAAATTTAACAGCTAAAACTATGCCCTACGAACTAAAACCATTGCCGTTCGACAAGGACCTTGACGGCATTTCCAAAAATACCAACGCTATACATCATGGCAAGCTCTATAAGGGCTACGTTGATAAGGCCAATGAAGTGGGGGAGGAACTGGGCAAGCTAAGAAGCGAAATTGTTGCCGATACCGCCCCTGGCGGCAATACCAGCTACAGCAAGTTGCGCGCTCTAAAGCTGGGCGAGACGTTTGCCGTTAATGGCATCTACCTGCACGAATGGTTTTTCGGTGCATTGGGTGGTGATGGCGATTACACCAAAGCTCCTGAACTGTCAGCGGCAATATCAGAAAAATTTGGCTCGGTTGAGAATTTTCAGAAATACTTCGGAGAGTGTGCCATGGCCGCGCGCGGCTGGGCCTTACTTGTCTGGGATTTACACGAAAAAAAACTCAAACAATATAACGGTGATATGCACGACCATGCCGTTTGGGGCTGTATTCCAATCATTGCCCTCGACGTCTATGAGCACGCCTACTTCATAGATCACGGTTCTGATCGCAAGACATACATTGCGGTATATTGGAAGAACTTGAATTGGGAAGTGCTTGAGAAAATGTTTAAAAAAGCTAGTAAAACAGAACTTTAGATTTTAAAACAGAATAGTTATAGCCAGGTCTTTGACCAGACCCGAATATTGTAGCTAGCGTCACTAAGAGGCAAACCATAGGTGAGCGGCGCGAAGAAGATAAATGCGGTAACACTGCCAACCAAGAGAGCAATAAATGCCCTTTTTTTGTTTTTGTTTTCCGTTTTATCCAACAAATATACCAGAGCAATTACGGCAAAAACCAGGCCGATCATATAATGATACAGGAACATCGCTCTTGAGATGCCGATAAACGGCAGCATATTCAGCAGATAGGCTCCAATCAACAATCCGGGAACTAATTTAGGTCGAATCCGCTTACAAAGGCTAACAAAAACACTCAACAATAAATACATCATCGCTACCGTTGATCCCCACCAGATTACCGGATTGCCCAGAAAGTAAATGCGCGACTGGCTTTGCGGCGAGCTTGCCTGCCCTGAGCCTGCCTGCAGTGAGCCCGTCGAATCTGTCGAAGGGGCAGAAGAGTTCCAATAATAAATCGGCCTAATCATAAACGGCCAGGTGTACCACTTGCTGGAATATGGATGGGTGGCAGTTAGTGTCGCATTGGATTTGTACATCTGCACATTCAACTCTTTGAATTTTTCGAATATATTAAGTGGGTGAATTCCGGCATTAGCGTTATCTGCGCTGCCGGCAAGCGTTTTGCGGAATTCAGGCGTCATAAAAGCATCTCCGGGACCGGATTTATTTAAAAGTGAAAAATGTATGGCAAAAACGGAAAAGTAAATTATAAACGGTAAAACCAGAAGAAAAACCGTATCCCTGATTAGTCCGCCAAATTTTCTCGAAGACTCGAACCAATTAATCAGATATAAAATTCCGATTATCGCCAAAAAGGTCAGTCCGGTCCACTTGACTGAGGCGGCAAGTCCGGCAAAAACCCCGGCAGTCAGCAAATTTGTAGTTGTCTTGCCGCCATTTGATTTTAAATAAAATAATAAGGCCAGGAAGCCGAAAAGCAGAAGAAAGGCATCCAGCAACATGATACGCGATTGGACAATAAGCGCGTTTTCAATAGCCACCAGCATGCCCGCCGCAAAAGCTGCCAACCGCGACAAACCAAGCTCAATCGCAAGCAAAAAAATAACTAGCGGCAATAACGTGCCGGCAAGCATCGGCAGTAAGCGCAACCAAAGGTAGCTACGATCCGGGAAATTTTGGCCTATTTCAGCAAAACTGAAGCCAGGTTCAAAACCGGCCATGTATCCCATTCCCGAAATCAACAGCTTGCCCAGCGGCGGATGAATATCAAAAAAGTATTCGTGTGTAAAATAGCCCGAGATGAACTTGCCGAAATGCACCTCGTCAAAAACCGTTTCCTTTGGATGGCCAAAAAATACAAAATGGGTAAGGCCACTGGCAATAATTAAAATTATCAAGTATTTTTTCATATAGTTGTATGATATAATAACTGAAATCTATAAGCCACAAGCAAAATGTTTGATTTAATTATAATTGGAGGGTCTGCCGCCGCCACCGCAGCCGGAATATACGCCGCAAGGCGTAATTTGAATTTTAAAATCATAACCAAGGACTTCGGCGGGGAAGTGGCAACGTCTGGCGAAATAGCCAACTGGCCTGGAATCATTAAGACAGACGGCATCGCCCTGGCCCAGCAGTTCAAGGATCACCTTGCTTCATATGGCGTTGAGCCGGAAGAAGGCGTGCTGGTTGAAATGATAACACGACAGTCTGATGGTACCTTTGGCATAAAAGCCAAAAAAGATGGCCAAAGCGATACAGCGGTAAATGAGTACACAGCCAAGGCTGTCATTGTAGCCACCGGTGTCCACCCGCGTGAACTTAACCTTCCAGGTGAAAAGGAGTTCCGAAATAAGGGCGTAAGTTATTGTACGGTTTGCGACGGACCGCTGTTTGGAGGCAAGACCGTGTCTGTCATTGGCGGTGGCAACTCGGCTTTGGAATCAGCATTAATGATGGCTGATATCGCCAGCAAAGTTTATGTCATTAACAAGAACACAAAGTTTAAAGGCGACCAGATTTTGCTTGATAACTTAAAAACTAAGAAAAATGTTGAGATAATTTATGAAGCAAGGGTGGATGAAATAATCGGCCAGAAATTCGTAACCGAAATAAAATATAACGATAAAAGTGGCACAGTCCAGGAACTAAAAACAGACGGTATTTTTATTCATGTCGGGATGCTACCAAACTCCGGTATTGTTCCGCCTGAAATTGAGAAAAATCAGTTTGGAGAGGTAATAGTTAACAAAAATTGTGAAACCAATATGCCGGGACTCTATGCGGCAGGGGACTTAACGGACGTTCCCCATAAACAAATTATAATAGCTGCAGGACAGGGCTGTTGTGCTGTTTTAAGCGCAGTTCAGTATTTGAATAAACTAAAATGATATATTTGGGCGCTGATCATCGGGGCTTTGCTCTGAAAGAAAAAGTTAAATCTTGGTTGACCGAATGGGGCCACGACTATGAAGACAGGGGGGCTTTTGAATATGACAAGGATGATGATTATCCGGATTTTGCAACTGCTGTTGCTACAGCAGTTGCCCTACCTGTCCGCCAAAGCCTTGGCGAAGGCGGAAGCTTGTCGAATGGGTCGAAGGGCGAAGTCTCAAAGGGCGTTTTGATTTGCGGCTCCGGCATCGGAGTAGCAATTGCCGCCAACAAAATAAAGGGAATACGGGCGGGTACGGCCACAAGTGTCGAGCAGGTTAGAGCCTCGGCTAACGACGAGGATTTAAATGTACTGGCTATTTCTGCCGATTATACCAACGAGGATTCTGCCAAGAAAATTGTGAAGACATTTTTAGAAACCAAATTTTCTGGCGATGATAGGCATATCAGAAGAGTTAATAAAATTAAAGATTTTGAAAAATAAATGGCTATCGAGACACTCAAAAGTATTATCAAGGGCGAGATTACAGAAGAGGGCATTGAGTCTTTTAGCAAAGATGCCAGTATTTTTGAAGTTAAACCGGTAGCAGTAGTTAAGCCGCAGGACGTTGATGATGTTAGGGCTTTGGTTAAATTTGTTTCTGAAAATAAAAAGGACGAGCCAGACTTGTCTTTGACGGCAAGAGCCGCAGGAACAGATATGTCTGGTGGTCCGCTAAATGAGTCTATAATCATTGATTTTGGCAATTTCAACCGTATCTTAGAAGTGGGAGATTCGTGGGCAACAAGTGAATCAGGCGTTTATTATCGCGATTTTGAAAGAGCAACCCTGGCCAAAGGGTTGCTCTTGCCGTCTTATCCGGCTTCGCGAGAATTGTGTACTGTGGGAGGCATGGTCGCCAATAACAGCGGCGGGGAAAAGTCTTTGGCCTATGGCAAAACGGCTGACTACATTGAAGA
Organism: Candidatus Yanofskybacteria bacterium RIFCSPHIGHO2_01_FULL_44_17; assembly: GCA_001794195.1. Classification (GTDB taxonomy): domain Bacteria; phylum Patescibacteriota; class Minisyncoccia; order 2-02-FULL-40-12; family IGHO2-01-FULL-4-A; genus 2-01-FULL-44-17. Next base: position 3,213 of record MGJI01000011.1, on the reverse strand, counting down.
ACTTAGCATGATACTTGGTGATGGCGAAGAATACACCATAAAAGCACTTGGAGCAGATGAACTAGAGTCGAAAAGGGGACAGGACAATTTCGAGGGCCAGGTTTATAACCAAATGTACGGCCTGCTTGAACAAAATTACGATCAGATAAAAAATGCTAAGCCTAAAGTTTCCAAAAACTCCGCCGGTTATGCTTTGTGGGACGTTTGGAATCGCCAGAAATTTGATCTGAACAGGCTTGTTTGCGGATCCCAGGGAACGTTGGGCATGATAACAAAGATAAAATTCAGACTAATAAGGCCCAATAAAGTTTCTAAGCTTCTTGTAATTTTTTTAAATGATCTTAAGCCTCTTGGCAGCTTGGTGAATGCTGTCCTAGAATACAAGCCAGAAAGCTTTGAGGTTTATGATGACAACACCCTCAAGCTGGCCGTAAAATTCTGGCCAAGCATGATCAAGAGCATGAAGGGCAACGCGCTGCTACTCGGGCTGCGATTTATTCCGGAAATGCTGATGTTGATTACCGGCGGCATGCCGAAGCTTGTATTAATCGCGGAATTCACAGGCAACGACGGCGGGGTTATTTTGGATAAAATTAAAAAAGTAAAAAGTGATATCGGAAATAAATTCAAAGTCAAATCACGCATTGCGTCTAGTCAGGCCGACGCCGAAAAATATTGGACTATCAGGCGGGAAAGTTTTAACTTGCTACGCAAGCATGTTCAGGGCAAAAAAACGGCACCCTTCATAGATGATGTCATCGTGCGGCCAGAACAACTACCCGAATTTTTACCAAGGCTAAGCGCTATTCTGGAACAATACAAAAATATGACTTACACGATTGCCGGTCACGCTGGAGATGCCAACTTTCATATCATACCCCTAATGGACTTAGCCAACACCAAAGACCGTTCGTCAATTATTGAAATCGCAGAAAAAGTATACAATCTAGTTATAGAATACGGCGGTTCTATTACGGCCGAACACAATGACGGACTAATACGCACACCATTTCTAGAAAAAATGTACGGACCGGCGATATGCAAGCTATTCGAAGAAACCAAGAAGATTTTTGATCCGCAAAATATTTTTAATCCACGCAAAAAGGTCGGTGGAAATATGCAATTTGCCGTTAACCACATAAAAAACGAAAGATGATCGAAATTATTCCTTCCATACTCGTTAAAACGCGCGAAGAACTACTAGAAAAAATTACTGCTGTTGAACCTTATGCTGAGCGGGCTCACCTTGATATTGCCGATGGGATTTTTGTTCCGAGCATGACCATACTGGGGCTGGAAGAGCTGGAGGGTTTGGATACGAATTTGAAAATAGGGGTTCATTTGATGGTTTCTAAGCCAGAGAATCATATCGGCCATTGGCTCGAAACGCTGTCGGATAAATTCATATTTCACATTGAAGCTACAAGCAGAGCGCAAGAGGTAATTGATGCAGTAAAGGAAGCTGACAAATCAATAGGAATCGCACTAAATCCGCAAACGCCTGTATCAAAAATAGAACAGTTCATTGATCAGGTTGATTTTGTTCATTTCATGAGCGTGGAGCCCGGGTTCTACGGCGGCAAGTTTATAGATGCGGTAATTGAAAAAATTAAGGACTTTCACTTTTTGTATCCTGATAAACCCATAGAAGTAGATGGCGGGATAACACCTGAAACTGCGCCCAAATTGACTGAAGTCGGAGCAACAATGTTGGTAGCCGGAAGTTATATTTGGGAGAGCAAAGATATTGCAAAAGCAATTAATAACATAAGGCAACAAATAAACATTTAAGCAGGCGGGCCGACATGGCTTAAGTGCTTAAATGCTTTAACGTTTGTTCGACATTATAACCATTGGTTCTGCGACGAGAGACGTACTGCTCAAAGCCGAGGGTTTTGAGTTGCGCAAACACACCGACTCGCCAACGGGCGCAGAACAATGTTTTCCGCTGGGTTCAAAAATTGAAATTAAAGAAATTGTTTTTACAACCGGTGGCGGAGGTACAAATGCGGCTGTAACATTCGGTCGGCAGGGATTTAAGGCGGCCTGCGTTGGAGTTGTGGGAAGTGATATGGTCGGCAAAGAGATTTTAGCAGAGTTAAAAAAAGAAAGAATTAAACCTCTTTTTCAAGAGCACAGCGATGATATGACCGCCTACTCTACAATCTTGGTTCATTCCAATGCTGAACGGACGATCTTAAGCTATAAAGGCGAGGGCCAGCATTTCGATCTTAAAAAGGTACCGTTTGGTAAGCTCAGGGCCAAATGGTTTTATATTGATTCGTTGGGCGGGCATTATGACCTGCTGGAAGCGTTAGTTAGTTATGCCGTGAAAAATGGAATAAAAATTGCTTGCAATCCCGGGGGTAAAGAAATTGAGCATGGCATTGAAAAATTAAAACCGCTCTTATCGCAGATTGATATTTTTATTACAAATAAAGAAGAGGCAACTCAGCTTCTAGGCGAGGAAAAAACCGAGAGTACGGAGTGGATTTTGAGCGGACTACAAAAAGCCGTAAAAGGAATCGTTGTATTAACCGACGGACACAATGGGGTAAGGGTCAGGATGGGCGATAGAGAGTTTAGAGCTGGTATTCCGGATTCACCGGTTGTAGAGCGAACGGGAGCTGGGGATGCGTTTGGATCTGGGCTTGTGTCAGAATATATGCGGAGCGATGATATTATGAAGGCAATTCAGTTTGCTACGGCGAATGCGTCATCGGTGGTTACAAAATTTGGAGGCAAGGCCGGTATTTTAAAAAAAGGAGATTGGGGGCCGTGGCCGTTGGTTGAAGTACGCGAGAGCCAGATATGATCGTTTGGTTGTCTAATTTTTCTTACAACATCATGCCTTCCTACAAATTACGCAGAATTCACTAAATTGTTGGACACAGACCGGTTCTCCGTTTGCCGCTTGCCCAGCACCACTTTTATAACTAAAAGTGGTGCTGGGCTGCGCGTTTTCCGACTAGTCTTAATATTACCCAACAATTTTTAACGCTCATTCTGCTAATTTGTTAGTCAGCAGATGAATGACGAAAAATTAGGCAACCAAACGACGACGGCTTCATTGCACAAACGGTTGAGCGAGGCCATATTACCTTTTGAGACTTCTGAAGTAACCGCCAGCATGGTTTTGTCAACGACCGCGTAATGGCTCAATACCTTGGCAACACCCCCGGTTTAAAATGTATAAACTGGGAGTTATGCCAT
>MGJI01000010.1 GCA_001794195.1 Candidatus Yanofskybacteria bacterium RIFCSPHIGHO2_01_FULL_44_17 | reverse complement strand
GGTACACCGAAGGATGTCTTTTTGCATCTTTTGGCTGTGGTAACGCTGTATGTCAGCGTGGTCGCTTTTATTACTCTGTGGTGGCAATATATCAACGTGCTATTCCCAGACATCCTGCAAAATCAGGGCTATTATAACTACGCTAACTATTATGATCCTATCCGGCTAGCCATGGCCGCCCTGATCGTTGTATTTCCAATCCACATTATTATTTCATGGCTTATTGGCAAAGAGTTTAAGGCAGACCCGGAAAAGCGCGAAATACGCGTGCGTAAGTGGTTGTGGTATATCACCCTATTTATATCAGCCGTAACAATAATAGTTGACCTCATAACCCTGATAAATAATTTTCTTAGGGGTGAATTAACAACTCAGTTTTTCCTTAAAGTTTTAGTTGTGCTAATTGTTGCAGGAGCGGTGTTTGTTTATTATCTCTGGGATCTGAAAAAGCGAGAAAGGCAATCAGGTAAACCTAAGTTAGTAGCCTGGCTTGCAACGGCGGTTATATTGGCCAGCATCGCTTATGGCTTCTTCTTAATTGGGACACCCGCGACTCAGCGCGATCGTAGGTTCGATGAGCAGAGAGTGAACAATCTATCAATTATACAAAGCGAAGTTATAAATTATTGGATAAATAAAAATAAATTACCCGCAGATCTTAGTGATTTGAAGAACGACATATCAGGCTTCGTCTCGCCAACTGATCCAGAGACTGGCGTGCAATTAGACTACACAGTAACCGGAGTGCTATCTTTCAGGCTTTGCGCCGACTTCAAAACTCCCTCTAAGACGTCTGATACATTGATTAGGACGCCAGCGTTTTACCCCTACAATCAAAATTGGGATCACGACGCGGGCCGCACCTGTTTTGACCGGACGATTGATCCGGAACTCTATAAGCGAAGTGGCATCGAGCCGGTTCCCCTGAAGTACTAATAAATCAAAAACAGCCCAGCCCCACTTTTATGCACAGAACCGTGGAGGGGCTGTTTTTCCTTGACTTTTTACCGATTTTAATATATAATTATATAATGTTAAATAAACTCAAGAGCCTAATCAAACAATACAAAAAAACCTCAATCTTAATCGCCCTTATAATCTTGGGCGGTGCCATTTTTTTTATAGCTGGCAGAGAAGAAAAAACTGCTGGAAAAATCGTAAAGGTTCAACTTGGAACCATAAGCCAGGGGGTTAGTGCAACCGGCCGTGTTGAGCCAAGCCAGGCGGTTGATCTTTCTTTTGATAGGCCGGGCCGCATTATCTTTGTCGCGGCTAAGACCGGCGACAAGGTACGTCCTGGACAACTTTTAATTCAATTAGAATCTTCAGAGCTTTTTGCGCAAAAGCAGAGAGAGTTGGCAAATCTTAGTGCCGCTCAAGTAAGGCTTGATCAAATTCGCGCTTCAGCGGACACTACCGATCTTGATAACAGTTTGATTGTCAGCACTCTCTCAGGAGCGGTAAAAACAATTACTGATATGATGGCTGATTTTACAAAAAACCAATACGCATATTTTAGCGGTTTTACCGGTGAAGCTAATTCAATAGCTGACGCCAAAGAATCAGTACTCTACTCGTTGTATAGTCAGCCCAATTTGGGCCGGGTTCTTACTTGGTATTTCCTATCGTTAAACTCAGGTCTTAAAAGAGATATTTCAGATGTGGAGAATGGTGTCTTTGCCGGAGACGTAGATACCCTTGTTGAGCGAACCAGGGAAGCATTACTTAAAACTAAATTTGCTTTGGAGTTACTTAATTCCGCCCTTAGCAACACTAGCGAAGCAAGCGCGACAGACAAGGCCATAATTAAGACAGCCGTCGACCTGGTTATAGCACAACTCGCAAGCCTCACAACTAAAAACAAATCGTTACTATCGCAAACTTTTGATATTCGGCTTGCCCAGGCTCAACTTGAGCAAGCTAGGGCCAGCCTTGCTTTTGTTGACGCTCAAATTGCCAAGAACTCTCTCCGCGCGCCATTTGCCGGGGTAATAACTGACGTTCGTGTTGAGCTCGGTGAGGTTGTAAGCGGGGCAGCGGCAGTATCAATGATAAGTAATGGCAAGTATCAGATAGAAGTAAACATTTCTGAGGCAGATATAACAAAAATAAATGTCGGCAATTCGGCAATGATTAGGTTTGATGCATACGGCTCGGATGCTAACTTTGATGCAGAAGTTGTACACATAAATCCTGCTGCGTCCGTTACCAACGGCATAGCCGTTTACGGTGTAACCCTAGAATTTGCCAATCAAGACTCAAGAATATTGCCCGGCCTAACTGCCGATATAGATATCCAGACCAACAAAAAAGAGAATGTCCTGTATATTCCCAGCCGCAACATTATGAATAGAGACGGCAAAAAATACGTTAATCTTCTCGTCGATGACAAGGCCACCGATAACAGATTTGCCAATTTAAGCGTGATTTCGAATTCAAAAACCGGTAGAATCTACGAAGTTGAAATTCAAACGGGGCTCAAGGGTTCAGACGGAAGAATAGAGGTTATATCTGGCTTAAAAGAAGGCGATCAGATAAGTAACGACTAACATGGCCCTTATAGAAGTCAAAAATCTCAGTAAGATTTACCGTGATAATGAGATAGAAACAATCGCTCTCGGTAATATCAACCTTACTGTTCATGAAGGCGAGTTTGTTGCAATTGTCGGTCCTTCTGGTTCTGGTAAGTCGACACTGCTTCAAGTGCTTGGCTGTTTAGATCGTCCAACGTCTGGTGAATATCTCATTGACGGCAAGGCCCTCAATAGCTACAGCGACGATGAACTGGCGCTTATTAGAAACAAGAAAATGGGCTTTGTGTTCCAAGCATTTAATTTACTTCCGCGTCTTTCGGTTTTGGAAAATGTTAAGTTGCCATTGATTTATGGCGGCATAGGCGAACCAAGGCGAACCGAAATCGCTAAGAAAATGGTTGATCTGGTCGGCCTGAATGAAAGGTCTGACTATAAAACCGCCAAACTCTCTGGCGGGCAAAAACAAAGAGTCGCGATTGCCAGAGCCTTAGTAAACGATCCGAAGGTTATATTTGCCGATGAACCGACGGGCAATTTGGATTCAAAATCTGGAGAAGTTATTCTTGATTTTTTGCAGAAACTGAACGACGAAGGACGCACTGTCATAATCGTTACCCACGAATCGTATGTCGCCCAATCGGCTAAAAGAATAATAAAGGTTAGTGACGGCCGCATAGAATCAGACGAGGCGGTCAAGGGTCAGCGTATTATAAGGCGAGACGGACTGGTTAAATAAATCAAATAAAAATATGGAAATTAGGGATATAATCAAAATGGCCATCATTGGCCTCACAACTCATAAAATAAGGACGTTCCTGACAATTTTGGGTATTGTAATTGGCATTACAGCTATTACGATTGTTACCTCGCTTGGCAGCAGTGCCGAAGGTTTTATCCTGGGCGAATTGGAAAACTTTGGTTCTAATGTTGCCTTTGTTATTCCAGGACGGGAAGGTAATTTTGGCGAGGAGAGTATTTTGACAGATTCTTTGCGAGAAAAGGATGTCGAAGCGCTAAACAATAAAAACAACGTACCGGATGCTGAGATGATTGTCCCGTTTGTTTTTGGTCCGACCGTCGTGGCTTATGAATCAGAAAAGTATCATACATCTCTTTTGGGAGCATCTCCGGGCAATAAAGAAGTAGATAAGTTGGAGTTGGCCGATGGAGAATTTATTAATGATGAAGATGTAGATCAAAAGGCATCTGTTATAATTTTAGGGTCCGGGGTAAAAGAAGATCTATTTGGCGCCTCTGATGCGATAGGGGAGAAAGTCAAAATAAAAGAGAGGTTGTACCGCGTAATAGGAATCTTAGAGCCGAAAGGGCAATCTCTGTTTGTGGACTATGACAAGGTGGCGATAGTACCCTATACTACTGCGCAGCAGTACATTTTAGGGTATGATTATATACAGCGCATAGTAGTTATGGCGATAAGCACTGAGGCGGTGCCGGGAATGGTCAAGGACATTGAGAAAACGATTCGCGATAGTCATAATATTGAGAACCCGGATGACGATGACTTTCATGTCCAAACGCCTGAAGACGCCGCCAAAACATTCAGCACCATAACTGATGTTTTGACGATTTTGCTTGGATCTATCGCCGCAATTTCTTTGGTTGTCGGAGGTGTTGGTATTATGAATATAATGCTGGTATCCGTTACTGAGAGAACTCGAGAGATTGGTCTTCGCAAGGCCTTAGGCGCCAAGAATGGCGACATACTGGCGCAATTTTTAATTGAAGCCATAATTTTAACCGGCGCGGGCGGTATTATGGGCATAATCAGCGGCTCTCTATTGAGCTATATCGGCACAATAATTATTTACCAATTCGGAGGGATTGATTTTCCATTTTCGTCACCCTTGTCGGGTGCTTTGCTTGGCATAGGAGTTTCAACGGCAATCGGTTTTGTGTTCGGCATTTACCCTGCTCACCAAGCCTCAAAGAAAAGTCCTATGGAATCTTTGCGTTATGAATAAATTTATTTTTTTTAGCATATTTTTTATTATAATTTTTGGAGCGACTGTGTTTTTTCGTGGCGATATACGTGACTTAGCATTGGAACTTGATAAAATAGGCTTACCCCAAGAGACAAGAATCCCATTGCAGTCTGTCGCTCCTTTGAAGTCAACCGCCATGACTCCAACGTCGTCGCCCATACCTACGGTCAAGCCAGATTCTATAAACCTAGCCGTACCATTCTCGCCGCAAGCTCCACTTGGCGATTGGTCACTTCCATATCAAGAAGCCTGCGAAGAAACTTCAGCAATTCTGGTTGATAGATTTTATAAAAATGAATCAATCACCCCAGAAGAGGCCAAACAAGAAATCCTTAGTCTTGTGGACTGGGAGAAGGGCAAGTTTGGTTACTACATGCACACCACCACCGCTGAGACTGCCAAGATTATGCGAGAGTACTTTGGTTATAAACGCGTCGACGTTCTGGAAGATGTTACTGTTGAAGATATTAAGTCACATCTTTTTGCCGGACGGCCGGTCATTGTTCCGGTAGCTGGTCGTCTCCTTGGTAACCCTTATTACACACAGCCCGGTCCGATTTATCACGTTTTTGTTATTAAAGGTGTGACCAAAGACGGAGATTTCATTACTAATGATGTCGGCACTAGGCGTGGACAAAACTATGTTTACGACGACGAGGTTCTCTTCGATGCCATTCACGACGCTCCTACCGGCGGTGATGGCTGGACGGTTACCAGCATTGAGGAATACGTTTTAACTGGTAAGAAAACTATCATAGTCGTTTACCCTAACTAAATTCTGCGGAGTTTTTTAAGAAGGATGAGTGTTAATAAAATAACCTCTGATGTTAGGATGACGGAGTAACTAAATGGCAGAGCACTTAACGACATAACCGGAATCAAAAACTTAGCCAAAATTGCAATCAGTACCAACCCCGGTAAGGTGACAAAAAGAGGAGTCCAGGTGTCTTTGAGAGCATAAAATGATCGGGCGATAAGATGCATGAAGCTTTCGGCGGGTATAGCAAAGGCAAATATTGCGAGCAGCTTGCCAGTTCTAACAACGTCTGCCTCTACGAACCTTCCGCCACCCAAAAATAATCTCACGACCCATTCTCCAAAGAAAAAGAAAAATATTGCCGACAAGCCGGTCATAATACCCAGCGCTTTGGCAGTCTCGCGTAATTGGTATAAGAAACCAACCCGGTCGCCTAGGGCGGCTTTTTTGGATAATGAGGCAAATACTGCCGTTGAGAAGGCGATACCGAAGAGGCTAACGGGCACACTTTGAAAATTACGCGCAAAACTTAAAACAACAATTGAACCAACGGTGAGCGTTGAGGCTAGGCTGGTAAAAATAAAAAAGGTGATTTGCTCAATCGGTTGGCCGGCCATGCGCGGGATCATCAGCTTAAGAATTTTGCGGAATTCAGGATGGCGCCATTGGGCCGGGAACCTCCATTGTATTTTACTCTTTGCTATGTCCGCCCAACGAATGGCAAGGTGCATCAACGCGCCGATAACAACACCTTCGACTAGACCAAGCGGCCCAAATACTTTGGCCAAGGGAATACCTATTATGATGCCGAGATTATAAAAAATAGGCGCCAGACCATAGCCCCAAAAACGTTCATAAGAGATCAGGATATTACCCAGCGTATTTGAAATAGCAAAAATAATAGGGGACAGAAGAAGTAGGCGTGCCATCAAAACTAATAGTTCTTTGTCTTCAAAAGCAAAACCAGGAGCTACGATATCAGCAAGGCGTGGCATAAAAATAAAAACCGGAATAGCTAGTATTGCCAGAATGACAGGTGCAGCCACAAGCATGGTGCTTGCGACTTTTTCTGCTTCGGCATCTTCATTACGAGCGTAGAGGTGGGTGAACACCGGAACGAATGCCGCCGTTAACGCGCCGGCAACAAAAATATTTAAAAGAAGGTCGGGTATTATAAAGGCAGCATTATAAACATCGAGCATACGCGATGCCCCGAAAACTCTCGCAAATAAGATATCCCGCACCAAGCCAAGCGCGTAGCTGCCTAGCGTTAAAACCGTCAGCAGCGTTGCTCCTTTCCGAAAGATTGACCCAAAAAGGTAGGTTTTGAGCTTACTAAACATAGTTTAAGAATATCATCTTGCCCTATAAAACCAAAACAAAAACCCCGGTGAGGGGTTAGTTTAGAATTCCAAAATTTTGAAGTTCTACAAGCTTACGATATGCGCCATTGAGCATCAGAAGTTCATCGTGCTTTCCGGTTTCTGCGATTCGGCCTTCGTGAATTACAACTATTTTATCTGCTTTTTTAATTGTGCTAAGCCGATGGGCGATTATTAGTGTTGTGCGGCTTTTAATCAGCGCTTGCAGTGCTTCTTGGACATATTTTTCTGATTTTGAATCTAGCGCCGAGGTGGCTTCGTCCAGTATAAGTATCTTGGGGTCACGCATCAGGGCGCGCGCTATAGCGATTCTTTGGCGTTGGCCAGCGGATAATTTTATGCCGCGTTCGCCGACCACCTGATCATAACCGTTTGTGAATCGTTCGCTTTCTATAAATTCATCGGCATATGCCGCTCGAGCGACCTCTTCCAGCATTTCATTATTACCCACATGCTCAATTTTACCATAAGCGATGTTTAGTCTGATCTTATCATTAAACAGAGATATGTCTTGCGGCACGATTGCAATTTGAGAACGCAACGAGTTAAGACTCCAGTAGCCAATATCTTTACCGTCAATTAGTATTTGTCCGCCAGTAGCTTTATAGAACTGGCAAATTAGATCAGTAAGCGTGGTTTTGCCAACTCCGCTTTCCCCGACAATTGCTACCGTTTCCCCGGCTTTTATTTGTAGGTTGATGCCCTCAAGAATGTTGCTTTGACCATCGTAACGGAATGATACATTTCTAAATTCAATGCTGCCTACTATTGGGAAGTGTCTGCCGGAATCGTAATTCTCGCGCTCCTCACTCAAGAAATTGGCCACGCGCTCTTCATTTATAATAGTTTCCTGAACCAGTCGCCAATTATGAGCCAAGCGGCTGAATGGCGTATACGCCATGGTGACATAGCCCAGAAAAGAAATAAGATTGCCGGCATCAAATATTCCCCAGCGGAGCATTAGGGCTCCGTAAGAAATTACCATTACGGCACCTAGCCCGAAAATCAAATGTTCGCGAGCTTTAATTTTCATTCGTAAATCTTCGGCGGCCCTTTCTTTATCATAACAAGTACCAAAATTATTCCTAAGTCTTTTTGCCTCAAACCCTTCGTTGGTATTTGCCTTAACTGCTTTGATGTTAGTAATTACGTCCCACAAATGACCCCAGGCTTCTTCCCACATTTTTCTGATTTCACGATTTAGTTCTAATATCTTTTTATTGCTGGAAATCATGGCCGTGGTATATAGGGTGACTATCGTTACAACCGCAAGGGCTAATTGCCATTTAATCCAAAACATAATACCGACTGCGAAAGTAAAACTAAGAAAGTGTGGAGCCAAGGAAAATAGCCCCTCTCGAATCGTTTGTTCAAGCCTATCGGCGCCACGCTCAATCCTTTGTACGATTTTGCCTAGTCTTTGTTCGCCCAAGAATGTCATCGGCAGATGGATTAGGTGTTCCAGGCCATCCATAAATAATTTATAGCCTATAGTCCAACCAACATCGGCGCCCTTTCTATCTGCATACCTGGTTGTTAAGTTGTGCAGTTGGTCTATTGTTGCCCACATAAAAACATAAATCCACATATACCAAATGAACGAATTTTTATCGCCAGCCACCCTGGTAACCTGGCCATATATTAACGGAACGAAAGCTCCAAGAACTGCACCAACGCAGGTTATTAAAAAACCAGTTTGAAGACCTTTTTTCTCTTCAGCCAGCCTCTCAAGCATTAGATGTACGCCTTTATTTTCTAGAATCTTCATTCACTTCTCGTCCCTAGCTAATTGTTAAAGATAACCCACTTAACCATAGCTGGAGTATAATGTCAAGTTAGTAAGTGGCAGCTAGGATGTTAAGCTTATAGAATCGTGAAAAAGACCATCATTTTGTTGATTATTTTGATAGTCGCCGCTGCCGCGGCCTGGTTTTTATATCAAAAATTCAATAGCCAGTCCGACTCTAAACTTGAAACACCAGACCCGTCTAAAGAAATTGAAGTATTTTTACCGGCGCAAGGCACAACGACTGTGGGGACTAGGTTTGTCATCTACGGCAAGGGCAGAGCCTTTGAGAATACAATTAACTATCGCATTAGTGATGACGGCGGGAAGCAGTTGTATGTCGGTTCATTTATGACAAATGCTGAGGCAGGAGTTTTTGGCTATTTTCATCAAGAAGTTGATCTGGCTAAAATTCTAAAAACTATTCCGCAAAAGATCGGGCTCGATGTTCTAGAATTATCAGCCAAGGACGGGTCTGACACAAACAAAACAAGTTTTGAATTAGTTGTTGATCAAAATTCGACAACGGTTTTTGTATATCTCATTAATGACAAGCTTGATCCCGAGGTAACTTGTGAAAAAACATATTCCGTAGCAAGAATTGTTTCTAAGACCACCGCCGTTCTTAAGGTGGCCATTGAAGAACTGTTGAGGGGCGCGAGCAATATAGACGAGGGCGCTGATTTTCATTCCGCCATTAATTCCGGGGTTAAATTAAATAGCACACGGATAGAAGATGGCATTGCGTATTTAGATTTTGATAACAGGCTGGAGGAATTAGTCGCTGGTTCGTGTAGAGTACAATTTATAAGACGGCAGATTGAAGCGACGGCTAAACAATTTTCAACGGTTAAAGAAGTAATAATTTCAATCAATGGTAGGACGGAGCCTGTTTTACAGCCGTAATAAAAATTAAACACAAAATCAAAACTTTATTCTAACAACACATGAGGTTAGAATAAACTTTCATTTTTGTTTGTATTTCAATGAAGATATTTTTAATAGTTGTGGTTGCGATCGGGGTGGTTGTGGCAGTTTTGTTTTTCAAAAATAAAGAGGCAGTTGCGCCGGAAAATGGTTCGACAACCGAAACACCAGTGTTTTGTACCCAGGATGCCAAACAGTGCCCGGATGGTAGCTACGTAAGCAGGCAGAGCCCAAAATGTGAATTTGCGGCTTGCCCCCCTAGCGTTAGCAACCCATCAGTCAGCAAGTCTGCCAGTCCTATGACAACGGTTAAGGCGCAGATTATGACTATTACTTTTGCTAATGGCACTGCCACTCCCAACATAATTACAATTAAAGCAGGCGATACGGTTAAATTTATAAACAACGACAGCTCTCCTCGTTGGCCGGCCTCAGGCAGCCATCCGACGCATCAGATATGTCCCGGTTTTGATGCTTTGCACGGTCTTAATAACGGTGACAGCTATTCGTTTACATTTAACACGGCCAAGACTTGTCCCTG
>MGJI01000009.1:8009-44092 GCA_001794195.1 Candidatus Yanofskybacteria bacterium RIFCSPHIGHO2_01_FULL_44_17 | reverse complement strand
GATGGCAAACGTAATAAACCAAAGTTTTGGATGTTTAAACTTTTCAAGGAAAGCGATTGGATAACTAAAGAAAGTGGTGACGACAAATAACCATGAGCGCACCTCTCGGGCCGTCGTATAATGGTAGTACGCGAGGCTGGGGGTCTTGCAGCTGGGGTTCGATTCCCCACGGCCCGACTGATAAGGAGGGGCGTAGCAAACAAATTGTTTTGTTCGCGTGGGGATGAGAACGGCGGAGCGATGTTCGGCGAGTATTCGACGAGCCGAACCGCGAGCAGGTGGCTAGCCCGAGCCGTCGGAAGACGGCGAGAGGCGAAGCCGATTCCCCACGGCCCGACAACGGAGGTATATAAGGTTGAATAAAAATGCAGGAACAACCGGAGAAAAAATCAATAACGGTGGAGGAGGTTGATGCCATAAATCCTGAGCATACCGCTTTGGCATGGGAAAATTTTTTAAAAAGGCTGGGCCACGACATGCGCGAAGATGAGGCCCGCGGATTACTGGTCGAGGAGTTACGGGAATTTTTGAATAAAAAAGAAGCGCCCGCCAACATCACTTTATGGGCCAGTGCACAGATAAGCGTCGGGCAGTTAAAACTGTATCTTCTTGGCGAACTGGATGCCTCAAGCCTGAGGACCTACGAAGAATTGGCTGGCGGTGAGCACTCAAAAAGGTAATCAATGCTTACAAGCGTTCATCTATTAACCGGAGCGGCAATAGGAAAACTGACCGGCAATTGGTGGAGTGCCATACTTTTAAGCTACGCCTTCCACCATATCTTTGATTCTATCCCCCACTACAACCCTCAGCCGGTTAAGGGTTATCTTGAAGGTCATCTAGGCGGAGCCGACAAGCGCGATCTTATCTTAAAGTCGCTAGAGCCTGCCCTTGGCATAGCGGCTACTCTTTATTTAATTTTTTCGAACCCGCTCGATTTAAGATCATCGATGGTACTCGGAGCTGTTTTTGGCTGGCTACCCGATCTATTTGTTTTTTTAGAATGGAAATTTAAAAAAAGGTTCGCCAGATTTTTTACCAGAGTTGAAAAGCACTTTCATCAACATACCAGCTTTTTGCCTGGCATGCTGTCTCAAATTTTTATAATGGCCCTGGCAATATTTGTTCTGATAAACTAAAAACGGCTAGAGCCGCTTTTTTGGGTTTATCAGTTTCCAAGAGCAATGGGCCATAATAGCTCGCTTACTTCTTTAAATTCGTCCCAAACGCCTTCAATTAGATCGTAATTTTTGGCCTCTTCAAGCGTAACCCAGGCGTGGTCGGTTAAATCCTTGCAAAGACTCACCTCTCCTGACTTGTAGTTCGCCCAATAAGACAGGGTAACCACCGGATAACCGTCGGGTCTTACAAAAACCAGATCGCATAGATATTGCGGCTTATCAATCTCAAGCCCAACCTCCTCGCGCACCTCTTTTTTTAAAACCCGATCCACAACGTTATACCATTGCGGATACTCGGTCTTGTGTGGAAGCTTGCTATATTCGTGCAGAACTAATTTGCCGCCGGGCACGGTCCATTTATTCGGGAATGCCTTTTCGTGAGCGGCCCTCTTGGCAATCAAAAACTTCCCGTCCTTGACGATAATCGCAGTGGCAACAACGAAGTGTAATCGAGGATCTGGCGTATTGTTATTATTAGTCATCGTGTCCCTGACAAAATTATCAAAATTCTGTCGTTAACTTATCACAGGTTCAAAACTTTGGCTATTTGTTTTATTAATGACACGGCCACTGCCGCAGGCAAAAGACTATAAACCTCGGCTCCATTTTCATCCTTAACCGTCCAGGGCTCTTCTGTAATTTTTACAACGCCGGAATCCTGCTCGTATTTGTATGCCGGCGTAATCTCATAATCATCTACTGTCTCATTGGCAGAAGTTGCAGGAACGGAATTGCGTAAAAGAATTTTAGGCACTCCCTTAAGATCGAGCAACGTCCTCATTACCTTATCATCTACCTCTATCCTGTCGCGAACCGCCTCTATGCCCAACTCATCCCCTTCTTTTGGCACCATAATCGCCTTAGCACACGCCGCATTGTCGCACATTAAATAAAATTTACCGGTGTCTTTGTTATATCCGACTTCTTTAGTACGCAGTAATTTAAGGCTACGGGGGGTTTGGCACTTGGGACAAATGACTCGATACTTTATACGCTCATCTATAACGGCCTCAGGCACGTCAATGAAAACCAAAAAATCAGGATCGTCGCGATATCCCATAATTGAACGCAAATATAATGAATAGGAAACCTGATCAATGCTACGCGGAAAACCATCAACAAAAACTGCCTTACGACCCACACGTTCTATCTCCCGCTCAACAAGTGCCAGTATCGCTTCTGTTGGAAGGAGGGTTTTGGTGTCTCTGCCAAGAATCACGTTGACCACCTCTTCAACCGTTAAAAATCCCCTGTATTTTTTGTTTAAAAAATCTATTAGTTCTGCCTTTTTAGCATTATCCTCTAAATCTTTGTGGGCGCTCCTGACTACGTCACCTATCGAAATATGAGCAACTCTATCGCCACCGACAGCTTCCATAAAAAGCTTAGTGTAGGTTCCTTTGCCGGAGTTTTTTTTACCAAGCAAAATCGCGACAAATGTACCGGTGCGCAAATAATCTTTGAGCTTCTCTATTTCCGGGCCAGCCTTGTGTTCAAAATATTTATGTCTCTCAATCGGGTCTTCTAAGGCAAACCGGCCCTGGCCGGTCCGAGTCTTAAAAATTGGAAATTCAAAATTTTTCATCCTGTTGAAAAGTGTTATTTGTCAGACACAATTTTATAATTCTGGCCGTCGAGAATCAGTTCAACCATGCCGTCAGTATCTGTTCGATAATACTTTATAGCACGACTTTGAAGCCGTTCCAAGATCGTTGGGTGTGGATGGCCGTAATTATTGTCTTCGCCGAGCTGAATAAAAGCAATCTCCGGCGTAACTGAATCAAGAAATTCATCTGTAGTTGATGTTTTAGAGCCATGATGCGCAACTTTTAAGAGATCGGCATCGATATTAATCTCACGGCCGATCAGCTCTCGCTCAACC
This sequence comes from Candidatus Yanofskybacteria bacterium RIFCSPHIGHO2_01_FULL_44_17, assembly GCA_001794195.1. GTDB lineage: Bacteria > Patescibacteriota > Minisyncoccia > 2-02-FULL-40-12 > IGHO2-01-FULL-4-A > 2-01-FULL-44-17. Next base: position 41,029 of record MGJI01000009.1, on the reverse strand, counting down.
CTGGCCTCAGTATCTCCAGTTAAAAGAAGTTCATTATCTCCGTAAACAAGCATGGTAATTATAGAATTGTTATTAGTTTTAGCTTGTTGAGACGAGCCAGCAATTGGATAAAGTACTTTAATATAGGCTCCTCCGCCCAAATCAATAATTTGTCCGCTAACCGCCTGCATCACGGTAGAATCAATTTTAAGTTTATTCCACTCTCGATAGGCCGGCGACTTGTGATTTTCCAAAAAATTCTCAAGAATATTTGCTACTTCGTAGCGGCCCAATACTTTGATAAGTCCATTTATGTGATCAGCGTCCGGGTGAGTCAATATTACCAAGTCAATTGAGCGATCGTTGAATGGCATTACTTGGCCGAGCTCGCTCAAGACCTTGCCATCCGGCCCTCCGTCGATTAGCACCTGCTTACCCTCGAATTCTATCAATTGTGCATCGCCTTGGCCGACATCGAGAAAATAAACATGTAGCAAGCCGTCTGTCCGGGCTCCGGTTTCGATGGCGGTAAAACTCAAAATGGTCGCACTGGCGATAATTAAAAAGACAAGCCACTCGGTTTTGGAAATGTTTTTTTTAGGTAATCTTGGCGACACCCTCCCTTAATAACACAAAATAAAAATAATAACATAATAAATCTGCTTGACTTGCTGCCTGTCATAACTTATAACCCAAGTATTGCCAACGACCCTGATTACTTGAAAACAGGAGGCGGTATGCCAGAATGCGTAGAGCCAAATGCAAGGTGGGCTAGGTGCCACGTTTGTTCCAAAAAAATAAAAACCTGCGGTAAAAATCACAGCGATCTCGGACCAAAGTGTCCTGAACATCCTGCCGGCAGACAACTTAAGGACGGAAGGTGGATCTGCTCAGGAGTTTGCCTGACTCTTGGCACCAGACCTCCGATAGAACCGCATTGGGATATAAAAGATTAAGCAACCGAGGGCACTCGGTTTTTTAATTCAAAATGAAACTCGACCATCCTCAAATGAGGGCTACCTTGTAAGTCCCGAGTCTTGCTCAACGTAAAATTCGGGCATGCCCAACTTTTTTAAATTCTGGTTATAGCTTTTAATAACGGCCGCTTCGATTGAATGTGGATGAAACTCTAGCTGTTCATCACTAAAAACCACCCTACCCCCAGACTCCTTGGTTACTGGGTTTTGACTTATTCTGAGAGACTGCTTTCTACGCGCCAGACCCTCAAAAAAATTGCCGAGACGAGAATTAAATATCGTTTCAGCTGCGGCCGCTAGCATTTCCGGCCATCCTCTCTTAACCATAGGCTCAGCCGGAATATTCCATTTGAAAATAAATTTAATGACCCAGTCATTCGCCCTTTTAAACTCTTCTATGATTTCACTACTTCTTAAATATATTGGTACCAAGTTACAGTAAGTTTGAGCAGTATAGATACTCTTAAACGGTATATTCAAGGATGTTCTTGTAATAAAATGGTTAGGACAAATTTTGTCCGGCGCGATCTTATCGGTACCTTTGCGACGTACGCCAAATAATGACAGCGCGGTTAGTATAAAAATTCTGGCCAACCAGATGCGGCTGGGTCTGACTATTATTAGTACGTCCAGATCGCTTAATTCGTCGGTATTGCTTATTGCCAAAGAACCCGAGGCGAATACGCCAAAAACGTATGGTATGAAGCGAAGATGCCGAATGGCGCGCTTGGCCTTTTGCCACTTTAGCCTGGCTATTTTCTGACGCTTAAGTCGAAGCGGTACCAGATGCTCTCTGCCAAATAAAAAATAGTACCCCCCTACTTGATTAATCGAACCATCTAAAAATAATTGGCCAAGCTCTTTTTTAATATCGTCACGACGATTCTCCGGCTGCAGGTTGTCGGCGCTATAACAGTTGTCTGCCAAATGCTCAAAATTAATTAGCCACGACGAAACCTCCCCTGCCGTTAGCGGCATATCCATAACGTCATAATAGGCCAGGGTCGCCAAAATATTTTGTTTTAGCTCTCCCATAGAAGCTGCAAGAATAGCATGATAAGTATTCAAAAAAAAGCGGCTGCTGCCGCTTTTAAAAATAATTCATTTTCCAAAAAGACTTTCCTCTAAGAATACTGTAATGGCCTCATTTACGTTGTGTCCAGATATAAATAGCAGCGTGTCCAAGATAGAGCCGTCCGGGCGAACTTGGCCGTACCTAGATTTCGCCTCAAGAAAAAATTTTACCACCTGATAGGACGACAGGTGTTTCCTAATCGTCGCCAGTATGGCTGGAGTTTTTTCCGTGCCGTCTTCGGTAGATTTTGATATCCGGGTCAACTGCATAAGAATGTCCGTTCTCTGCGCCGGAGATGTCATCTCAAAAATCAATTCGTTTAAAATGAGTACTAGATCTATGGCGCTCCGCATTTTTTCATAGTCAGCGTGGCTGCGGTCTATTGAAGCAAAGGCCTTTCTCTGGGCCTCGCCCGTCATGACCACGTAGATAATCTTATTATCTACAAATGGGTTGGCGACAACACCTTTGCCCTCAAACTTAGCATTAAAGTCTTCTGCGGTTATGAATTTGACTTCAAATCCCAGCCGGTTGCCATTAAAGGCGGCGGCAGTTTGTTTAACAAATTGCGGTCTTGGGAAATTATTCAAACGCAAGCCGAGCATGTTTTTAAAGTTGCTGTTTACGAGATTAATATCAAAACTCTGCTGGCCTAAGACTACCCCGGCACTCATTAGGAAGATACCCAAAAAAATTACTGGTTTAGACCCATTTTTAAACATCTCTCTTCTCCTCGCATAAAATGTAAATGTTCCTCTGCCATACTAAGCGGTCAGCAAATATATGTCAAAGCGGCCACACGTCTCGGAGATCGTGCTTAATTGACATTGTAATTAGCTGAGGTCTATAGTTAGTCAAGTTAAAATGATCCTTAAAAATCTATAAGGGAGAGTTTATGAGTCTGCAGATCGTAAAAAAAAGAGGTCTAGGTTTTACCGACGAGCAAGCAGAGGACTTTAGATTAAAAATTACAAAAGCAGGAGAAGAGGTACACAAAGAAGTGGTGGGCCTTGATCATGCGATCTTGGCATTGATAATAGCCTTGCTTGCCGGTGTCAGCCGTCGCGGGCATGTCTTATTTGAGGCTGCTCCCGGCAGAGGCAAGACACTACTAGTTAAAAAACTCTCAGAAGTATTGGATTTGGCATATTCAAGAGTTCAGGGCACTCCAGATCACGAGCCGATGGATTTCTTATATAGTCATGAAGTAACCGGCAAAAGCATCAAGGAGATACTGTTTGCTCGCGGTCCGATTTTTACCAATATTCTTTTGGCAGACGAGCTAAATCGTATTCCGCCCAAATCACAATCTGGCCTTCTGGAGCCCATGGAGGACGCGGCCGTTACTTTTGAAAACCAGAGAGTCGAGCTTCCCCACTTTCATTTATTTGCTACTCAAAATCCTATTGAAACCGATGGAACTTATCGTGTCTCAGAAGCCTTGATGGATCGGTTTATGTTCAAAATCTTCGTTGATTTTCCGAACAAGAACGAGTTAAGTCGGATTATTGCTCGCGACCAAAGGCCCAAAGAATTGAAAAAAATTCTTGATCTTGAAGAGTTGGCCCGTTGGAGCAATCTTATTTACAATGCCTATGTTTTACCGCTGAGTCATGATTCGGTGATTGTTGACTATATCTCGCGCATACTTATCAATGCCCACAATCACCCAGCCAAACTTGGCGGTATCAAAGGAGAGGCACCGTCAGTTCGTCCGGGCGAAGATCTTAAGATTGTAGCGGGCATCAGTGCATTTCTTAATGGCAAAGATAAGGCTGCGCAGGCAGATGTTAAAAATTGGGTTTTGCCGGTTTTGAGAGGTCGTTATCCCGTTAGCAAAACAGAAGCCCAAGAACTAGGATATCCCGGAAACCATATCAATGACCTAACAGACCAAGTTATAACTAATATTGTAGAAAATACTCCTTTTGTAAACTCGAGAGTGACACAACATGATTGAAGAAAAACTACGTCTTGCCATAGCCAAAAGAATAAGCGGTTTACTTTCGGGCGAATATTCAAGCTGGCAGATGAACCCAAGGGGCCACGATCTTGAAGAAAAAAGAAAGTTTCGCCTGGGCGATGACCCCAGGTCAGTAGATCTTTTGGCTACCGCCAAGCGCGACGATAGCGATCCGAGAGTATCCGTTCACAGAGTTGAGAAGGCTGCCAACATTGTTTTTCTTTTAGATGCCTCTCGATCTATAAGGTTCGGAACGGTCTTATTGAAGTACGCCTACCTCATTGAGTTTACTAGGCAATTAACATCTGCCTGCTCAGGAGAAGGCAACCGTTTCCGGTTTGTCGCCTTTGATGATGGCATTCGCTATGATAGCGGGTTTATCGCGTCCCAGGCCATTGCCGAGGATCAGCTTCAGGAATTACTTAAACTACCCGCCAGGGCATGCACTACAAATTTGAGTGCGGCCCTGACCGGACTTTCTCATGGTAATGGACAATCCGGCCTTGATACCCCCGGTATTGTTTTTATAATTTCCGACTTTTTATTTGAGAATAGTTTTAGACTTCAGCTTAATCAGCTTAGTGAACGCGTCGATGTCATTGCATTGTTCGTGCGCGATCCGGCGGAAATAGAATTACCCAGGCCTAAATTCGGATTTGTCAGACTAGTTGATCCAGAAACCGGCAAGAAGTTCATAGCCCGCAAGGCCGCTAATCTGATTGACAGACTAGCACCTATTCTGAGAAGATCCGGTATAGATTGGCTGGAATTAAATACCGGCCATGAAATAGGCGAGGCCTTTAAAAATTTGGCAGAATTATTCGAAAAACGGAAGGAGCAACCATGAAAAAAATCAACGCGGCCTTAGCTGTAATTTTGTTGGCCGCATTGATCTTTCCAGGATTAAACGGCCAACAAGAGCAGGTTGAAGCTCAGACGGAAAAACCACCCATTAAATCGGAATGCCGGGTGGTATCTAACGTTTTTGTTAAGGGCCAGAACATAGAAATCGGGTGTATCCTGATGTTCCGGGTCGGCACTAATTTTAATGCGGATGAGCTTAAAAATATCACAAACAAGGATTTCACTGTCACGGAGCTATTTATTACCGATCCGGCCCCAGTGCCTGACGACAAAGACTATAACTTTGTTATGATAACACAAGTTTTGAGGCCGACTGCCGAGCTCAAATACGGCAGATATCGAATCGGCTTGTCATTGAATTTCAGATACCCAGAGGTTGCATGGCAGGGAGAAGGCGATAAAAAAGCACTCGTAACTACTGTTATAAGTAAGGTAGAGCGGTTCGCGCCCATTGAAGTGGAGAAGACGACAATCTTTGCAATGGTTAACAATGGTGACGGATTTCATGACGTTGTAAACATCGGCGAACATGTTAATTACGCCCTGCATATATTTTACGAAACCGGGGCTGTGACGCTGTTAAACGACCTGGCGTCATCCGAGCTTGATAAAAAATATGGCGTTACTGATGCCACCAAGCTTGATAATCCGGACCTAAAACCGTTTGTCGTTATAAATAAAGATGATGCCAATAAAAAAATTGCATTAGACCGCGGTCTTCACAAAGAGCTCATATATAATTACCGACTTGCCCTATATGATGTAAGCCAGACCATGCTATTTGAAATTCCGCAGCTCAATATTTACTATATTGAGCAGGGTAAAAACGAAGTTGCCAAACTGATTACTACGCCCATAAAGATCAGAACCAATAGCGTTCTAAACGAAGACAGCGACTTCCGTCCGCCTAAAAATATTCTTAAATCTGACATAGAGACATTCCTGCGATTTGGCGTTTGGCCAATTCGCGTAGCATACACGACACTGGCTTTGGCCGGGCTCATAATATTATATGTGCTTCTGATGTTTTTTGTGAGGCATATAGGAAAAATATATAAGGCCGGCTTGCGTGAGTCGTTGGCCCAGCTGAACAAATCAGTTACAGCGAGAATCTATAGATTAACTTATGTTGCACGTATCCTGGCCGGCAAAGCATTTAAACGTTTTGAGGCCGAACCAACCCAGTACAATCTCAAGCTGTTTATCAATCAGTTGAGACTTTATATGGGCGCACGCGCCAAGATACCCAAAAATCTGGCATTGTCATTTACCATTGAAGAGTTCGCCAAAATAGGAATAAGTTCAGATACTCTGGCGGCTGCCGAGTCGTTTTTAGACGAAAAAATTACGCCCGAAGATACTGCGACGCTTAAACTAGCGCTTAAAAACTTAATAGCAACCGAAGGCTTTAAAAATAAACCAGAGGAGGGAACATGGAGCTAAGAAATCCGGAATATCTTGCCGGTATACTCGCTTTTGCCCTCCTCCTTTTTTTGTTAAACAAATCAAGCAGAAGGGGTTATTATTTTTCAGGTAGTCTGGCCGTTAAAAAGGCTGGAATATTCTTAAGAGCGCTCAGTGCGACTCCTATGCTGGCCTACCTTTTGATCGCTATCCTTTTACTGCTGGCTTTGGCCGCACCGTTTACTGTACAAACTAGGACCGAAGTTGTCATAGAGGGTAAGATTATAGTGCCCTGCATAGATGTTTCCGGGAGTATGGATGAGTTCGTTGCCGACGGCCGCACAAAACTCATAGTTGTTAAAGATATTTTGAAAGAGTTCTCGGAAACGAGGAGTGATTCTGACGCGCTTGGGCTGACCGCTTTTTCCGGTGGAGGCGAGGGCTGGGGTGCGGGTATTATCCAGCGCCCAACACTATCCAAAGAGGTTTTTAACGTTGCCGCCACAAAAGTGTACTCCCAAATATTCGGCAGCAACACCTCCATAGGCGAGGGCATATTTATTTCTGTTCTAGCCGTCAATGAAATGGACTGGCATGCCGGCCTTCAAAAAGAATCCGACAACTCAGAAATAGAATTCAATATCCGGCGCCTTTGGGCAGCCGCCAACTCGTTGGATCTTCCGGAGCTTGGATCACCGAGTCCCACAGCCAAGACTCAGGATGACTTCATTATTTCGGAAGCGGTCAGGCTAACGCCGCCAGCTAAAAGTAAGAATAGAATTATTATTCTATTCTCGGACGGTGACTCAAACACGGGCCTCGACCCCATTAAATCAATATGGTTGGCCGAGAGGTTGGGTATAAAGGTTTACTACATAGAAGTTCTTACGGCCCCCAGTCCCCCGGAGGCCGAAGAAGAGGTCGTAGCCGAAGATGGCCTTTGGGTCAATCATTCACCTGTCAGACCGCCCCGCGTAATAGTAAAATTATTGCCGGCCGCACGGCTAATTGCTCAAGCCGGAGTCGGAAATGATTATAGTAATGTAGCGGAGGCTCATCGCCCCCTGGTTGCAGCGATAAAAAGAACTGGCGGAGAATATTTTAGCAGTAACAATTATGATGATGTCAGAAAATTCTTCTTAGAAATAAGCAGACTGGAAAAAGATTTGATGACACCTGAGGTTAAATATGATGTCAGTGAATCTTATATATTTTTTGTTATGCTGGCTTGCGGCTTCTTCCTGTTGTTGGTCTTTGTTGAAGTACTCATTAATTTATAGAAAAAAGGAGAAAAAATGAAAACTATCGCCGTGATTATCCTTTTAGCCGTCTCTGTTTTGTCTGGCCTGCAGGGCTATATTTATTCCGAATTTGACGCTTGTATAAAAAGAACAGAACAACAATTTTATAAAAAAGAGTTCAGCTTGGCATTGGCGGCTATAAAGGAATTACGCGATAACCGTTGGTATAGAACGATGAAAACCTACTCGTCTTTAGACATACTGGAAATTGATAAAAAGCTCGACTATCAGCTCGGCAGAATACTTTTAGGACAAGGAAAATTAAAAGAGGCCTACGCGGCATTTGAACAGTGCGCCACTGCTGAATCAGCTGAACTGTCTTCTTACTGTCTGTATCAGCAAGGGAATACCGCGCTCTATCAGGGAAATATAAATACGGCCGAAAAAAAATGGCAAGATTCTATGGCAAAGAGCATCGGCGGACACGACTTTGACGCTCAAGTTAATTTGGAACTTCTTAAAAATGACAAAAAAAAGACAGATGCTGTCGCGGTGATTAATATGCTCAATCATCGTCGTAGTAGCGGACCATCTTTCTTCCTTCGTCCTCCGAGCCAAAAAAGCGGATCAGTAAAACCTTAAAATGACGGAGGATCGTGCATGGCCAACATTCCTGATTTTACCGATCTGATATTCGTTTACGCCCAGTATCTTAAGTATGTTTGGGTCGCCGTGGCCACTGTGTCAATTCTGTATGTCTTTTATTCTTTCAGGATTGCCGCTATGCATAAAAAATTCGGCGGATATAGGCGGGCACGGCTACTGGCGCGGCAGGTAAGAACCGGCATAGCTGGCCCAATAAGACTTGCCGCTAAAACCATTATCACAACGCTTATAGCTCTTTTACTGGGGCTGACGCTGCTTGGTCCCAAGATAAAAGAGCCTAAATATGAAAAAGAATATGAGCCAACACAAATAGTTATTGCGATGGATAGCACGATTAGCATGCTGGCTGAGGATGTAGTGCCCTCTCGCCTCGGGGCGGCCAAGGAGGTTATCTACCGACTGCTTGAAAGGTTGAGAATAGAGGGCTCCAAAGACAAGGTCGGACTCATAAGATTCACCGACATAGCCATACCAGCCGTTGTTATTCCCACAAAAGACTATCGTCTTATTGAGTACGAGCTCAGACTGACAACTAGCGAATATTTAAAAATCTTTGAAAGCCATGGAACTAATATCTGGGATGCGGTAACACAGGGTCTGAACCTGTTTGCTTACGAAGACAGCCAGGAAAAAATACTTATAATAATAAGCGATGGCGAGCAGGTCTCTGAACCGGAATATATAGACATGACCAGAAAAGAGGCCATGGATGAAAGATTCGGTGATGTTCGCTCTAGAGCGGTAAAAATATTTATTATAGGCATCGGCGACAGCAACGAGGCCACTCTGATTCCCAAGGAAAAAAATACCGATGGCAACACGTTAGAGTTTTATTCTCAAAGCAACGGGCCAGAAAAGGGCAGATTAATAACAACCAGACCCGACCCGGCGTATCTGGAAGAAATAGCCAGTCTCATTAAAGGAGAGTTCAGGCCATCTGAAAATTCGGATAAGCTCAATGAAGACCTGGATAATATTTTAAACATCGAGAGAAAGGTGCTCGGGACTAACGAGAATGTAAACCTAAAAGATGTTTCACCCTGGTTTATCTGTTTGGTCTTAGTTCTTATGCTCTTTCTTCCAATCATCAAGCTGGGATGAAGTCATCTGGAAATCTAAAAAACAAAACCCCTTTTACGGGGTTTTTTTATTGGATTCGCCCACAGCGATACTTATATCCTGCAACTGGGAAGATCCTCGTCGCTCTATTTTAATCAGGGCCGTATCGCCAGGATTAAGATTTCTTTCAAGCCATTCAAAGTTGCTGACAGAAGCAACCTCCTCACTATTAATTCTGACTAAAACATCATATTGTTTTAGTCCGGCCTTTTCTGCCGGTCCGCCTTTTTCAATGTCAGTAATCACGACTCCCGCCTGAGCAGTAATTCCAAGCTGCCTCTTGATGCCGAGGCTAAGTTCGCTTACGCTCTGGACTGACATTCCCAGCCAGCCCAGGGTGGTTCTTTTAATTGCCACGTCTGACAAAATTTTCTTAATGACGTTAGAGGGAATGGCAAAGCCGATTCCGCTGCTGGTGCCCGTTCTGCTAAGTATTACGGTTGGTATGCCGATCAGCTCGCCTTTCATATTAACCAGGGCCCCGCCAGAATTACCCGGATTAATCGCGGCGTCGGTTTGTATTAGATAATGCGGCTGAGATCTTCCGCCTTCTTGCGTTATTGGAATAGATCTTTCTTTTTTACTTATGATGCCGGCCGTGAGAGTTCCGCCAAGGCCGAATGGCGAACCTATTGCCAGAACCCAATCCCCTTCTTCAAGTTGATCAGAGTCGCCCATGATAGCAGGTTTTACGCCACCCGCCGGCAATGAGCTCAATTTAATAATTGAAATGTCCGTATCAGGTGCCATGCCAATAAAACTGGCCCCAAGCTCTTGTCCTCCGGCCAATGTAACCCTAAAGGAGCGGGTGGTATCGCTTATGACATGCTTGTTGGTAACGATTAAGCCATCATTCGAAACGATCACTCCGCTGCCGCTGCCATCAGCTGTGGTGGGCCTGCCGTTAACTATTTGTGTTGAGCTGAAATTAATTGTTACCACAGAATCTTTTACTTGGCCGAAGATTTTAGTGAAAGTTTTCTGGTCAAGCGGCTGTGCGTATAATAAGGATGCCAAAAAACAAAGAGCGCCAAGTCGTATAAACATTATCCAGCCTCCATTAATACTTTTTCAATTCTTGGCAGTGCCCAGTCAATCTCATCTTTAGTTATAATCAGGGGCGGGTTTAAGCGCAAAACACTATTGCTTACGCCACAGAGAAGCCGCCTTTCTATAAGTTCTAACTGTATTTTTTTAGCCATTAATTCATTTTGTACTTCTATACCGATCATTAGTCCGCGGCCCCTTACCTCCACTACGGCCGAGCTTTTTGTTTTTTTTAACTCTTCCAGGAAATATTCTCCAAGCAGCCTGGCGCTCTTGCTAAGACCCTCTTCTTTTAAAACCTTGATCGCCTCTACAGCTACGGCACAGCCCAAAGGATAGCCGCCGAATGTGCTACCATCGTCGCCCGGGCCTATTACATTCATGATCTCGTCGGTTGTTACTACTGCTGAGATTGGCAGTAGTCCCCCGCCAAGCGCTTTGCCTATAAGATAAATATCCGGCTTCACATCCTCGTATTGGCAGGCCAAGTCGTAGCCAGTCCTGCCGAATCCAGTTTGTATCTCATCGGCAACCATCAATATGCCGTATTTGGTACAGAATTCTCGCACTTGTTTTAGATAGCCGTCAGGTGGAATTATTACGCCACCCTCGCCTTGGATTGGTTCTATAAAGATTGCCGCGATATCATCATGTCGATTGTTCCACATGTTTATTGTGGTCGTACGGCCAAGTGTTCTTTCTAGGTTTGCGGCATCGCCAAACGGCAGGTTAGTGATAAAGCCGTCCAAGAATGGCCCGAATCCTTCCTTGTAGTGGGGATTGTTCGACAGTGATAGGGCGCCATAGGTTCGGCCGTGAAAATTCTTGTCAAAAGATATAATTCGTGGATTTTCTTTATTGTTTTTGCTAGCCCATTTGCGCACGACTTTGATCGCCTTATCAATTGCACCTGCGCCGTCAACGGCTGGCAGGACCTTACCCATATCACAAAATTTTGCCAAATCACGACAGAAAATTGCAAAAGGTTCATTTGCCAGAGCCCTGGAACAAACGGAAAGCTGTTTTAACTGCGACTTTAATGCCCGCACTAATCTGGGATGCCGATGTCCAAAATTTGTTACTGCGTAGGAGGACATACAGTCAAGATACATTATGTGCTCTTTGTCCCAAACCCAAGCCTCCCCACCATACTCAATGGCAACCGGCGGAAGTTTTCCGTAGTTGCCGGCAGCATTCTGATTAATAATTCTTATTATTTCACGAGTTGTTAATGAGCCCACCCGACTCTCCTTGTCGCGAGAATTTACCCTTGAAAATTAACAAGAAAAGTGACATAATGTCAAATATGCGATCGCTCAAACAAACAATCCCGCAAAGGTGCGGGGTATATTTTTTCCGTGACAAGGGCGGGCGGATTTTGTATATCGGCAAGGCGCTCAATCTAAGAAATAGGGTCAGCTCATATTTTAAAAATAACCAAACAGATACGAGGGTTAGGAATATGGTTAAGATTGCCGATCGAGTCACTTGGCAGGGGTCCGACTCAGAAATAGAAGCTCTGATTCTCGAATCGCAGCTTATAAAAAAACATATGCCGATCTTTAACATTAAGTTGCGCGACGATAAACAATATTTTTATGTCGCTTTTACGAAAGAGCAGTTTCCTAAAATTTTCCTGACTCATCAAATACAAAGCGCCAAATATCAAAAAATAAATACTAAATTTCTGGGCCCCTTTACAGATGGTGCTGCGCTTAAAACAACACTTCGTCTTTTTCGCCGGATATTCCCCTACTGCACCTGCAAACAGAAGCACAATAATTACTGCCTCAATTATCATATCGGAAAGTGCCCAGGATTCTGCTGTCTTAAAAACAAGCAGGAAGCTGCAAAATCTGTATCAAAACAAAGTGAAAAAAGAATTTATTCCAAAAACATAAGGCCGATAAAAGAACTACTGTCTGGCAAGCGAAACACACTAATTAAAAATCTAAAAAAAGAGATGAGCGGCTATGCGAAAAAAGAGAAGTTCAATAAGGCCATTGAACTGCGGGAAAAGGTTGAGAGGCTTGAGAGAATTTTTGAAAATGCCCAAATTCTTCAAAATTCAAATATACTATCGCGAACCGACATTACGGGCACAAAAGCGCTTGAGGAGCTTAAAAAAATACTTCAGTTGCCAAAGACACCAAATCGTATAGAGGGCTATGACATCTCTAACATTCAGGGCAAGTTTGCCGTCGGAGCAATGGTGGTTTTTACCAATGGACAGCCGGACAAAAATCAATACCGAAAATTTAAAATCAGGCTAGACAATGAACCGAATGATATCGCCATGCTTAAGGAAATTATGATGCGTCGGTTCAGACATCCAGAGTGGTCTAGTCCCGACGTTATTGTAATTGATGGCGGTACGGCTCAATTCAACGTGGCACTACTAACCGCGCCGACCCAAATCTCAGTCGTCGCTCTTACCAAGAACGAAAGACATCGAGGCGAACGCGTTTACCTAAGTAATAAAAAAAGGGCCATGCCGCTTAAGGATTTGCCGGAATCGGTTAGAAATTTAATTTTACAAGTTGATGCCGAGGCACATAGATTTGCCATAAGTTATTACCGTAAGTTGCACAGGAAAACAATATAAATTATGGACAAAATTAAAACCGGCTCGAGTCTCTCGACTGGAACCGGTGCTGGAGGCCGTCGCTCTCGCTTGAGTGCCTCCTCGTCGTCGCCATTTTGTGGGTATTCCCAAAATCAGGAACCCCAACATGTTTTAATTATAGCATATTTTAATAGTACTGTCAACGCTTGATAAAAGTAACCCGGCTGGTATGATTATTGATAAATGGGCATACTGGTAGGCCTTTTTTCTAATGTTTTGGCTCTGTATTTGGCTAATATGTGGGTGGCTGGTTTTGTTGTTAGCGGTGGTTGGAAGGAATATCTGATTGGCGGGCTGGTGCTGGGATTGCTCAATTTGGTTATCAGACCGATACTAAAAATAATTACTTTCCCGCTCATTGTTATTTCTCTGGGGCTTTTCCTAATAGTCGTTAATGCCATAATTTTGTGGTTGGCCGCGCAGCTTACAGGATATATAATAGTCGAGAGTTACGTTGCGCTGTTGTGGGCAACGTTAGTCGTGGCGGCAGTTAATTTTATAACTAGGTGGTTTAAGTAAATCTCAACATACAAATGCTTACAATTATACAATTAGTTCTTGCCGTGCTGGTAATAGTTTCCATATTGTTACAACAGCGTGGCTCTGGCCTTTCAGGCGCATTCGGCGGCGAGGGCGGGGTTTATTCCACGCGTCGCGGCGTAGAGAAGATTCTTTTTCGCGGAACCGTAGTCGTTGCGGTCTTATTTTTTGGAGTTTCAATTGCTCGGCTCCTCCTCTAAAATTAGGTGTTAGGTGTTAGGTGTTAGGTGTTAGTTTTTGTGATACCCCCTGATCACAAAAGTATTGAACCTATAACCTAAAACCTAAAACCTAAAAACTACCCATTAGCGATCTCGAAAACTTTTTTTTATCGTCCAATAACGATTCCCGAAATAAGCGCCCGCCTGGGAGCGGTGGGTCTTTGAAACGCCTGCTTATGAGTAGGGTGCCCACAAAAAAACAGCTTAGGCATTTGCCCAAGGTTTTATCACAAAAAGAAAGGCGCCTCATGATGATCTTATTTTGGGTTGCCGTTATTTCAATTCTTTCTCTTCCTGTAACTTCCTATATTCATTTTACAAAATCAGTGCCGGATGACGGCGGAAGCATGGTTGAGGGCTTAATTGGCACGCCCAAACATATCAATCCGCTACTATCTCAGGGCAACGATGCTGACGGTGATCTAGTAAGTTTGATTTTTCCAGGCCTGGTAAAGTATGCTGGCAATGGCAAAATTAATGGCGATCTGGCTGAGTCATATCATATCTCAGATGACGGCCTAGTTTATACCTTTGTTCTTAGGCGCGATCTGCTATGGCACGATGGCCACGCACTCACGGCTGACGATGTCATCTTCACTATTTTTACTGTTCAAAATGCTGACTATGGCAGCTCGCAGAGGATTTTGTGGCAAGGAATTGAAGTTAGTAAAATAGATAGCCTAACAGTGGCATTTAAGCTAAAAAACAAATATGCCCAGTTTATCGGCAATGCTACGTTGGGTATTTTGCCCAAACACATTTGGGAAAACATCAAGCCAGTAAACTTTGGCCTCTCAGAGTTTAATCTTAAGCCGGTCGGCTCCGGGCCATATAAATTTTCAAAAATAAGGCGCGATACGTTCGGCAATATCAAGTCTTTTGAGCTAGCCGCTTTTGACAAACATCATGCCGGCAGGCCTCATGTTTCAAAACTTACATTTAAGTTTTATCCTTCGGAGGCTGACCTAGTAGAAGGATATGAGAATAACGAAATTGATGGATTTAGCTCTATATCCGCGAGCGGTCTGAGCTCTATTCGGTTTCTTGGGCAGCTTAAGCTAGAAAAGCTTAGTCTCCCCCGCTACTTTGCGGCTTTCTTCAATCAAAATCACAGCAAACCACTCGCCGATAAGAGCGTTCGCATGGCCCTTAGCTACGCCACCGACAAAAATGGGTTGGTTGAAAAGATACTTTCAGGAAACGGGGTAGTGGTAGATTCACCGATGATGCCAGGGATTATAGACTTGCCAGATGACACTGAAAAATATAGCTTTGATCTTGAATTAGCCAAGAAAACGCTAGAAGATGCCGGCTGGAAATATCCTGTCTCTGTATCAGCTGAGGGAAGTTTTCGTGAAAAAGCGGCGCCCACACCAAAAACAAAAAATGAAAAACAGGGCGAGTCGGTCAAGCTGGAGATTAGATTAACCACGTCTGATTGGCCCGAACTTATTACCGCAGCCGAGCAGATTAAAAAACAGTGGGAGGCGGTAGGCGTTCGGGTACGGGTTGAGATTTTGCCCCTGCCTGAGCTCCAACAGGCTATCAAGGCCCGAGAATATGATGCCCTTCTTTTTGGAGAGGTTTTAGCTCTTGACCCAGATCCGTTTAGTTTCTGGCATTCTTCTCAGAAGCGCGATCCAGGGCTTAATCTGGCCTTGTATGACAGTAAGGATGCCGACAAGCTTCTTGAAGATGCACGCCAAACGCTTGACCGCTCAGCGAGGTTATCAAAATATGACGATTTCCAAAAAATTATAGTCAAGGATATTCCGGCCATATTTCTATACAGTCCTGACTACTTATACGCCCAGCCGTCTAAAATAAAAGGTAACGATACCAAGATTATTTCCATACCCTCTGACAGATTTAACACCGTAAGCAACTGGTATATTGAAACCAAGAGAGTTAGAAAATAGCAAATAAACTATTGACTATGAAACCGTATTTTGCTATAATGCGCTTTCATAGTCAGAGGCTCATTATATTTGATCGATGGCTGGTTAATCTCTCTTGCCGGCCAGAGAAATTGCTTTTTGTTATTTAGTAGATTTAAGGGGCGTGTGGCGGAACTGGCATACGCGTACGCTTCAGGAGCGTATGGGAGTAATCTCTTGAGGGTTCAAATCCCTCCACGCCCACATTCCTATGCTTTTAGTAAAAACTAAAATCGGACCAAGTAAAATTCATGGCATTGGCTTGTTTGCCGATCAGCCGATAGCCAAAGGAGCGGTTGTTTGGAAATTTATTGAGAATTTTGATTTAGAAATCACTAAAACTACGCTCAACACCCTGCCGATACAAGCAAGGGATAATATTCTAACTTACGCGTATTTAAATAAAGATGGTAATTATGTTTTATGCTCAGATGATGCAAGATTTTTTAATCCTCAGGACAGTCCAAACGTAACGGCTCCGCAAGATGATAGTGCGCCAAATATTGCCATAAGAAACATAGTGTCAGGCGAAGAGTTAACTCAAAATTATAAAAACTTTGATGCAGATTTTGAACGTAAATTAAAATAAAATATGAACGAATCACAAACCGAACTAGCTGTTGCTAAAACGCAACCGGAAAAACAACTAAATACCTCTCAAGATCGACCCGTGCCTCGTGGTTCCGGGCAGCATCGCTTGTCTCACCTAAACTCAGGTGAAGTGGATAGTAACGAGGCCGGCCAAAGACGTGGCAGTAGCGGATCAAGGCGCAGAAGTCCACGCTATAAGGACAGGCGCGACTTACCTCGTACAAGAAGGCTAGCGCCAATTGAAAGGCCAGAACAAGTAGCTCATGCCGGAACAGCAGAAGACTCGGTGAAGATCATACCCCTTGGTGGCCTCGGAGAAGTAGGGCGCAATATGTGCGTTGTGGAGTATAAAAATGACATCATCGTGATTGATGTCGGCTTTGGTTTTGCCGAAGATGATATGCCAGGCATTGACTATACCTTGCCCAATATCAGTTATTTGGATGGCAAACAGGACAGAATTCTAGGAATCATACTTACCCACGGCCACATGGATCATGTCGGCGGACTTCCATATCTTATACAGCGCCTGGGCAATCCGCCTATTTATACCGCAAATTTAACGCGTGCGATAGCAATAAAAAGGCATCAGGAATTCCCTCATTTGCCGGAGCTGGACATTACATTGGTTGATCCTAAAGAACACAACAAGATAACTCTTGGACAATTTGAAATTGAATTTTTTCATGTAAACCACAATATTCCCGACGACGTGGCGCTTATAATTAGCACTCCTGCCGGTAGGATTGTACATACGGCCGACTTTAAATTTGATCCTAAACCTTTAAATGAGCAGCCAGCCGATCTGGACTTTATAAGGAGCATAGGCGACCGTGGCGTTACGGTATTGATGTCCGACTCAACCAATGCAGAAAAAGAGGGTAAGGCCGTATCCGAGAGCGTGATTCAAGACAACCTGGAAGTGATCTTCAAAGAAGTTACTGGCATGCTAATCGTCGGCACTTTTTCTTCAATGATTAATCGTGTTCAGCAGTTAGTTACCCTTTCAGAAAGATATGGCCGCAAGGTAATATTTGATGGCTTCAGTCTCAAGAGCAATGTTGAAGTGGCCAAAGAGCTCAATCAAATTAGTATAAAAAAAGAGACCCAGATTCCAATAAGCGACATTGACCGCTATCCTAGAAACAAAATTACCCTTATCGGTACCGGCGCGCAGGGCGAAGGCCGAGCGGTTTTAATGCGTATCGCTTCGGGCGAACACCGCTACATGCAGCTCAAAAAGGGTGATTCAGTTATGTTTTCCTCCTCGGTTATTCCGGGCAATGAACGTACGGTGCAAAGGCTAAAAGACCTGTTTTATAGATCAGGTGCTCGCGTCTATCATTATGGCATGATGGACATACACGCTAGCGGTCACGCTCACAAGGAAGACCTCAGATTAATGCACCAACTTATAAGACCCAAGTTTCTTATGCCAATTCACGGTCACTACTCCATGATGGTTAATCAGAGTTATATCGGCCAAGAAGAAGGTATCCCGGAAGAAAACATTATCATTGCCGATAACGGCTCTATCGTTCACATTACGCCCAAGTCATGGTGGATGGATAAAAAGATGGCACCATCTGACATAGTCATGGTGGATGGTCTGGGCATTGGCGACATCGGCAGCGTGGTCTTGCGTGACAGACAGGTACTGGCCGAGGACGGCATGTTTGTAATAGTTTCCCTTATTGATTCAAAGACTGGAAAAGTTCGCGGCAGTCCGGATATTATTTCACGAGGATTTGTTTATCTGAAAGAAAATAAGGAACTCTTGATGCAAGTCCGTAAAAAAGTCAGGCTCATAATTGAACGTAAGAGCACTCGCCCCATAAACTGGGTAGATCTAAAAGATATCTTACGCGACGAAATCGGCCTGTTCCTCTTCCAAAAAACGGAAAGACGGCCCATGATTCTGCCTGTGGTTATCGAGATTTAGCTCGTATGATTACAATTGAAGATTTCAAAAAACTAAATATTGTTGTTGGGACGATTGAGAGCGTAGACGAAATTGAAGGCAGCGAGAAGTTATATAAATTTGTCGTAAATATTGGAACAGAAGCTCGCCAGATTTTAGGTGGGCTTAAACTCCCATATCCCAAAGAAGAATTGGTGGGTAAGCAAGTTTTAATCTTGGCCAATATCGAACCGCGCATGCTCATGGGGTTCGAATCCCAGGGCATGATCCTCTGCGCCAGCGACTCTGACGACAAGCCAGTCATTACCCAACCACTCTCCCCCGTCCCTGACGGTTCGGCAATTCGCTAAAGCCTCGCGAGCCGCCCCTATCATTTTTCTCTCGGTGTCCCTCGCTCCTTCAGTTACTCGGTACAATGTTCGAAAAATAATATGGGCCCGCCCTACTGCTTTAAAACCTCTATTTTTCAATGGTTTCGAAGCCCTTGCTTTTTATCAAAAAGTATGATATAATTGATAGTATAAAAGTACCTTACATTTTAGCCCATTTAGGGCTCAATAAAGCCAGTATTCATATCTCTTAGTAGATTCTATCTAACGCTCGGGCACAGGCGCATCAAGCCATTTTTAAAAGGCCTTCTAAAAACTTAGTTAGATATTGGTTTTATTGAGTTCTAAATTATGGAATACTGCAAGTTGCAGCCGAAGAGTTTTAAAGAAGAATAGTCGACTTTAAAACTTTGCTTGGAGGCAAAACAATGACGACAGAAAAGGGTAGTAGGTTGAGCGGTTTGCAGTTTGAGTTGCGCAACGCAATTGGCGGACACGGCTGTATGGTTTGTGGGGGCGCTCGGAACGATGAGCCTGGAGTTGCCCAGGTAGCAGAAATCCTGAATAAGTACGGGATCGATCCTCAGGAAGTAGAAAGAGAAATGCAGACCATTGAGGATAATTTCGTATTTGCTCCAGGATGGAAAATAGTTGCTGCGAGCGGATGTTACAGAAATACCAGCGACTTCCTTTCCGCCTGTTACAAGTTTCTTAAGTAGAGTGGGGACCAGTTCATTGTCCCCGTTGATCTGTAAAATCAATGGAGAGCCTAGAGGGAGCAGAACCTCAGCCCCGACGTGACGTCGGGGCTTTTCATTTGGGTAAAAAGACCTCACAAAAATTGTAAAAACGCATGAGCGACGCCCCCTGGTTTAATTTCATTCAGATGGCACCGCGTAAATAAATATCGATTTTTGATATTTCCCGTTGATAAACAAATTGGGACGGAGTGAAAGCAAAAGCCGACTAATGTCGGCTTTTGCTTGAACGTAAGGGGTACGATTTTTTATCCAGGGAAATGAGAAAATCGATATATTATTTACAGGGGACAGATGCTGAAATTAAATTAGAGGGCGTCGCGAATGTCTTTAAGTATTCTAATATCCTCTTCCCTCTTCGAATCCTCCGTCTCAAGCAGCCAATCTATTTTTTGGAATGGCTTGCTTGTAAGCAACGCCGTTATACCGTCAACTCCGATGAAGCCATCACCGATGTGTTCGTGCCGGTCGCGCTTACCACCCAAGTCCATCATAGAATCATTGATATGGCTTAACTTGAGGTATTCCAGCCCGATTTTTTTATCGAATTCCTTTAACATTTTCTCGGCTTTTTCAGGTGTGCGGAAATCATAACCAGATGCAAAGGCGTGACAGGTGTCAAAACAAACCCCACCAAAACCATTTAACTTTTTAACATTTTCCACAATTGTCGCCACCTCATCAAATGTATCACCGATAATATTGCCGCTGCCGGCAGCTATTTCAAGAAGTAGCTCGGTCGTGCCCTTATAACCATTCAGGATTTGACTCACCGAATTTGCCACTTTTGCTATCCCCTCCTCAAGTGTTTGTCCCGCATGTGAGCCAAGGTGTGTCATGACATACTTAGCTCCAAGCGCACTCCCCCGCTCCAACTCATCTCTGACCACCTTTATTGAGCTGCGGCGTATTCTTGGTTCAAGTGAAGCGAAGTTGATATAGTATGGCGTATGAATATAAAAAGTTTCGATACCGAATTCCTGCATTTGCGATTTAAAATTCATGACTATTGATTGCGTAAGTTCCGGCGCCGGTCCACCCTGCGGTGAACGCGTGAAACATTGAAATGTTTCACAACCCAAATCAAAAGCTCTTTTGGGCGCCATTGTTATCCCGCCAGCTATAGAAACATGAGTTCCAATTTTTACCATATAAATAAAATACCCTGTTAGGGTATTAAAAGCCAATTTTTGTTAGAAATTACTTCTTATGATTATGGTATTTGTATACTTCTTGAGAGTATTTTCTCGTCCTTGTTAAAAAATGAAAGCCAAAAATTTTTTTTCCCATTTTCCATAAAATAGGCGAGATCAACTGGCCTTGCCCTTATTTTAGTTCCGCTAAGGGCAAACCTGGCAAGAGTTTTAAAAAAGCCTCTTTTTTCTGGAGCTTTCGTCTCTACAATATGAAAAATGGAATCTTCGCTGATTTTAAAAATTCCGTGGTCAGTTATTTCCACAAACCAGCCGTCCTTTGTTTTTAATATTTTTGAAAGAACCTCGCCGTTTTCAAGCTTAACCAACTCTACGTTTTCAGGAGCTGTATCTCTAGGCATAAGAAGCAACCAATGGGCCTCTTTTTCAGTTATTTCATGAAAATAAAGCGGGCGCATTCTAAGTGCTTGCCAATACCTTATCCCCTCTACAGTTTCTGGACCCTTAGACACGTTCCCATAAGTCGCTCTTATTGATTGCCAGTTTTGAAATTGGTGGGCCTCGCAAAGTACATTTTCATCAGCAATTTTTCTGTAAATAACGAGCCAGAACTCCTTTTTTATTCTTTTCAAAAAAGAGTTTCGGTCAAGTTCTTCTTCCCAAGCACCATTGCGCCCCATAAATCCAAGGTTAAGATCGGGTGGGAGCCAAAAATAAATCAGATTAGTCGCATAAGGACTGGCGAAACTCGCTGTCAGACGATTGTCTTTAAAGGTAGCAAACTCTACAGGCAGTATCGAAAGATCATCCCAAAATTTTGCCTGATCACGGTCGTTGCTGCAAGCGCCAAACATTGAGCCAGGCGGCCAGACCAAAGTATTCTCTTGAGCCTCGGCGGCGACGCCTGACCAAAACAACAAAACAATAACTAAGCCGGTAAGTCTTCTCATCTCAGTGCCTTTTATTTTAAATGTTCTAACTTGATTTTATACTAACGCCATTAATTTATTAAGTAAAGCCCTCGGAAGAGTTCGCGCTGGGACAGGCATTCGGATTTAAATGTTTTTAAAGTGTTTTAATTCCGCCTTCTTATCATTTTTATCAAAAGTTATACTAATTATATCTATTTGCCACTCTCGTTCCATATCTCCGAATTCCTGCTCCAGATAAAAAGCTGCGACGCGTTTAATTTTAGCTTCCTTTTTCCAGTCTACTCTGAGCTCAGGTTCCAGCCCCTCGGCTTCGCGTCCGCTTGATTTAACCTCAACAAAAACCACCACCCCATCTTTTTGTGCGATAATGTCTATCTCTCCCCACGGCTTACGGTAGTTCTTATCAATTACCTCATATCCCCCATCTTCCAGATACCTAGCCGCGATATTTTCCGCTAAAAATCCAAGCTCCAGAGTGTCCATAAAAGCTATTATTAAGAATTAAGAAATAAGAAGCAAGATGGGCATAAGCTATTGAACCATTGCGACGGGGGTGACGATATTGCGGCCGGTATTTTAGCTAATAGGCCCGGGTCGTCGGATATGACCCCAGAACTGGCACTTCTTGCAATGTTTTTAGATAGCAAAAGGCGCGGCAGATAATATCGCGTATTTATTTTCCTCGGCGTTTTTACGCATCCGCATGGTCTGCCCAGCGGTTTTTTATTTTTTAATGGAGCGTCTCAAAAAACGATGATGGACGAGCTAATTTTAATGTGAGCATGTTATCAACCAACCCTCTTGACTCCCCGCTTCCACGGCGCTAGTATTTAGTTTAGATTCTCGCAAGAGAGTCGTTGTTGTTTTAGGCCTCAAATCTCTAGTTTTTAATGATTTCTACTAGATTCTAGGTTCTAGATTCCCGCCATAGGCGAGGCTCGCCAAAGGCGGCTAAACTCTAATAAATTAAGACTTTTATTCACAACCTATTTTTGGGGTCATTTTTAAGAAGCGGCAGAGCCGGCTTTTTTACCGTTATGCTTTTAGCGGTTTTTGTAATTGTTTTTAAAGGTTCGTCGGAAGGTCAAAAGAGCGTTTTGAGTAACTTATTGACCAGTTACATAGACGAAACCGCAGCCGCAGTCATTACTGCGCCATCTCATAATCAGCTCGCGGATATTAATAGCCTTGTGGCCTATGCCAAGAGCGAGAAAGCTCCGCAACCATCGGTTATTAATACGATTCAAGACAACTCCATTGTTTCCCGCGGAACAATTTTGACTGATATTTTGGATGAATTTAGTGATAGAGGAGCTCAGATATCGACATATACCGTGCAAGAGGGAGACACCCTCTCTTTTATTGCTTCTGACTATGGTGTGAGCGTAAATACCATAATATGGGCAAATAATCTTCGTGACGCTGATGCCATTAGCCCAGGTATAGATCTTAAGATTCCACCCGTAACGGGAGTTTTGCATAAGGTTAAAAAGGGCGATACGCTAGCTACAATAGCTAAGAAATACGGCGTTGAAGAAGATAAAATAAAAACCTTCAACAGCCTACCTCAAGCCGAAGATTTACAAATAGATGCTGAAATTGTAGTACCAGGTGGTAAAATCAACACTCCGGTTGTGGCAACACAGTCCAACACAGCTAAAAGATTTGCCTATCTGCCATCTTTAAGCGGCTATTTCATGCAGCCTGCAACTGGTTATAACTGGGGGCGAATTCATGGAAGAAATGGCGTAGATGTTGCCAACTCCTGCGGTACGCCCATTTATGCTTCAGCCGACGGCACGGTAACGCTCTCTGACGCCGTAGGCTATAATGGCGGTTTCGGCAAGTTTATAAAGATTAACCATCCTAACGGAACAGAAACGCTATATGCTCACGCAAGCCAACTCTTAGTCGGCGTAGGGGAAGCCGTGGTTCGCGGTCAGCATATTGCAGTTATGGGTTCAACCGGACGTTCAACCGGCTGCCATGTCCACTTCGAGGTGCATGGAGCCAAGAATCCTTTGGCTAAATATTAATATTCAGATAATTGAAAAATATACACGCTAAGAATACACTTAAAGAAGGTTGTTTGAAAACTAGGCAGCGGATAGGGAACCATGGAATCTTTAAACGACCGTTTGGCTGGCTACCAAATTTTAAAAATTACTACAAATAAAAACGGGTCTTTTTCAAGAAAAAAAATATGGATTAGAGGATGGCATCCTGAGGTATCTGAAAAATTTATACACCCATACGTAAAGTGCATTGACGGACTGACTGGCAAGGAAACGCTGCTAATTATAGACGAGATAAGTCCCATACTTGTCTTTGACTACCATACTGGTAAAAAAAATTAAAAACGCCTTAGGCGTTTTTTGTTTCAAATAAGTTAAGTCGTCTTGTCTTAAGGCGTCTCTGGTTTTATTCGATATGCCACGGCCTCGGCCACATGATTGGGCATAATCAACTTGCTTTCGGATAAATCGGCGATCGTACGAGCAATTTTAAGTATTTTGTGATAGCCTCGACCCGATAGATTATGCGACACAACAGCACTTTTAACTAATTCTTCAGCGTCTGGAGTAAGTTCACAGTATTTTTTTATATCTCTTGGCCCCATTTCACTGTTAGCGTGTACCTTGGTTCCGGTAAATCTTTGGGCCTGAACCTCTCTTGTTTTTGCCACAATTGTTCTTATTTCGCTGCTTTTTCGTCCTGTTGGTTCGCCACTTAGCCTACTATATGTTTCTCGCGGAACACTTATCTGAATATCAATTCTATCCAACATGGGGCCTGAAATTTTCCGTTGATATTTATAAATAGCTGCGGCGCTACAAATACAATCCTTAACGTCATCTCCATAGTTACCGCAGGGGCAAGGATTCATTGCGGCTACCAGCATAAATCTGGCCGGAAACTTAACTGAGCTCGACGCCCGTGAAACTACCACGTCACCACTCTCCATGGGTTGGCGTAGTGCCTCAATGACGTCTCGTGAAAATTCAGGTAGCTCATCAAGAAATAACACTCCACGATGGGCGAGAGAGATCTCACCGGGCCTGGGCCATGTTCCACCGCCGACAACCGCCACTGCCGAGGTGCTGTGATGAGGATTGCGAAACGGCCTTTCTTTTATTATAGGCAAATCTTTTATCAGCCCGCAAATACTGTATATTTTTGTAACTTCAAGAGCCTCATCACGACTCATATTCGGCAAAATGCTGGATAAGCCCTGCGCTAACAGACTTTTGCCTGAACCGGGAGGACCGTGCATCAGAATATTGTGACCACCGCTGGCAGCGATTATAAGGGCCCTCTTAGCGTTTTCCTGACCCTTGATATGGTATAGATCAAACTCATGTAATTCGTTACTCTCGGAGGCGTTTAGAGCGCAGTGATCGTAGTCTAGATGTTTGGTCGGCTCTATTGTTATTTCTTTGTTAAGATATTTGACCAGCTCAGCTAAATTACTGATACCAATTATGCGCAACCCCTTAACAGCAGAAGCCTCGACTGTGTTGTCAATTGGTATCAAAAATTCCTCAAATCCGGAATCCAGGGCCATTAAGGCAACCGGTAAAATTCCGCTCACCTTACGAAGTGATCCGTTTAGAGAAAGTTCCCCCAGGAATAATCTCTTGGTATTATCTAGACATATTTGCTTGGTAGCCAGAAGATAACCAAGAGCTATGGGCAAATCGTAAGATGGCCCCTCCTTTTTAATATCTGCCGGTGCAAGATTAACAATAACCCGATTATTTTTCTTTTTGGGCGCAATAAAACCGCTATTTTTTATAGCGGACTCGATTCTATCTTTGGATTCCTGAACAGACTTGTCTGGTAGTCCGACAATACTAAGCGAGTGGAGGCCCGGTGTAGAATCAACCTCCACTTCCACCGGGAATGATTCCAGGCCTATTACTGCTGCTGAAAAAACCTTAAACGCTGGCATCTTAGGGGGATTAGAAGCCCTCCAGCCATCTAATCTTTCTAGCCTTACTCGTGGCGCCTATACGATATCTTTATTTTGAATAAAAAAGCAAATGTCAGGCTAACCGTATCTTTTTGGAGCAGTCCACGCAAAGCCTGGCAACCGATACTACCTGGAGTCTTCTGGCGTCTATGGGCAAAACACAATTTTCACAAACACCATAAGTCCCATCGTCTATTTTTTTAATAGTGCCCCTTATTTGGCGTAGCCGTAACTCTAAATTTTGCTCAACCGCGCGTTCCTCTTCAAATTCCGTAACGCTATGCGCCTTATCTGAGGGAGAATCAGAAGGGTCAGTCTCGTGAAAGTGGGAACGTCTGTCACCTTTAATTATGGGGTTCTCACTGGTAAATTCTCCTAACTGATTTTCTAGGCTGCCCATCTCGGTAACAAGAGATTCTCTTAGGTTTTTTAATTCTTGAGGTGTCATATAAAAACATGTAAGCGCTTTATAAAATTACAACTTATAATTAGCAAACAAAGTTTAATTAAAAAGTATAGCACGAAATAAAACCTGATTGCAAGTAAAAAAAGACGGGCATCGTGGCCCAAAACAAGTGTTGCTTAGAGGCTGACGCCCGCTTACCAAGCCCGAGGGCTAGGGTGGAAAAATTGCCAACCGTTCCATTACATCGGAACAGTCAGCATTAAGAGAACTAACTTAAGTATACCGTAGGGAAAAAAGATGGCAAGCTCAAACTGTGGATATCTTGTCATCATGGCAATGGTGTCGGAGATGATGACAGGAGTGCCGACACCATTGTGTTATTAACTACCTTATGGTGTCAATTATTGAGTAGATATGCTCTCTTGAGTCTGCAATTACCAAATATTTATCGCCATGGACGCCCGAAACAATAGCATAGTCTATTGTTTTAAGCGGGTCGGGAAAGTTCTTATATCTAATTGAAAGACCCTGATATGTATTGTCCAAAAACTCTATAGATGCGGCCTCTGCTGTATTTAAACCGAGTAGCGCAGCAAAAGAACTTGGGATATTTGTTTCCCAGCGGCTCATTGCCTGGCTCAGACCAACATCACTAGAGAGCTTAACGATAATCCCGCCACTGTACTTGCCGGGGGCTTTTTGTTTAAGCGATAAATAAAAGTCATTTTCATTAATAAATGTTTTTACCTCTTCTGGAACGGTTATTAGCGCACTAGACATAAAGCTACTGAATGTATAGTCAAGAGTGTTTTGCGGATCATTGAGTTTGTATAACGCTGACGCTCCTCCGTTCAAAACCTCAACATTAGTTGCCGACACCAAGGTTTGGAAGACATCGGTGTCTACGCTAATGCTAACCTTAGAAAATAGGCTGAACACACCCTCAATATATGGCTTAGAGGGGGTTGGTGTAGAAGTCGAGATTGGAGTTAGAGAAAAAGTAACTTCCGGTGGAGAAGGCTCTCTCATTACAAAAAAAACGAGAACGCCGACAATTACAATAAGAATACTGGCTCCGCCCCATAATAACTTCCTCGAACTCATACTACCAAGGCTAGGCAGTTTAATGCCCCCGCCCCCGCCAAGCGAATTGGTTGATGGCTCAGGCACACTTGGACTGGTGGGGCTTATCCCAGGTATTTTTAGGGAAGATGGAACTGAAAATCTCGTTCCTTCCATGGGCCTTGATTTCTCTAGTCTACCCAACTCAACGTGGGGGGATGGAGACTGTTTAAAAATTGGCGCCGGCGTAGCCGATTGTTGTATAGAGACGCTCTCTTTAACAGATTGCTTCTCGATTTGAAAACCGACTGGCGTCTGGCCTTTCTTTAAGGCGGCAATATCTTCTTGCATCGTTCTTATTGAAGACTTGAAGATAGGCTGTTGGCTAGGAGTGGTGGATACAGCAGGTATGGATGGCTTAGCTAGCGATCCAGCAGGAGGGAGTGGCGGCATCGGCTTGGACATAGACGCGGCAGACGGAATAAAGGCCGGCCTAGGAGGAATGTTTACTACTGCGGGTGGGGTTGCCGGTCTTGTTAGCGGTCTAGAAGGAATTGGCGGAGCAGGCGGTCTAGCGGGCTGTGACGAAACTAACCCAAGTGGCCTGAGGTCCTCCCGCGTAAGCAGATTCGACGGAGTTTTAATATCCGGGCTCAGCAAACTTGATCCACTTGGTTTTTGCGGTAAAGATTGCGCTGGTGCGATTGGAGCCATTGACCCGGAAACTTGCGGTTTAATTTCATCTGCCATTATTAGAAGCAGGTTTTAGATTTTAGGCTATAGGTTTTAGAAAAAACTCAGTAATCCAAAACCTAGCACCCAATAACTAACACCCAATTTTTACATTAAGCTAATTCTACCACACTTTAAAAAAAGTTTATCTACAAGAGGCGCGGATATAGCGCTTTTTATTACTTACCAAATTGTTAAGACCTAGCTCTAGCAAAAATCACCCTGAAAATTCAGGGTGATTTTTGCGAATGACGAAGATCTATCTCATCGTCAAATTAACCCTTCCCATCTCGTCTATATTCTTTATCGTAACATGGACGCTTTGGCCCATTTTGAGGACGTCAGCCGGTCGGCGGACGTGGTCACTGGAAATTTCTGAAACATGGACAAGCCCCTCTTGTCCTGGTAAAAATTCGACAAAGGCGCCAAAATCCATAAGTCTCGTGACCTTGCCGTCAAATTCATCGCCTGGCTTGGCTTCGTAAGTTATCATTTCAATCCACTTGATTGCCTTTTCCATACCCTCCGGACTGTCCGAAGTTATGAATACGGAGCCGTCTTGTTCTATGTCTATGTCAACGCCTGTTCTCTCAATTATTTCGTTAATAACCTTGCCTTGAGGACCTATAACCATGCGGATTTTATCAGGGTCAATTTTAATTGTTTTAACGCGCGGAGCAAATTTTGACAGATCAGATCGCGGAGACTCTATGGCTTTGGCCATATGATCTAAGATTTCCAGCCTCGCTTTCTTGGCTTGCTCCAGTGCTTTCTCAAGTATTTTTTCATCAATACCCTCAACCTTAACGTCCATCTGCATCGCTGTAACTCCCTCGCGCGTGCCTGCTACTTTTAGGTCCATGTCGCCATGGTGATCTTCCGGACCTTGTATGTCCGTTAGAACTTTGTATTTTTCTCCTTTTTCATCAAACATCAGACCCATAGCGATTCCCGCGGCCGGCGATTTAATCGGTACGCCGCCGTCCATCATGGCAAGAGTCGAACCGCAAACTGAAGCCATTGAAGATGAGCCGTTGGACGAAAGAATCTCAGAAACTACCCTAATTGTGTATGGAAACTCTTCTTTGCTGGGTATTATCGGTTCCAGTGCGCGCTCAGCTAACGCACCATGGCCGATCTCTCGACGGCCAGCTCCGCCCATGCGGCCAACCTCACCGACACTGAACGGCGGGAATACATAGTGATGCATGAAGCGTTTCTTTGTAAGTTCGATTTCCATCGTTTCAACCCATTGTTCCATGCCCGGTGCTGCCAGTGTTAAACTGGACAGAGCTTGTGTAGTGCCACGGTTAAACAGGCCCGTGCCGTGAGAGTGGGGGATTATGCCAACCTCAGCGCTAATATCACGCAACTGGTCGGTTTTTCGGCCATCGGGACGCTTTTCCTCATTGAGTATATTGCGATGGACGATACGGTCTATTTCTTCTTCAAAAATTTCACCGGCCTCGTTGAGTTTTTTCATCAGTTCGGGGTGTTCGTTAAACTGCTCTTTGATATGGCCCATAAGCTCGGCCTTTATTTGACCGAGGCCTTCATAAAATTCCGACTTGCCTTTGCCTGGAGCATAAAGAGCCTTTTCCAGCTTAGATTCCGCAAAGCCCCTCACCAATAGGGCCAGCGGTTCATCATGAGTAAATACGGAAAGTTCTTTCTTCTTTTTGCCGACTTCTTGTGCAATTTTTTTCTGCAATTTTATAAGTTCTTGGAATTCTTTGAAACCTTTAGCTACCGCATCAACAATATCTTTCTCCGGCACGATTTTAGCGCCGGTTTCTATCATGTTTATCTTGTTTTCCGTGCCGGCAACTACAATATCGAAATCGCTTAACGGTCGCTCCTGATAAGTTGGATTAAATACCAGCTTGCCGTTCCTGCCTTCGCCGGAGGCTTCGGAGGACGCAGCCACTCTGCCGACTCGGCAAGCGGCAACCGGACCGTTAAACGGGATATCCGATATCATCAGAGCAAGAGAGGCGCCGAAAAGGGCCGGAATATCCGGATCGTTGATACCGTCAAATGACAAAATTGAAGCCACAACTTGAACCTCGTTTCTGATATTGTGGTTGAATCGTGGGCGCAGCGAGCGATCTATCAAGCGAGCAGCCAAAATAGCCTCCTCCGAAGGTCTGGTTTCGCGTTTGACCCATTTAGAGCCCTTAATTTTACCGGCGGCGTAATACTTCTCTTCGTAGTCCAGAGTGAGGGGGAAGTAGTCACCGGCCTTGGTATGGGCAGACATTGTAGCCGTCACCAATACAGTTGTCTCCCCATATTGAATACGGCAAGAGCCGTTAGCCTGACCGGCTAATTTGCCGATCTCAATGAGTAGCGGTTTACCCGCGAACTCGTGCTCATATTTCTTAACTTCCATAACAAAAAAACAAAAAGGAGGGTAGCGAGTAATGTACTCCGCCTATTCGGCGGTAGAGATTCAGGCCACAATTTTCGTTTACGAAAATTGTGGCCTGCGCCCCATTCCTCTTTTTAATTCCTCGCTGTCTGTTCCTGTCTGTTAAATTACTTTTTATGCGGTTGCTTCAAGAACCGAAACCCGTTTTTCCAATATTTTATGATCCTTGATGTCTGTCTTATTTTTTAGATCATTCTTGATTTCCGAAATGTCTGTTTTTATCTCGCCGATGGTTTCAACCACCATGTCCATTTTATTATTAAGTTTACCAACCTCATCAGTTAGCGTACCCACCCCAAAATCCAACTTATCAACTTTTCTATCTATGTCTTGATGCGATTCGGCCACAACCTTAACTTCGTTCTCGAATTTCTCATACAAAACACCCACATGAACCCTCATATCCTCATTAATCTCTTGGCGTAATTCTCTCAGGTCGCCCCTTGTTGCATATTCATTTTTATCAGTTTTTGTTGGCACATTACAAACTTATCACAATGACCTTAATAAATCAAAAAGGGTCTGCCCAGACTGATGAGAATTTAATATAAAAGCTTTTAAAAAACCAGCCCCGACGGTATCGTCGGGGCTGGTAAGGGTTGGTTAGAAAAGTGGATTAGTGAATTTGAAAGTAGAGATAATTTGATTAAAGATTGTTTTTTCATAACTTTCATCTTGGCCCGATATGGCAGTTCTAAAATATGCAGACACTTTAGGATTAGCAAAAAACAGGATTTGTCTGGCCAACGTTCCGCCCATACCTGATCTTTGCCATCCGGTATCATTTACCTGTACTCCAGAAATCGTCAAGGTAGATCCGGAGTTATTATCGCCTGGAATGCGAATCTCTAAAATGGGCCCCGGGAAAGTAGTTCCGTAGGGATCAGTGTTTTTATCATCCGGACTAACTATCTGAATAATATGTATCTGGCCCTCGTCTCTATCGGCATAGACTACCCAGGCCGTCGGATATTTAAATTCAAATCCATATTTCATACTAGTATACGTTCGCCAACTAGTCGTCTCAACTTCCGGCATAGCAGACGCCTGAGGGCTTCTTTGGCTACCGGTTGCCGTTGGGCTCGGTGCAGCGGTCTGTTCTATGACCGGACAAGTTTCAAAAAGTTTTAATGGTGGGTTATTATTGCTTATATTATATGCGAAGAATATCTCATAGCACGGAAAGCTTCTACCCAGAGCTTCTTTATAAAGTAAGATTGTTTCCGCATAAGCGCCCCAGCCCAAAATACCGTCAAAAGCTCCTGCTGCAGAAACAACAAACTGCTCACCCGTATTTATATTGAGAACGTTCACAAGGCCATCCTTGTCTATAAAGTATGCGCGATTAAAATCCTCTGACCAAAGATAGCCCCCTTTTACGCTTGGTGATAAATCAAACGTCTTGTAGATATTCGAGGAGCGGTCAAGAATGGTGAGCGCTCTGAAAAACTGTGCCTGCCCCTGATTCTCGCTTTTGCCGAGATACGAGACTCTATTATCTGGCAGATATTGCGGTAGCACTTCTTCGTCTTCGGTATCTGCCAAGAAGCTGACTTTTCCCTGATCAAGATCTATTTCCGCAACTGACATATTGTATTTACCATTGATCTGCTTGCTTCCAAGCATTTGGAAAATAATTTTTGATTCGTCTCCTGACCAAAATAGCGCTCCCATACCAGAGCCGCTGCTGCTTGGTGATGTTACGAGATATTGTCGCGCAGAACCCGCTTGGAGATCTGCTACGCTGAAAGAATTAAAACCGTCTATAATTGCCGCTTTCTTGCCGCTTGGAGAAATAAACGGCCGCCAAGACAAAGATTCTCCTTCCGTAAGATTTTTGGGGCTACCGGTATCAATGTCTTTTTGCTTTGCCTGAATTAAGGGGCGGCTACGAGTTCCTTCGGTGTTGCCCGCAACTGAGAAATAAACGAGCTGGCCCTCGCCACCTAGCGTAGGGTTATAGTCGTCAAACAAATCATTCGTTAATCTTTTTTCATTTTGAGACGGGAGATCGTATAGGAAAATTTCCCTGGGGCGCGGGCCACGCTCAAAGACAATGCCACGCGATAAAAGATTATCCGCGGCCCTTGCTACTTGTATAAGCGAACTGCTTGAACCCGCACTCTGATTACGATAAGTTTGCACAGACAAATTGCTTATATTGATACCTAACGCAGCCGAAGGTAAGGTCTTAAGCTCAGCATCTGAGAGTAATTGAGCAGTTTTTGCGGCAGGAGTTGGTGCGGCTCCTAGTCGTAATGGCCAGTCAATTTTAAAATATAAATAAATTCCCGTTAACAGCGCTGTCGCAGCTAGCAAGGCGGCAATAATTATTTTCTTTTTTTGTTGATTCGGTGAGGATGCCCCACCCGCCTCATAACCCAAATTATTATTTAATTGTTGCATACGTTTATTTATTATAGACAAATAAGCGGGGGGGGGCGACCTTACTTATCCACCTCAACTTCTTGTGGTCGCTAGCTAGAGTCATGACCACTGATGAAATTTGCATAAACTCACAAGATAAAATTTCTGATTAATAAATCAAAAACTTCTTAGGGTCAGAACCTAGATCTAAGAATACATCAACAGCTTCTTTGAGTTTCGCTGATGTACTGCGGCCAAAGGAAATGGCTTCAACCTTAAGGCCCCGGGAAATGCGAAGGTATTCAACCAGAGGCACAAAATCACCGTCACCGGTTACAAGAACCGCTACATCTATCTTGTCGGCCAATATGACGGCATCCATGGCCATACCAACGTCCCAATCGGCCTTTTTCATGCCTCCGGCAAAAATCTGGAGGTCCTTCTCCTTTATTTCATAGCCCCCCTTTTCCAGGGCCTCGACAAATGCTTTTTCTTCCCCGCCCTCAGTCCTAATGACATAAATAAAGGCGCGTATTAAACGCCTGTCACCGACCGCAGTTTCCAGAATTTTTTTGAAATTAACTTTGGCCTTATAGAGATTCTTGGCAGAGTGGTACATGTTCTGAGCGTCAACAAAAACCCCCACTCTCTGATGTTCTGAACTCATATCCCGAGCCCTGACTAATTTTTGTTTTCTTTCCGGCA
>MGJI01000009.1:0-7809 GCA_001794195.1 Candidatus Yanofskybacteria bacterium RIFCSPHIGHO2_01_FULL_44_17 | reverse complement strand
TACCTTTTGAGACTTCTGAAGTAACCGCCAGCCCGCTTCGCCGAAGGCTCCAGCGAGGCGAGCATGGTTTTGTCAACGACCGAACGAAGTGAGCGTCTTGATAAATGGCGGTTACGTAAAAAGATGAGCCGAGTCCGCTGGGACGAGGCGAAGTTCTCAAAAGATAATATGGCGAGCCTTATTTTTTTAATCCAAGGTCCTTAGCTATCTTAGCATGCCTTGTCGGCGACTCCTTCTTGAGAAAATCCAAAAGCCGCTTGCGCTTGGATACCATCTTTAGCAATCCGGCACGGGAACTGTTGTCCTTGAGATGCTTCTTTAAATGCTTGGACAACGACTCAATTTCCTGGGTAAATAAAGCGATCTGGACTTCGGCAGAACCGGTGTCCTTCTCATGCTGGGCGTGCTTTTTAACTATAGTTTGTTTTATCTTATTATTTAGCATTGTTTAATATTAGCACAGTTTTAGATAAATGAAAATAGCCCCCGGTCGGGCTATTAAAGCAGATAATCTAGCTTATCAAGATAATCTATCGATTCACTGGTTTTTTTAAGCTTGCGAAGCTCTTGGCGCCAACCGGTTTTTTCCTTTTTGGCCTGTTTTATCGCCTTTATTACCGGGGTAATCCCTCCGTTATAACCAGCGGCAAGGAAGTGCTCAATATCCGGGTCTTTAACAACCTCCGGACCCAGAGCCGACTTAAGCATTTTGAGGTTGTAGTTTTGCAATAGAGCCGCTGCCTTAATTGATTCTTCGTGATTGCGCGTACCGGCTTCGAATGCCGGCAGTCTGGCCCATGGATATGCTTGCCTCATCAGATTCCAGGTTCCGAGCGTGAACTGCATAATACCTGATGCGCTTGCCGGACTAGAGGTTATCGAATAGGCAGACTCCTTATTGATGGCTAAGATAACAAGCATGCGCTCGTTAGGATTGTATGGCCATGCGCCCCTGCGGAACTCATAAAATTCAAAGGGATCAACCTGCTCAATAAGCGCCAGGCGCTCAATGAATCCCTTAAGATCAAGGTTGCCACCTAAGTCCAATTCTGATTCCAGGGGATTCATCGCGACTGAATCCGGCCAAATCTTTTTTGTAAGCCACAATTCAATTATCGAGTCGGATGTCTTTGATCTCAGATATGCTAGGCCGCTATTTACGAGTTCGCTGGTGTGAAGATCGGTAGAGTATGGGCTATAAATTACATCTTCGCGCTTACCGCTTTTTAATCTTCGCGGAAATTTATTTAAAATCACCACCCATTTGCCGCCATCTTTTACATCCTTAACAGTGAAGGCCGTATTCCAGTCGTTCCACATAAGACCAGCTGGTCGATTTTCAAAACCAATCGTAAAGTCTGGGTCGGTATTTATAAGTCTTGCCCCCTGCTTCAGTATTTTGACTATCCTGGTGCTGCCAGTATCCAAGTTGAGCAGTTTAAGTCCGACTTCCTTCCAGGAAAAATCGGTTATCGTGCGCCTAATCTCAATGCCATCGCTTCTTTTTATGACATTCGCGTATTTTAAGGCTTTCGGCTGATGGGCAAGCGTCAGACTCCCCAGTTCTTTTTTGCCGTTTTCAATTTCGACTAGAAGTGAGTTACATGCCGGCTCGTACTGGCAAGTTTCTTTTTTTGAATAGTCAGGTTCCTGACCATATGCCGTTCCGGCCAAGGCGGCTGATAAGGTTGCCCATAATAAGTATGGCAAAAATAGATTTCGTAATAAAACGCATGATAACATGGACGTCCTCCATTATTTTTAAGAACTAGCTATCCTATAACACTTATTTAATGAGCTTGCCAGGTTTGGGGAGCGAGTCTAATAATGTGCGACTCGCTTGTGCTATAATCACAGGGTGAGCATAAAGGATCTCAAAACCCAATTTTTAGAATATCTGGAGATAGAAAAAAATCGTTCGGCTAAGACGGTAGAAAATTACAACCACTATTTGGCAAGGTTTGTTAATTTTTCAAAAATAAGCCGCCCGGAAGAAATTAGCGAGGAATTGATACGCAAATATCGACTCTATCTTAACCGGTTGAATGATGCGCGCGGGAAATCTCTAAAAAAAGTCACCCAGAATTACCACATCATAGCCCTGCGAGCGTTTCTCAAATATTTGGCTAAGAGGGATATCAAAACAGTATCGGCCGAGAAAATAGAGCTTGGAAGGCAGGAGGAACGGCAGATGGCTTTTCTTGAACCGAATGAATTGGAAAGATTTCTTAAGGCACCGAGCGGTGTATCTGTCGCTGATCTGCGTGATAGGGCGATGCTTGAGACGCTGTTCTCCACAGGATTACGCGTATCAGAACTTTGCTCGCTTAGCCGAGACGATATAGACACAAAAAGAGGGGAGTTCTCGGTACGCGGTAAGGGCAGTAAGATCAGGGTTGTTTTTCTGTCCGATCAAGCCAGGGTGGCGCTTGTGACATATCTAGACAAGAGAGTAGATGCTGACGAGGCACTGTTCATACGAATCCCGCAGAATGAAAGTTTTGAAAAATACGAAAAACTTCGGCTAACTCCGCGCAGCGTTCAACGCATAATAAAAAAATATGCGATTGTCGCCGGGATTATGGGCAAAAAGGTCTCGCCGCACTCGCTTCGGCATTCATTTGCTACCGACCTACTTCGCAATGGCGCCGACATTCGTTCGGTTCAGGCCATGCTCGGTCATGCCTCGGTTACTACGACGCAGATTTACACACACGTAACCGATAAACAATTACGCGAGATTCACCAGAAGTTCCACGATAAAAAATGATGGCTTGACATGCAGCCAGCCCGCCCCTAAGCTACTGATGATCGTAGTATCTTAAAAATGAGGCAAATCTATGTCTATGGTGTCGCCCAACCTTGATAGATTCAATCCAAAACAATGGAGTTACATGGCGATATTCGTTCATGAAGCGATGTCTAAGATCGGCAATAACCAACCAATAAGCCTGCCACGAGGCATTAAAGCAGATCTCGAAAAATTTATTGATGCCACGCTTACGGGCCTAAGAAATAACGAAAATAGAGCGCAGCCAGAACGCCTTGATACTGCGCATAATATACTGCTGATCTCTGACAATATATTACCTCACATATCAAAAAAGGCGGTTATAAAATTTTTTGAAGATTTCAGCGAGTACATCGCTTGTTCCAAAGGGCGCAAGGCCGTTCTTGACACACGCTCTTTTGATTTTTTTAAAAAATTTTTCCTAGCGCTACATCACCTGGAAGAAGAAGTGAGTTTGCCTTTGGAATGAGGGTCAGCCATTAATTAAAAACAGCCGTTCGGCTGTTTTATTATTTGAGTAGCGCCGCGCGCGTTTCATCTCTCGTCTGCATAAGCCAAGGCATGAATATAGTTCCCCCCGTTCCTCTAGGGTCGGCGACTTTTTTATGGATATAGTTATTGGCGTAGCCAATATGGATATCCCTAAATTCATAGATTCTTTCAAGGCAATGGTTATAAACTTCTTTTAGGTGGCCGGGGCCGCGCATGACCAAACCTCTGATTTTAGACCTATTCTCTACTTCTGATAGTAGGGCCCTATGATTATGCGGCATATAAAGACGCATTTCTGCGAGATGTTTTGTTAGTGGGCTATCAGCATGGTGAATGCCCAGAGCTCCATCAAGCAGGGGCAAAATTGAGCTTTGAGCGCCTGTTTCTCCACGAAAATTTTGGGGCTGGCCGTCAAGATCCTCAACGCCTTCGTAGATAACGTTTTCAAAAAACATAATCCAAGGACGAACCGTCTGGAAGTAGACATCCATTGAGCAACGCTCAGGCATTCTTTTGAGTGTCTCTATCATTTTATCAAGTGCCTTATAGGCATGCTCTAAATGAAAATACGCTGCGACCGAATCACCCGTCTCAGCGGCCAAAACCGATCCAAGCAGCCTAGTAATTGCCTGGGCCGCCTTAGCTTCTATATCAATGTGTATCAAAATGAACCAGTCTTCGTCAGGTAATTCTACGAAATTTTGTAGAAGTACAAGGTTGTCTACGGCAATATCTTTAAAAGGATCGATTCTGGTCCAATTATTCAAAGCGTAAGAACAGTAGGACAGGATTGGCGGCTTACCAAATTGTTTGGATAGCCGGCACAGTGGTATCGCTAACTGCCTGCATAGCATTGTTTGCGATGGCTTGCTGGAATGGATAAATGCACTTGCGCCGAAACCATAGATCATCATTGCCCTATTGCGTTGCGATTCCGAAAGATTCTCCATGGCATCGGAATCGCGTATCGGCAGAGACCTCGCCGCTTCCTGAATTTTTCCATTCTTAATCAAGCTGGGTAATTCTTTCCCGAACTGATCCAAAAATTCCCAATTATCTGGCAGGGTAATTAACGGATCTCGCTCCGGTAGAAATCCTCTGCCTAGTGAGATGCCTAAATTGGTAGGGTCTAACGATTTAGTATATCTGGACATTTTTGGAGCTCCATTAAAATATTAAAGAACTTTAGGGTTAGGATACTATTCTTAGGTTTTCATTGCAACGAGGTCAGCCCAATTATTAAAAAAGCGCTCGTAAAGAGCGCTTGAAAAAACATGATTGCCTTAAAAAGCTTTCGTCCAGCGAACCATAAGCAGGTTGGCGCCAAAATCATTTCCGCGCACGATCTCTTCAAAATAGTAGGTTCTCTGCAAATCAGCAGTAAGACGCCCGAGCCTTGGAAAATCGTAATAAACCGATCCGGTAGCCATCGGCCAGCTCAAGGCCCCAAAAATCGGCAGCTCTCCGCTGATTTCTCCAGCGCCGGTACTGCGAACGAAATTACCGTTAAAATTTATACCCAGACGCTTCATCGGTTTAGTCGCTACGCCAAGCTGCCAAACGCGATTAACCGTTTGATCCCGCCAAGAAGTTTTAAGCGGGGCCGTGCCTCGCAGGAAGTTAACCGAGGCAGTTGCCAGGAAGCTGTCATAGCTGAAGCCGGCATAAGTAGAAAGGTGCTCATTCCAAGACCACGATATGGTGGATGCGTTAGAGCGAACTCTACTGCTGAAGCTGTCAGCCAGGTTAGTACGATTACGGGTAACGACGCTGTTTTCTATGGATAGTTGGCTCAACGGCCGATAACGCACCGCCAAGCGTGTTCCGACGTCGGTGTGTGGTGTAATACGGGTATAAGTCGTTCCACTGGTTATGCTCTGGACGTCCATTCTTGCACTGAACTTACTTGACGGGACATAAGCAAGGCTGGCGATAGGCCAAATGGTCTTGTTTCTAACGCTCCTTTGCGGATCGGCGGTACCATCTTCCAAAACGGTCGTATCGCGCTTTATAAAGCGAACGCCTGGTCTTAAAATCAGGGAATTGAATGGGCGAAACTCCAGGTTCAGGTCTACCTGATGCATGCCCTGCCTCCATTCATTTTCTAAACTTTCCTTAAATGAAGTGGTTGAGTCCCGCAAACTGCTAATCTCGGCAGTACTATTTATTGTATAGCGGTTATAGCGATAATCCCCATGAATATCAAACCAGGACGTAATTTTCACAGTAAATCCCTGATCTACAACAAGATTGGGTTCTGTAAGCTTTGCGGCAGAAGACATTGCTATGGTGTAGGGAGCAGTTGCGGTGCCGGTAGTACGAGCTGAGCCTATGAAAGATGCGTCCAAATTCGCCGGTCCGTGGAAACGGAAATACAAGATACTGCCTCTGAGCGTGAGCTTTCCATTGACTTTGCCGTTGTAGAAAAATTCACCTGATGGAGTCTTTAAGTTGCGCGATTCCGACCATGCTGCAGTCTGAAGCAGCTCTTTGGCTGTCATGGCGGAATCAATGTTGATACTTCGCTCCGGCGAAAAGGCGTTATTCCAGTTCATAGATTGGTCGAAGTTCTGATAACTCAAGGTGTAGTGGAAGCTCCAGTCAGAAATGGTATAGTCCAGGCCACCAGCGAATTTATTAAGTCTGTCGCGAATCGGAGCATAGACATAGTACGGATTATCGCGCAAAAATGCTCCGAACGCTGAAGGCGATCCGAAGTACTCCATGGTTCTAGTCGTATTGTTTATGCCATCACGGGAATTTTTGCCATATTCCATTCTGAATTTCAGACGATTGCTAGCATGTATTAGCAAATTAATTGAGCCAAAGCGTCTTACGGTAGCCCAGTTGTGATTTGTGGTTAAGGCATGCCGGCCAGATGGTAAGGCGGCATCATCGTTGCGGTCGAAATAATAATAACTTTGCCTGAAGTTAGTTCTTAAATCGTAAACCTTGGACTTGCTTACTGTTAATTGCCCGCCGGGAAACGGGTCCCCGCCTAAGCCGCTGGCTGTTATCTGAAAAGAATCGGCCAGTTTTGATGCGCCAGGATTGGCGCGGCCACTAAAATTGAAATCAAACAGGCGTG
Source organism: Candidatus Yanofskybacteria bacterium RIFCSPHIGHO2_01_FULL_44_17 (assembly GCA_001794195.1). Classification (GTDB taxonomy): domain Bacteria; phylum Patescibacteriota; class Minisyncoccia; order 2-02-FULL-40-12; family IGHO2-01-FULL-4-A; genus 2-01-FULL-44-17. Next base: position 1,438 of record MGJI01000009.1, on the reverse strand, counting down.
GGCCGCTGCGCAGATTAAATAGTTCCATAAACTTCTCTTGCCGACCGCCAATGCTACTGAATCGGTAGCCTACAGCAGTTGAGCCCTGGATATCAAAGCCGGCTAAGTTATACTTTTGATCTTCTTGAGCCGCGCAGGGGATAATGAATGCAATGGCCAGACTTGCCGCAAGTAGAGTACGCATGGGTTGTCTCCTGTTTTTCACTGTAGAAAATATTCGCTAGTATTAGACCCGTGGATCTGGGCATGGCAGCGTACACACTCACCGCTAGTTTGGAATCCAAGCCGACCGTGGGGGACGTTTATGCCCCCGGGATTAACGTGGCATTGCAGGCACAGGAATCGGCCTTCGCGTCGCAATAGCATGTTGCGTTCTACGCTTCCATGCGGGCTGTGACAGCCGATACAACCTTCTACTTTTACGGCCGCATGTTCATGAACGAATGGTCCGCGTTTTTCGGTATGACAACCGGTGCAGACTTCAAAATTAACTTTACTGAGCTGGGGAGGGTTCATGGTCCCATGAGCATTATGGCAATCGGTACACTTCATCAGGCCCTCGGGCACGCGATGGTGCGTAGGCAATGAGAACTGCGCCTGTATCGTCTTGTGACAGCCGAAACACAGATCCGGCTGTTTCTGCCTAAGTAAGCTTTGATTTAGCCAGCGGCTTTCTTCTGCCTTTGACGGCATATTGAAAAAAACTGCTTGAGCAAAATTCTCAATAATGCCTTCCTTCTTAGCCATAGCAGAAGTTACCAGATGGGCAGAGTGGCACGATTCACAGGCCAAGCCCATCAATTTATGTTCAGAGCGTGCGAATAAGCTTTGGTTTTGGCTACTAGTGTGGCAGCCTAGGCAACGTGCAGCGTTTTCGGCAGGTTTGCCGTGGAACCCGTAAATTAATTTTTTTGCCGCTGAAATCTCATTCGGCGATTGAGCCTCGGCCATGGCTTCGGCATGTTTTTTACCTGGTCCGTGGCATGACTCGCATCCTGTGCCGTAGGCAATTACACTCGGAGCGGCCGCAGCATGGATTGTTTTGGTAAACTGCGCATGCTGTGCTCCATGGCAAGCTCCGCAGAATTCAGCACCGATGTATTCTTCTGGGTTCGCATTTTTAGGAAGCTGCCAGACTACAGGCGATGCCTGAGGCGCCGCCGGCTGCTTTTGTGCAATAATGTGGGGCGAGGCAAAAATAGCCAGACCGATCAAAGATTTATAGGCAAGTCTCATAAATTCCTCCTTTTAATCTTAATGGATTATAAAAGTACTAAATCGCCACCAGCTATTAAGCGGGGGCTAAGTTGGCACTATATATCATTTTCCCCAGTTGTCAATTAAAACGTAATGGCTCAATACCTTGGCAACACCCCCGGTTTAAAATGTATAAACTGGGAGTTATGCCATATACAACAAATCCCCACCTGCCCAAGCT
>MGJI01000008.1 GCA_001794195.1 Candidatus Yanofskybacteria bacterium RIFCSPHIGHO2_01_FULL_44_17 | reverse complement strand
AATAACCCTTAGCCAATAAAATCTCCATTTCCAGCCGCTCGCTTAAAATTAATTTTCGCCGTTTTATCATGCTCATATTTTATCAACATGAGTGTCCTAATTCATTACGGAATTTCCGCTTAATTGAGTTCGCTTCTTTAAAAAGGAGGATACGATGGTTACTCTAGAGAGTAGATACGGTGGAAAAAATAAAGAAAAGGGCATAAGGGTCCGCACCAGTGTTTTCGCTGATATAGAAGATTTGGAAAGAGTGCTACCAATATTTGCTAAATCAGCAAAATATAACTCACTCCATCTTAATGGAACGGGTGAAAAAATAGGAAATTTCCCTGGCCACTTTTTGATAACTTTTCATGAGGCCGAGGGAAGCCCCGATCCATTCGAAGTTTTGATGTCAAAACAATACAAATGCAGCGGTTCGCAATCTCCTACTTTTTACTTCTACGACCCCGCTTAGAGACTATCAAGTCTCTTTTTATTTCCAAAAATCTGAGTGCATACTACGCGCTTTTTTATAACACTGGATCTTTTTATTACAACAACACCCGCCGAAGGCGGGTGTTGTTTGGTTTCAAACTATAACCTAAAACCTATCACCTACAACCTATTCCCCTATATGCTTCCTCATCTTAGCAATAACTTCGTCTGCGTGAGCTCGTCCGCCGAGACCGAAGGCCAAACCAATAGCCAACGCGCCGGCAGCGACAAAACCAATGACAACGATTCTCACGATCTCATCGGCAACTTTGAGCTGGCTCAATGCGATCAAAAATGAAAAAATCAAAATTGACCATTTTGTGAGCGAGCCCAAGAAATTGGCTGAAACCAATTCGGCTGCTTTTACCCAGCCACGAACTAGTCCTTCGGTAAATCTGGCAACCAAAACGCCAATCAAAACTACAAATGTCGCCACAAAAACGTTCGGCAAGTAATAGACCACCGTTCGGAGGAATTCAGTAACCTGAGCCAGTCCCAGTATATCCGTCGCGGCCATCAAGAACACTACAACGAAAAACCACTTAACTAATTCATAGAAAAATAGCGGACTATTGAGTTTATACCCACTCCTCTCCCAAACTTTCCTGAAACCGACGCCCTCTAGGGCTCGATCTAATCTGATTATTCTTATGATGTGCCAGACCAACTTAGCAATCAAAACCGCCACAATCCAACCAACCAAAAAGACCACAATGGCTGCAACGAGTCTCGGCAAAAAACCGGCGACATTGCCCCAAAGGGTCAACAAAGACGCTCTCACTACATCAGATGCTGCTGTAACTTCTAACATACAAACACCCCCTTCCCTTGCCCTCTGAAGCCTTAGCGAAGGAGGGTCTTGCCTCCATCAAAAAAAAGCTTTCACTCGAGGGACTTCTATTAGTTTCTGGGATAATTTTAACATTTTAATAAAGTTAGCCATAAATTAGTTATCCACAAAATAAAAACCCGCAGTTAAGCGGGCGATTCGCTACTCTTTATGGCTAATACTAGCGGGACGATGGCATCGCCTAGTTTTAAAAATTGGACCGGATCTTCTTGAAGTTCTTGGATTATTACCCTTTCACACACCTCGAATCCCCTTTTTTCTAATTTAATTTGAGATCTCGAATTTTCTATTGACGGCATGTAACCGGCCGAAGCCAAGCCTCCAAGAAAACGGTCAATATCTTCCGAGAAAAAGCTATTGCCCGGAGCTTGCCCAAAGTACTCTTGAATGTCTATATCGAATCCATTTTTATACTTCAGCACATATAATAACTCGCAAAGGAACTTAAAACTAATAGCCTTATTAAGGCCACGGCCCAAAATTAACGCCACCGCCGCAACGGCTGATACAGCAATTTTTTTGGACGGAATAGGTTCGGCTGTCGGCTTTGCTGTTGCGACACGGCCACGCTTAAGTCTGGCTAATACATTTATCCTCATCGTTGCTCCGCGATTAAAGATAATACGACATTAGCTAAATTTAGAAGCTGGGCCGGTTCTCTTTCAAGTTCTTCAACGAGTATCTCTCGAAAATATTTGTACCCTTCTTCAGTTACCTCAATCGGAGACTCTTCGTCACCATTTACACGCATAAGGTCTGCGGTTGACCAATGACCGATAAGCGCATTTACATCTTCGGAGAAAAATCCATCCGGCTGCTTTGTGAATCTTTTGCATAGGCCCATCTTAAATCCTCTTTCTCGTAACTCGTATAATAGGCGGGACAAAAAAGAGAAGCTTACGCCCTTATTCAAGGCATGATCTATGATAAAGGCCGCCGACACAACTACCGATACATCAATTTTCCTGACTAAAACTGGGTCCTTAAGGCGCGTGCTAGCAAACATGCCATGTCCTCATTTTTAAATAACGATACAAACTTCTTGCTGACAGCATACTGAAGCCGTTGCGATAAGTCAACCCGTATCTAACAAAAAACGGCCTGGGAGCCGTTTTTTGTTTAATTAAAAATTTAGACCAAAAACTTCGCAATAAGCAGGGCGACTATATTTGCCACCTTGATCATCGGGTTGATCGCGGGGCCGGCAGTATCCTTATATGGATCGCCCACAGTGTCACCGGTTACCGCCGCCTGATGAGCAAATGACTTCTTGCCGCCGTGATGACCTTCTTCTATGTACTTCTTAGCGTTATCCCAGGCGGCACCGCCGGACGTCATTGATATGGCTACAAAAATTCCGGTTACTATTACGCCGACGAGCAGTCCACCAAGAGCCTCCACGCCAAGCAGGAAACCAACTGCAATTGGTATTACTATCGGCACAAGCGCCGGCAAAATCATTTCTCTGATGGCCGCCTTAGTAACAATATCTACCGCCGTGCCATAATCCGGCTTGGCCGTACGCTCCATGATGCCCGGAATTTCTCTAAATTGCCTACGGACCTCATCAACTATCGCTCCGCCAGCCTTGCCGACTGCCTGCATGGCCATTGATCCGAAAAGATAGGGCATCATTCCTCCTACAAATAATCCGACCAAGACTCTGATGTCTGAAAGCTCAAAGAAAACGGTTCGTCCCAAAGAGGCCAATTCTTGAGCGAAGACAGAAAACAAAACTAGCGCCGCCAATCCAGCAGATGCAATGGCGTAACCCTTCGTAACTGCTTTAGTCGTATTGCCTACCGCGTCCAAAGGGTCAGTCACCTCTCGTACTGACTCGGGCAGACCAGCCATCTCTGCGATTCCGCCGGCGTTATCGGTAATCGGACCGAAAGCATCAATCGCCACTATTATACCCGACAGAGAAAGCATGCTCATCGTCGCCAGGCCCACTCCATAAAGACCGGCAAACCAATAAGCCAAAAATGCACCGGCACTTATAACTATAACCGGCAAGGCCGTTGACTGCATAGAAACCGCCAAACCGGTAATAATATTAGTTCCATGCCCTGTAGTAGACGCTTGCGCGATATTTTTAACAGGTCCGAATTTTTTTGAAGTATAGTATTCGGTAATAATCACCATCAATCCCGTAACAACCAGACCTACAACAAGTGACCAGAAGGCTCTCATGCTTGCTTCCGGGAAAACAGATAGGGCAAAATATTTTTGGGTTGCCAAATAGAAAAGGGCCACAGAAACCGCTGCCGCTACCGCCAACCCTCTATATAGCGCGGCCATTATGCCTTTAGTCAATTTTATAAAAAGCGAACCGATAATTGAAGCTACGATCGCTAAGCCGCCGATAAGCAGCGGGAAGACTATGATTTGTGCAACGTCCACGTTCGCCTGACTAAACAAAAAACTGCTCAAAAGCATAACCGCCAGACCCGACACTATATACGTCTCAAAAAGATCAGCCGCCATGCCCGCACAATCGCCAACATTATCACCAACGTTGTCGGCAATCACGGCAGGATTGCGCGGATCATCTTCGGGAATTCCAGCTTCCACCTTACCCACCAAGTCGGCTCCGACGTCAGCGCCTTTTGTAAATATGCCTCCTCCAAGTCTGGCAAAAACAGAAATCAAAGAAGAGCCAAAACCAAGCCCAATCAGCGCCTTAACGTCGCCCGTCAACCAATAAAAAAGTGTCAGTGATAATAGCGCCAAGCCAACCACAAAAAATCCAGTAACCGCTCCTCCTTTGTAGGCTAAGTTGAATGCTTGCTTCATCCCGGACTTAGCAGCTTCGGTAACCCGCACATTGGCACGCACCGCTACCATCATGCCCACAAAACCGGCAGTAGCCGAAGCCACGGCTCCTATAATAAATCCGATGGCCATTATGCCCCCTAGCCACTTCCACAATATTACTGCGGCTATTATGCCGACAAAAAACACGGTCTTATATTGGCGAGTTAAGTATGCCGACGCGCCCTCCTGTATCGCACTGGCGATCTCGTGCATTTTTTCATCGCCCTGCGGCTTACGCAAAACCTGCCAAATTAAAACTGCACCGTATGCCAGCGACCCGATCGAAGCTAACAAAGAAAATAATAGTATATTCATCCCGTACGAAGTAGCTGCTACGCAGTCATAATTATTAGTTACGCGCGCGTCGCTACTGTGGTTATATATTGAAGACCCTGTACGCTGGACCCGTTAGGGCTACTTCGTACGGGATTCATAGCAGTTAATTTAGCAGGTTTTCTTTTTCTTGACTAGTGCCATCTCCCATTTCAACCACGTTTTGAACACGATCAACCATTAGTGATAATCGCTTCTCGGTGTCATCGTAAGAACCCTGGGCATCGGAGAGGTGTTTACCGAGACGCTTAAAATCATCACCCAACTTGCGCCCATCTAAAGAAATGCGCTCCAGGCGCTTCATTATGTCTTTAGTCTGTTTATTTAGCTGTACATCCTTAAGCCAGTGACCAATAGCAGATACTGAGAGCATAAAAGTATTCGGCGATACCAAGAAAACCTTTTTGCTCATGGCGTATGCCGGCAAATCAACATCTTTAATATTATTAACCACTTCATAATAAACCGTCTCCGCCGGTACATACATAAGGGCGAAGTCGGTCGTGCCCTCTGACGGCAGAAGATATTTGGACGCTATCTCGTCAATTTTTTTCTTAACATCGGACAAAAAAGTCTTCTTATACTGCTCCCGAGAAATATCATTGTCGGCATTGACCATTTTTTGGAAATTCTCCCAATTAAATTTGGAGTCTATCGGCAGGATAAGATCGTTAGGTAAGCGTAAAATCGCATCCACCGCTTCTCCGGATTTGAAATAATGCTGAAGCGCCCATCTGTCTCGCGGGAAATACTGCCCCAGCGCCGCCTCAAGGGATGCCTCACCCCAGATACCGCGTAACTTCGGCGATTTGAAAATATCTTGAAACGATGACACGCCCTTGACCGACTCGTGCACATTTTTTAGACTCTCGCTTAATTGTGTCAGGCCAGTAGTGAACCCCTGCACCTGCTGGTTGACCGCCCGCGATGATCGCTCAACGGATTCGCGGCTATCCTTAAGCTGATCAGATACCATCTTGACCGTATCGCGCAGGGCTTGGTTCACTGAAACATTGAGGCCGTCTAGCCGTTGATTTAAACCCTGCACGGCCGCATCTTGGGAATTATCTTTTTGCGTTCGCTGATAAATTTTAAAAAGTAAAAACAGAACAGCGATTACTGCCGCGCTAGCTATTCCAATTATTAAAATCGAAATTGCATTCATGCTCAACATTCCAACATTCTCACATTCTTGAGAATGTGAGAATGTTATTCTTACACGTGGCGGTCGGCAACCTTATTGGCCGCGTATGATTCCGGCTTAATGCGGGCGATAAACCCATTGCCGGTAATCATACCGACAATCTCCTGTATCATAACTTTAGTCGGACCGTTGTACCCAATATCGAGATGAATTTCAAAATCATAGAGCTGGTCGCTAAGTTTGGTTCTCAAATGACCAACAACTCTCTGGGCCAAATCTAAAGAGTAGTAAGCCTCCTTTAACATTCTGTCGTGCCGATCAAACGTCTTGACGTCAGGTATCCGTTTCCAGAAGTATCTGCCATGCTTACCAATACGATGAACCGTGACAACACTTACAAAGTCAGCCAGGCCTGCGTGGCCGTTGGGAGTGATCGTTCCCTCCGAGTCAGTGCCGACTACGACTGCGTATTTGCTACTTGCATCCTCGTTGACAAACTCCACGATATCGCTCATCGCATCCAAAAAATCACGCTTGCCGCGTGATGGACTGATGAAATATTCGAGTTGGTTGCTACCGCTGATCATTTAACAAAAATTAGCATAAAAAAAATCGATTGTAAAATCGATTATCTTTTTTTCTTATAGTCTGTGATTGCCGCTTTGATTGCGTCCTCGGCCAGAACCGAACAGTGGATCTTAACTGGCGGCAAACTTAGTTCGTTTACGATGTCTGTGTTCTTTATCTGGCCGGCTTCTTCGACAGTCTTGCCTCTAAGCCACTCCGTAGCCAGTGAACTTGAAGCGATAGCGCTTCCGCAACCAAAGGTTTTAAATTTGGCATCAACGATCACGTCGCTTACATTCAGATTAATTCCGCCACAACTCCTACAAGTTGGTTCTTGGAGATTAGAATCAAAAGTATTTTGACAATCTAGGCACTGATGCCGGCGCATCACCTTGATTTGTAATTTCATGACATCGCCGCACTCCGGCGCACCGACCATGCCCGTGCCTACAGTCGGATCTTTTTTGTCCATTGACCCAACATTTCTGGGATGATTATAGTGATCGAGTACTTTTTCCGAATAAGCCATGGCGACCTCCGGCTATATTTTTAAATATCTGGCACAATTATACGCCATGCTACAAAAATTTCAACGACAAGACCATATTCTCAAACACCTGCAGATCATTACCGGGCACATAGACGGTCAGCGGGTTTTCTTCCCAGCGGAAAACAAGATAATATTTATCGCCACCAAAGCCAATCTCAGGACCCAAATAAATTATTACCCTGCCCGTGCTTTCTCCGCCGCTTGAACCGTAGTCAATCAGGTCATACCTATCAAATGTTTTGCCATCTATTTTAACTCTTGAATCGGCCGACTTTCTTTTATCTTCAGCTATTTGATATTTAAGACCGCTCGTATCAAATAAAAGAGTTGATATAAGATCAAAATATACAGGCGCATCAACGCTGACCAGATCATAATATTTAATTGGTATCGGGCTAAAATACTGGCTGTCGTTATGCCAGTTAGCAGGATATTGGAACGTAAATCCCCCACCGCCCAAATCCGCTCCGTGGAAACTTTTGAAAACAAAGGTCTTCTGGCCAGAATCGTCAGCCCCTTCATCGGGCGTAGTCGTCGGCTCCGCCGATAACTCGATCGATTTATCAATCAACGCCCCGCTTGGCTGATTTTTTTTACCACGAAAAGAATACCCCGCCACAACTACGAGCATAATAATTATAAAAATATATATTGCGTCTTTTGATTTACCGCTAGGCATATTATTTGAGCAGATTAGAAATAATTTTTATCATAATGTCTTTGTCCTTGGGATCGCTTATCGCAATTAAAAGCGCTAAGGCAACTAGCGCGTTGTCATTGATTTTCTTTTCGCCTACCACTCTATAAAGATAGCCATTTTTATCTAAGAAATAAACAAACAAAAATGCACCGATGCGTTTGTTGCCGTCAGCAAATGGATGATCTTTGATGACAAAGTACAAAAGATGGGCTGCTTTTTCTTCTAAGCTGGGGTATAGTTCTTTGCCGCCAAATGTCTGGCGAATATTTCCAAGGACAGCTCTGAACTTTTCTCCATATTCCTGTCCGAATAAATCGCTGGCTTCTTGTTTAGCCGATAACTCGCCTCGCAGCTTCTTGATAACTTTGAAAGCAATATCAGAATCTAGAATAAATTTACCCTTGCCTCTTTTTATCAAAACTAGCTTATCTTTATCGTATTGCTCAAGGAGCGTAAGCGTCTTTGCATAATTGGCCAACAAATCTAAAATTTCTTGCTCCTGGCCCGTTAACAATTCGTGTTTGGATTTTTCCCGCAAAAAAGAGATTGTTTCCTGAAGTTCTTCAAACTTGGTACGCACACTCAAAAGTCTTTTTTCATTAATAGTGTAACCTTGAACTAGATGTTCTTTAAGTTTTCCCGTCGCCCAAATGCGGAATTGGGTAGCCCGCCTAGAATTAACACGATAGCCAACAGAAATAATCACGTCGAGATTGTAAAACTGGGTTTTATAAACTTTACCGTCAAGAGCAGTATGTTCCAAAATGGAACTAACTGATTTTGGCTTTAACTCACCGCTTTTAAAAATATTGCCTAAATGTTTAGTAATTGCTGACCTTTGCGTACCAAAAAGAGCGGCTATTTGAGCCTGCGTTAGCCAAATTGTCTCTTTTTCTAGGCGCACTTCTAATTTAGGCCCGCTAGAGGTTTTATAAATAATTATTTCTCCTTTTTTAATTTCCTCTTTTTTCAATTTGTAATTTAAAATTAAGTCACAGGTAAAGTTAGCAAAATGTGGCCATCCTCACAAGAAATAACATAATCAACGAAATATAACCTTGCCGCGGATTTTGACGCCACCTCTTATGACATGACCGGTGGGGACATAGGTGATAACGATAAGTCCGGGACCGCCATCGCCCAAAGCGCCACTGTTAACTTCCCCTCCCCCTCCACCGGAGCCATAACCAACGCCGTCGCCACCGCCCTCTGTATCACCGCCGCCGCCACCCCCGCCGCCGGAACCGGCAATAACACCTAAGGAACTTCGCCATTCAATCCCGTTGCTACCGCTACCACCTTCAATACCATCATCGCCGCCAACACCACCGCCACCATCAGTTCCAGCGTTAGCCGCGCTACTAACAGTAGCGCCGCCATAACCCAAATAATTATTACCACCGCTTCCGCCAGTTGCTCCAGTATTTGCTGTACATATAGCATCGGCATTGAGACCATTTGCACCACCGCCATTACCTCCTCCGCCTCCCCCGCCGCCAGGCGAAGCATCGCCACCGCCATTGCCGCCATTACCGCCATTACCTTTTGGTCCTCCCGCTCCGCCGCCGCCGCCGCCGCTATCACCAGAACATCCAGTACCACCATTACCGCCAGCAAATGTTACTACCCCAGACGCGCTGGCCGTCGCTCCTCCAACTCCACCAGTAACATTATCGCCCAAACTTGGTTCGCCACCCTCGGCTTTAACACAAAGCGCGCTATTCGTACAATTGGCAAAAATGCCGTCACTCTGATTGAACCAGGTATTGCCACCTTTAGTGCCGGCACCAGAAATTGACCCGCCTATACCTTCTGCTCCAACGTTAAATTCCGTGCCATTGTTCATAACCGTACCCCGAGTAAGTTTAAGATTTATACTTTTTGCATATCCGCCGCCACCACCACCGCCAGGACCATTACTATTATTAGCGCCATCACCAGCACCTCCCCCGCCGCCGATAACCTCAACCATGTTACCCACAGCTGGCCAATCATTCGGCACGGTCCATGTGGTATCTGCCGTTGTAAGAAATATGACCTTGAATACACCGGCTTCGGCATCCAAAACATCATAAATCCCCAGGTACGTACCCGAGGTAAAATTAACAAACGCCACTATCAAAACAAACAGGATTGTTTTTTTGAGGTTAAAAAATACTTTTTTATTTTTCATGATTGATTTTTTCTAAAAGCTCAAGGGTAGCCTTCACTGAGGGATTATCAGTATTTATAAAAACCAGTCTTTCGTTAAATTGCTTCGCTAAGGGACTCAGAAACTCGTCCCCCCAAGAAGGCGAAAAAGTAACCACTCCCTCAAAATCAATTTCTAAAATTTCGCCTTCGGATAACTCCCTAAGCCGACCTTGAAATGCGGCAAAAGCCTCCCGGCCGGATTGTCGAGAGATTAGTGTTGTTCCAAACTTTTTTAGATAAATTTTCATGATAATTTTACTATAATTTTCTAAAAAGTTACCAATGTCAGACAACCCCTAAAAGATTCCTGGGAATGCCTTATATCCAGCTTATCGCTATCCTTAGTCAAAATTAATTCTGCATCACCCGTTTGAAACAAAAGACCGATGGGATTGTCTGCGACAACCATGCGCACAAACTTAAGACCATTGCCACGGCTTTCTGGAGATCGTCCCGACAAAATCTCAGTAAACGCCACCCTTAGTGCTTCTTGATCTGTAGTTAAACTCGGCCTTACTCTTTT
>MGJI01000007.1:35925-37166 GCA_001794195.1 Candidatus Yanofskybacteria bacterium RIFCSPHIGHO2_01_FULL_44_17 | reverse complement strand
AGGAAGTTCAGATTCTGATCTTCAATCAGCTATTAGCGAAACTAAAGCAAGGAAAATTGAATGTATATATATTTAGGATTTGAATCTCTTTCAAATAAAGGACTGTCATATACTACTGATCGCACAATTCTTATTCGCGATTCAGAAGTTTTGGAATATGTAAACGCGCCTCGCTAGCTCAGTTGGTAGAGCAACTCCCTCTTAAGGAGATGGTCGCAGGTTCGAATCCCGCGCGAGGCACCATCAACGAACTGAACGTTTTTTGGTGTCTTTATTGTACCAAGTTAGAACCTATTTCCAAAACAAATGATGTTGCACACTCCGCGTGCGTGGTGGCTTGAAATTGAGCCGTACGCTCCACGAAAGCCCCGCCACCTGCCTGTGCGTAGCACGCAGACAGGCCGCCTCGCTTCACTCGGCAACCCCAAAGAAAAATGTTCCTTGCTTTTCGGGTTTGCGCGCGACTGATTTTTTCTAAGAAAGGAAAGGGCATTTTTCTTTGGGGTTCTGTCCTCCAAGTATTCGGGCAGTGTGGCGGGGCTTCAATGCGGACTCGGCAAAACGGAAAAACTATTTTCTGGGGAAAAGGAATTTCCGTTTTGCCTCGGCTGATTTCCCGCCCGCAGAAAGGGGTCTGGGGAATGAATGCGGGCGGGTTTCGCTTTCGGATTTTTCGGCGGTGGGCTTGAATAAAATCAAAAACTAATATAGACTTGTAATCAGTCAAAGATGTTCTTTGACAACCTAAAAAAGAAAGGAGATAAACATGGTGGATCAAAAGACAACTCAACATTCGCTCAAGAAAGACAAGTACGTGAATGCCCGTGGAGGCAACTCACATTTTCTTGATCTTTTTTGTAGCAAGTGCAACCAGCACCTTGCCCTCTATCAAAAAGATGGACACGGCAGGTTGCTCCGGATGTACCTCGACAGAATCTTTGAACCGCAGGAATTTTCTTTTTTGCACTCAAGGATTAGCGACAAGGCTGGAATGCCGAATCTGAAATGCTCGAAATGCGGCGCGCTCATCGGTACGCCAATGATTTACGAAGCAGAGAGGAGATTGGCCTTCCGACTTATTCACGGCTCGTTTGTGAAAAAGAAAAGTGATGGTGTTTATCCGCCAGCACAGCAAACCCACAACTCTCACAACACAGAAAAAGGAGGTAGTGATGAAAAACGGAATTAAACCACTGAGCGTGACTGACATCAGCAAGAAATCAAACATGTCGGCTGGAGAA
>MGJI01000007.1:34158-35917 GCA_001794195.1 Candidatus Yanofskybacteria bacterium RIFCSPHIGHO2_01_FULL_44_17 | reverse complement strand
CTTTCTCGATCTGCTGAAACGCTCAATGGAGCCGTTCTCAAAACGCATCAGTGTCGTTGAGAACGGGACCACGCGTTACTACGCGGTCGAACGGAGGGGTGTCGGCATTCTCAAAACCGAACACGGCAAGTTTTGGCAGTACAACTTTGCCATCGATGATCAGTGGGAGAAATACTCGGTGGTCGTCAAAGCAGAGTTGGACAAAAACTTGCTCATCCCCGTATTCAAAAACAAGGACCAACTTGTTTTGCGTACCGATTCTGGTTGCGAAACGGGACAAGTCTTTGGTGATCTGACGTGTGAATGCCACGACCAGTTACATCTCGCACTGAAAACGCTTGAAGAAATTGGGGAAGGAATGCTCATTAACATTCCGCGCCAAGATGGTCGTGGCATGGGGCTTACCTTCAAACTGGCAACGCTTTGGATTCAGGACACGCTTGGCGTCAACACTGTGGAGTCAGCTTCTTTGCTTGCTCCCGGTGGCGTGATCGACGTTCGGACGTATTCGGGCGTCATCTGTATCCTAAAGTTCTTCGGCATTCCGAAAACATGCCGAATCAACTTGGCGACCAATAATCCCAAGAAAGCTGAGGTGTTTTCTGAAAATGGCTATACGGTGGTGGGTTACACCCCCATCGTTATCGAGCCTAATGAGCATACTGAAACGCACTTGCAAGCGAAGCAGGATCATCTTGGGCACAAAGGACTCATCAAGAAAAGGAGGAAGAAATGAAAACTAACGATCAAATTCTCAAACGAATGAAGTCGCATAACACGCTTTTGTGTTGTGGTCTTGATCCAGACTTGAAGAGAATGCCACCTGAACTTGTTGGAAAGGAAATTTCTGACGAGGATAAGGTGCTTGAATTTCTTCAGGTCGCGGTCGATGTGACGGCACCGCATGTATGTGCCTACAAGGCCCAAAAAGCCTTCTTCGATGTATTGGCTAGCGGTCATGATGTTTTGAAAAAGCTGATTGGCTACATACATACATCATATCCGGGCATACCCATCATCGTAGACTGCAAGATCGGCGATATCGAAAACACAATGGCGGCGTATATTCAAAATCTGTTCGGTTCGCTTCAAGCGGATGGCATTGTTGTCAATCCTTACATGGGTGACGATGTTGTATTGCCGCTTGCGGAACTAACAGACAAGTCCATTGTGGTAATCGTCAAAACGAGCAATCCATCGGGTGGCATTGTACAAGATGTGGTGTTACAAAACGGTCAACCGCTCTGGCACCATGTACTTGACCTCGTGGTGAATCGCTGGAATCGTAACGCAAACATGATCCCAGTGCTTTCTTCAACTGTCGGGTTGAACATGGCGGAAATCCGTCCACTTATTCCAGAGGGGATGCCAATCCTGCTTGCCGGAGTTGGTGCTCAAGGTGGCAACTATGCCGACTTGCGCAACTTGTTGAACTCAGAAGGCGTTGGAGTGTTCGTCAACTCTTCTCGCGGCATTCTTTATCCGCAAAGCCAGAAACCCTGGCGAATTGCGATCGAGAAAGCCGCAGTTGAATTGAAAGAAGCTCTGAACAACGAGAGGAGGAAAAATGAGTAAGTTTCTGCTTCTCTTGGGACCGTCGGGAGTTGGTAAAAACTCAATAATCGAGGAGTTAATCCGGCTGGACAACAGGTTCGTTTACATTTCTCCATTTATGACTCGTTCGCTTCGAGAAAGAGAGAAAAATAAAATCTCCATAAGCGGCGAAGAGATGGACGAGATGTGGGGTCGGGGAGAACTT
>MGJI01000007.1:33692-34152 GCA_001794195.1 Candidatus Yanofskybacteria bacterium RIFCSPHIGHO2_01_FULL_44_17 | reverse complement strand
ATCAATGAGCTTTACGGCATCCGTTACGCAACGCCTCGATTGCCGATCGTGCAGGCACTAGCAAAAGGCAACTTCCCAGTGCTTGATTGGCCAATCAGCCGAATGGACGTGATGACACAGGCGTTTCCGGGTCAGCTCCATGTCGTGTATGTCTCGCCACCGTCAATCGAAGCTTTACGGCAACGATTGTCTAAAGACGGAAGAGACATAGATGGACATCGCTTGCGAAGCGCGCAGGAAGAGTTGAAGGCATACGAATCTTCTCGATATATCGGAATTTGTAATTTCGAGATTGTCGCGGAAGAAAACCAAGTGCCGAAAATCGCTTACGCGATCTACACCAACTATCTCCAGTTCCTTCATCAGCAACCCTAACCTCGCAGTTTCATTTCAGAGATTTCTGAATGGACTGCGAGGTTTTCTTTTTTTATAAGCCCACCGCCCAAAAAAGCCGAAACGA
>MGJI01000007.1:32208-33519 GCA_001794195.1 Candidatus Yanofskybacteria bacterium RIFCSPHIGHO2_01_FULL_44_17 | reverse complement strand
CCATTTTAGAAAAAATCCACCCCCGCGAAAATCAGAAAAAGCAAGGAACATTTTTTCTTTTTGGGGTTGCCGAGTGAAGCGAGGCGGTGGCGGGGCTTTCGTGGAGCGTACGATTTAATTTAGAGCCACTACGCGCTCCGCGCGTGCGACATCATTTGTTTTGGAAGTAGGTGCGAGCTTGGTACAATAAAGACTCATTTTGTGTAACAAAATGAGCGAGGCTCGCTTATCCTATGAGCGGCCCGCTCCAGTTTCAAACCATCGAGTTGTAAGATTTTAAAATATCTTTTATATCGCCCTGATTTTTGGCTGACATTAATCTGACTCTCAGTTCATTAGCACCTTCCCATCCGGTTACGTAAACTTTGAAAAACTTTTTCATAACATCAAAAGGTTTACCTTCCCCCCAAAATTCAGTGAACAGACTTATGTGCTCAGCCATAATTTCTATTTTTTCTAACGGCGTTTTGATGGAAGAATTTCCGCCAAAGGCGGATCCGCCTCCGGCGGAGAAGAACCATGGATTTTTAAAAATACCACGGCCCACCATAATACCGTCGAGGCCATAACTTCTGGCCTTAGAATGTGCGTCAGCCAAATCGGATACGTCTCCGTTTCCAATGACCAATGTACCGCTGGGATGAGCCATCTGTGCCACCTCACCGATCAATTCCCAATGAGCCGGCCCGAAGGACATTTCTTTACGCGTACGGCCGTGGATCGACAACGCAGCCAAGTCCATCTCGAGAAGTCTAGGAATCCACTCACTAATCTCAATTTTGTTATAACCCAGGCGTGTCTTAACTGATACCGGTAACGGCCCAGCACCACGCTTGGTCTCGCGAATTACTTCTTGAGCTAATTTAGGATCTTTAATTAATGCCGCGCCCGCTCCTTGTTTTTCCACGCTTTTATCCGGACAACCCATGTTTATATCTATTCCGTCAAACTCGAGTTCCTGAGCTAACTGTGCGCACTTATAAAAATTGCCAGGCTTAGCGCCAAAAAATTGTGCGATTATTGGGCGTTCCTCAACGGTGAAACGCAAATCTTTAAACAACTTATCTCGGCCTGACGAACACAATCCGTCGCAAGAAATAAATTCGTTAAAAAATAAATCGGGCCGGCCGCAACGCATAATAATCCTGCGAAAAGGGGAATCGGTAACATTGGCCATCGGAGCAAGCACCATTATGGGATTCGAACCCAACCCTTTTTTTAATTTTTGCCAGATGTTGTTCATGCCATTTCTTACTAAACTAAACGGCTCAACGCGTTGAGCCGTTTAGTTTAGTGTACATTCACTCTGTT
>MGJI01000007.1:0-32179 GCA_001794195.1 Candidatus Yanofskybacteria bacterium RIFCSPHIGHO2_01_FULL_44_17 | reverse complement strand
CCTCACCTTCGTTCGTCAGTCGGGCCGCCGAGATTCGAACTCGGACTAAAACGTCCCAAACGTCTCGTGCTACCGTTACACCACGGCCCGCTTTTATAAAGTGTCCCCTCGGAGGGAATCGAACCCCCATCAAGACCTTAGAAGAGTCCTGCTTTATCCATTAAGCTACGAGGGGAATATAAGCCCTCATTATAACCCTTTTGCCATTGAAAGTAAATTGGAATAGCTATATTATTCAGTAAATTTGAACATTAAAAAATAGAGGGGCGCAAAAATGCTTCCAGACAGAAGATATTATAAAATAACAGGCAAAGCTCCATTATCTGGTGAAGTAAGCGTAACTGGAGCCAAGAACGCCATAACCAAGCAGCTCGTGGCATCGCTTCTGACTACGGAACCGTGTATTTTCAACAACGTGCCCAAAATTAAGGAAATAGACAAAGTTCTAGAAATGCTAGGAGAGCTAGGCAGCGTCTATGAGTGGCTAGATGAGCACACCCTAAAAATCCAGACGTTGGAAATAAAATATGCAAGAGTTAATCCGAGGTTCCAACGCTATAATCGAATACCGATTTTACTTCTTGGACCGCTGCTGCACAGAGTCGGCCGGGCTAGCGTACCAATTCCAGGTGGCTGTAAAATTGGCTCCCGGCCGGTAGATTTCCACCTTCTCGCCCTCGAATCAATGGGAGCCAGAATAAGCTCTCCTGACAATAAGGATTATGACGCTATGGGTAATGGGCCCACTGGCAAAGGTTTAGTACTGCCGAGTTCCATACCTGGACAGGGGATAATTAACATAGTATTGCCCTATCCCAGTGTTGGTGCGACTGAAAATATAATCTTGGCCGCTGTTTTAGCCAAAGGCGTGACCTCGATATTTAATGCGGCAATCGAACCGGAAGTTTGGGACACGATAATTTTTTTACAAAAAATGGGCGCCAAAATCAGAAAAGACGGCGACCGATGCATTACCATAAACGGGGTCGAGGGCTTGAACGGAGCAAGTCACCATACCATACCAGACAGAATAGAGGCAGCGTCTTTTGCAAGCTTAGCGCTTGCTACAAATGGCCGCATTTTTATAAGAAACGCCTCGGATGAGCATATGGCATCTTTTTTGGATAAATTTAGTTTAGCCGGAGGTGGATATGAATGCTGTGCGGACGGAATGATGTTCTTCCAGAGTAAACAAAATATACAGCCGGTGCATATTGAAACTGATGTTCATCCTGGATTTATGACAGATTGGCAACAGCCCTTGGCGGTTGCCCTCACTCAAGCAAATGGTACTTCGGTAATACATGAGACTGTTTACGAAAAACGTTTTGATTATACTTCTGATCTCAACACGATGGGGGCTAAAACAGATTTACTGCCATTCTGTTTGGGGGCTTCGTGCCGTTTCCACGATAAAAATTATTTTCACAGTTGTGTGATTAGCGGCCCCAGCAAACTTTCAGGATCAAAAATCCACATTCCTGACCTTAGAGCCGGGTTCGCTTACATTATTGCGGCATTAATTGCCGAAGGAACTAGTTGTATCTCCGGTATTGAATATTTAGAGAGGGGATATGCAAATATTCCGGAAAAATTAGCCGCCATCGGCGCTAAAATTGAAGTAGAGGCCAAACAATTTCCGCCGCCGTAAAAGGCGGCTTTTTTTGACCTAAAACCAAAATTTTGTTAAAATAATTACATGGTGGCTATAGTTTAGTGGTAAAACTCCAGGTTGTGGACCTGGTATCGAGAGTTCGATTCTCTCTAGCCACCCCATGGGAATACTCGAAATATTAATTATAATTTTTTTGGTACTGTTTGTGGCTGGGCTAATCATAAGCCTCACGCTCTGGCTTATGTGGCTGTTTTTGATTTTGGCTGTCATACTTTTTATTATTAAATTCATTCGCCGAGTCATTAAAAAGCTACGCTCTTAAATATGACCCACGCTGAAACTCGTGACAAATTTCTCAAGTTTTTTGAGAGCAGAGGACACAAGATTGTTCCATCCTCTTCACTTTTGCCGACTGATCCGTCGGTGCTCTTTACTACCGCCGGCATGCAGCAATTCAAGCCATACTATACCGGCGAAGCCGACCCCATGAAAGATTTTGGTTCATTGAATGTCGCTTCAATTCAAAAATGCATACGCACCTCAGACATAGATGAGGTAGGGGACGAATCTCATCTGACTTTTTTTGAAATGTTGGGTAATTTTTCATTCGGAGGTCCTTCAACTATGCTCAGGACAAGTTATTGGAAGAAAGAAGCCATTGAATACGCCCACGATTTTATAGTTAAAGAAGTAGGGCTAAAAATTGATTATGTTTCGGTATTCGCCGGAGAAAATGAAGTACCGGCCGACGAAGAATCAGAAAAGATATGGAAATCACTTAATTCAAATATTGGGGTCAGGATAATGGGCAGGTCAGATAACTTTTGGGGACCGACTGGCGACGAAGGCCCATGCGGACCAACAACGGAAATTTACGTAAATGGGGTTGAAGTTTGGAACTTGGTGTTTAATCAGTACTATTGCCTAAACGGCTCAACGGCAAAAGCCGTTGAGCCGTTGAAATCGCCAGGTATTGATACCGGCATGGGCCTTGAACGCCTGGCGATGGTTATGCAGAAAAAAAATAATATTTTTGAAACTGACCTATTCGAACCGATAATAAAGCTCGCGCCACTCGAATTAGATATACGAACAAAAAGAATAGTAGCTGATCACGCCAGATCTATCTCATTTTTAATTTCTGACGGCGTAAGGCCGTCAAACAAGGATCAGGGTTATGTCCTACGACGATTAATGCGGCGAGTCATTAATTACATGTCCAAGTCGGATCAAACGTTGATGCATGACATTTTTGCTAAGATTGTTGAGATTTATGGACAATATTATCCGAAACTAAATGCCAATGAAATAATTTATGAATTTGACCGTGAAAGAGAAAGATTTGAAAAAACGCTTCAGCAGGGATTAAAGGAGCTGGATATTATGGACAGCGTAGGTGCAGCAGAAGCCTTTAGACTGTATGAAAGTTTCGGCTTACCATATGAAGTAGTCAAAGAAATTGCTGGGAAAAAAGCTACCGAATTGACGAGAGAATCTTTTGACGAAGAGTTTAAAAAACACCAAGCCAAATCTCGAGAAGGTTCGAAAAAAAAATTCGGTGGACATGGGTTAATATTGGATACTGGCGAGCTCAAGGCTGGCAACGAAGAAGAACTGGCCAAAGTTACTCGACTGCATACAGCCACGCACCTGCTGCACGCCTCACTGCGCAAGGTACTTGGCGAAGAAGTCCATCAGGCAGGGTCGGACATTA
Source organism: Candidatus Yanofskybacteria bacterium RIFCSPHIGHO2_01_FULL_44_17 (assembly GCA_001794195.1). Taxonomy (GTDB): domain Bacteria; phylum Patescibacteriota; class Minisyncoccia; order 2-02-FULL-40-12; family IGHO2-01-FULL-4-A; genus 2-01-FULL-44-17. Next base: position 28,850 of record MGJI01000007.1, on the reverse strand, counting down.
CCGCCGAGAGGCTTAGGTTTGATTTTACATTTCCGCGCAAGATGACTCCAGAAGAAATTAAACAAGTTGAGGACATGGTGAACGGAGCCATCAAAGAAGATTACACAGTTACCAAAAAAGAGATGTCATATGAGGAGGCGATCAAATCAGGTGCACTGGCATTTTTCAAATTAAAATATCCACCAACTGTGAATATATTTACAATTGGTGGCACTGAGCCCGCCGAAGTACCGTTCTCACGCGAACTTTGCGGCGGCCCGCATGTAACCAATACTGGCGCAATCGGTCAGTTAAAAATAACCAAAGAAGAAGCCGTTTCTGCCGGCACAAGGCGCATACGCGCAACCATTGACTAGTCTCCGGCAGTTAACAGGTGAGCCATGTTGATTAAATACCTGGCTTTTGTGGTATAATAAAGTCAGGCATGGGCTCAACTAAAATAATACACGTACTGAAATCAGACGGCTTCGATGAAGTTTTTGATTTATTCAAAAATACTGATGCCAGCGAGGTAATATTTGTTTTTCCTAAGGGTTCAAAATTCGCCAAACAGGAGAAGTATTTCACCGCTATCAAGCGAGAGGCCGATTCTTCTAGCAAGCGCGTGAGTATTATGACGGCCGATCCGGTTATAATAGGCTTCGCCGCTCAAAACGATCTTGAATTGTTGGAAGCTCCTGAAAATAAAAAAAGGCAATCGGAGAGCCCAGAACAAATAACCAAAGTTATTGCAAGCGAGCTAATTGGTATAAGCGAAGAAGGAAATGAAGAAAGGGCGATGCTTACTGCCACTAAAAAGCCTGGCCAACTAAGAGTAATCAAGGATATTTTCAGGCCAGAAACAGAACATCAAATCAAGATAAAAGATTCTAAGATAAAACCATTTAGTATCGAGTTGAGACGAGAACCGGAGCAAGGGCACGATGTTGCCGACGATATAACCCAAGTCTGGGCCTCACAAAAATCTTCAGACGCTAAGGGTTTAAATGGAAATCGCAATATCTTAAAAACTCGCAGCGGCGGCATAACAAAAAGAGCACCGATGTTTTTTGTAGCCGGAGCAAGTATGGTTCTGATCTTGATACTATATGCCACCTTGGGCAGCGCTCAGATTATTATAACGCCGCAAAAGAAAGAGCTTAGCTTTCAGATTAAAGCCTCGGCGCTAAGTTCGGTAACAGAAATTAATTTTGATTTTAACCGCATCCCCGGTCAAAGATTTGGCTTTAAGGACGAGGTGTCAGGAACTTTTACAGCCAGCGGGACAAAAGAAGTTGTACAAAAAGCTAGAGGCAGAATTACTATCTATAATAAGAGTTCGTCATCTCAAAGATTGGTGGCAACTACTCGCTTTAAATCTCCTTCGGGGTTAATTTATAGAATTCCGGAAACCATAGAACTTCCGCCAGCCACGGGTGTAGGTGTAAACTTAAAAGAAGGTAGTAGAGAATCAGTAATTTACGCCGACAAGGCCGGAGCAGAGTACAATATCGATCCGGCCACATTTACAATCCCTGGATTTGAGGGAAGCTCAAAGTTTGATGAATTTTATGCAAAATCAAACGAGCCAATGTCTGGCGGTATAATCGGTCCCTCCAAGGTAATTACGGAGGAAGACCTCACAAAAGCTCAAGAAGAGCTAAGGATAAAATTGAAAGAAAACATATTGCGCTCTCTCAAGGATCAGGCAGGCGATCTGAAAATACTTGACTCAACGGAGATAAAATTTGATGCACCGGTAACTAATGCCGGGGTCGGTGAGGCCGCAGAAGCTTTGGAAATAAAAATTAAAGGCACGGCCAGCACCATGGCTTTTCGCGAGACGGACATCCTTGAGCTAGTAAAAAAGTATGTTACCGAAAATGGCGATTCAGAGTTATTGGAAAAGAATCTGACGATAGCCTATCTTAACCCGCAAAATAACTCTGATGGCTCAGCGATGTCATTTGATATTAAAGTAACCGGCCAGTCAGCGGCTAAAATTAACCAAGAAAAAATTCTGAAAGATGTTCCTGGTATGAATAGCGACGCCATCCGCGAATACTTCAAAAATATCAAAGAAATTAAATCTACCAGAGTTAAATTCTCACCAATTTGGGTCAATAGCGTTCCTAGAAATGTCTCTAAAATTAAACTCATTATAGACAATGAATAGGGGGCCGGATTTGACATTGCAAGTTACCTTTGCTAAACTTTAGAACAATGGAATAAGGTTAGAATAGGCCTGATTTCCAAGCGAGATCTGGTTTTTTTCTTTATCATTCCATATAACTAACGGTTGTCAGACCAAAAACAAAAAGAGGACGGAACGATTATAGACGCCCTGCCTGATACGAAATTCAAGGTTAAGCTGAACGATGGCAGAGAGATTTTGGCATATTTGGCTGGCAAAATGAGAATTAACTATATTAAGGTAATGATAGGCGACAAGGTGACGCTTGAATTAAGTCCAGATGGAACAAAGGGCAGGATAATTTTTAGAAAATGAATCCCGTTAGAAGTCGCCCTGACGGGTTCGTGGTCATGGCTAGTAAATAATCTGAGGTCTTATTGTGCAGTTGTAACCTATGAGTAAAACTGCGCAGCAGCGACTTCTAACGGGATGAAAGTTCGCGCTTCTGTCAAAAAAATATGTAACAAATGCAAGCTTGTGCGCCGTAAGGGTAAGCTGTATTGTATTTGCAGTAATCCTAAACACAAACAGAGACAAGGTTAAAATCTAAAGATATGGCACGAATTTCAGGAATAAATATTCCAGACAATAAAAAAATAGAGTTTGCTCTCGGGTATCTTTATGGCGTAGGGCCTGCAAATAGCAGGATAATCTTAAAATCCGCTAACGTCCCAAAAGATAAAAGAGCGAAAGATTTGACCACTGATGAAATAAACCGGATACAAAGCATCATTTCCAGGAATTATAAAGTAGAAGGCGATTTACGAAGAGAAGTGGGCGAGAATATTAAGCGCCTAAAAGAGGTTGGTTCTTGGAAGGGGACTCGACATGCAAGGCGCTTGCCGATTCATGGCCGCACTAAAACAAATTCAAGAACTACGCGAGGTAATGTAAGAAAAACGATGGGCTCAGGTAGGAAACCCTCGTCACAAAAAACATAATGGGTAAAAAGCGCATACTAACAAATCCGAGTCAAGAAACTGCTACAGATAAGGTAGCCCCCGTTAGCACGAAGAAATCTTCAAGAAAGCAGGTATTCAAGGGCGTTGTTTATATTTCATCCTCCTATAACAATACGATTGTTTCCGTAGCTGATTCCAATGGTAATGTGTTCGCCTATTCTTCAGCAGGTATTATGGGATTCAAAGGCGCACGTAAATCCACGCCATATGCAGCCACCTTAGTGGGTAAGGATGCCGTTGAAAAAGCAAAGAAGCTTGGTTTCCAGGAAGCAAAAGTATCAATACGAGGCATCGGCCCAGGGCGTGAAGCAGCAATCCGTGGAATCGCAAGCACAGGAATTAACATAACAGCGATAATAGATGCCACCCCCGTGGCTCATAATGGAGTACGGCCGAAAAAGCCAAGAAGGGTCTAACAATATGGCAAGATATAGAGGTCCAAAAGAAAAAATAGAGAGACGATTAGGCGTTAAGCTTTTTCTAAAGGGCGAACGTTCGCTTTCTCCTAAGTCAGCCACAGTTAAGCGCATGTATCCGCCAGGAGTGCACGGTAAAACATTTAAAAGAAGGCTTTCTGAATTCGGACAACAGCTTCAATCAAAACAAAAGGTCAGGCACACCTACCGCATGATGGAGAAGCAATTTAAGAATTGGGTTAAAGACGCCGTTGAATCGAAACATGAAACCAGCGAGACGCTCGTAAGAAAACTGGAAAAAAGACTGGATAACGTGATCTATAGATCAGGACTTGCCCAATCACGAGATCAAGCTAGACAAGTAGTCAATCACGGCCACATATTAGTAAACGGCAAGAGGGTCAACATTCCTTCGAGCGAAGTAAGAGCGGGCGATACACTAAAAGTAAGAGAGGGCAGCATGAAGTCGCCGTATTTTTCAATCTCCGTTCCACAATGGATAAAGGCCCATGTTCCACCCAAGTGGCTGGAGGTAGATAAAGATTTGCTTACCATAAAAATATCTGGCCAACCATCAATTGAAGAAAGCGGCCTGGAGGCCAAGGATATTCGTTCCTTAATTGAATATTATTCACGATAAAATGAAGTGTCAGGTGCTGGGTAATAGGTGTTAGATCATTTCTAAAACCTAAGACCTAAAACCTAAGACCTACGCAAATGATACAGCTACCCTCAGAACCGAAGGTCATATCAAAAACCGATAACAATAAGGCTGTTTTTGAAATTAGCCCACTTTATCCGGGCTATGGCGTTACTATTGGTAACACGCTCAGAAGAGTTTTAATATCTTCTCTCAGCGGAGCCGCAGTTACTTCGGTCAAAATTACCGGAGTCGATCACGAGTTCTCATCAGTTAGTGGCGTGCTTGAAGACGTGATTGAAATAATTCTTAACCTTAAAAAAATAAGGTTCAAGGTCTTTAAAGATGAGCCGGTTACATTAATTCTTAACGCCAAGGGAGAAGGCGCCGTTACGGCAGGGAGCATCGAGGTAACCGCAGACGCAGAGATAGTTAATCCGGATCAGCATATTGCCACGATAACTACCAAAAAGACCGAGCTGCAGATGGAGATTACAATAGAGAAGGGGGTGGGCTATGTTCCCGTAGAACAACGACAGAAAGAAAAATTAGGCGTCGGCAAAATTGCCATAGACGGCATTTTTACGCCGATTAAAAATGTTAATTTTAATGTTGAGAATATCAGAGTTGGCCAGCGAACCGATTATAACAAGATTATATTAGATATAGAAACAGATGGCAGCGTTAGTCCGGAAGAGGCTATTCGAGATGCCTCACAGATTCTTATTGATCATTTTTCAATAATTAACAAACTCCAGATACCAGAACAAGACAAAAAGAGTGCGGTAAAGATCAAAAAAGCTCGCAAAAAAAAAGAAGACTAATTTAAAAAATAAACATGCTACATGAAATTGACGCAACAGATAAAGCCTTGGGAAGATTAGCGAGTAACATTGCCGTAATTTTGCGTGGCAAAACTAATCCCAGCTATAATCCCAGCGTTATGCCTCAAGAAAAAGTAATAGTCAGTAATATAGGCAAGCTTCGCTTCACTGGCAAGAAGGCGGAGCAAAAGATATATTATCATTACTCCGGCTATCCCAGTGGTATGAAAGCAAGAAAACTTGGAATTGAATTTGAGAAAAACCCCAAGAAAATTCTTTTATTGGCCGTTTATCGCATGCTAGCTCCGAATAAGCTTAGAAGTAAGATAATAAAAAACTTAGAAATCAAATAGATGAGGCACGGTAAAAAAAATAGAAAATTCGGAAGAGAAACTAAGCAGCGCAAAGAATTATTGCGTGATCTTGCGCGTGCTTTAATTTTGAACACTAAAATAAATACTACCCAAGCCAAGGCCAAAAGTCTTCGTCCATATATTGAGAAGTTAGTAACCAAGGCTAAAGATAAAAACTTGGCATCATTCAAACTTCTTTCCGCGGAACTTGGACGCCCATATGCTAAAAAGTTGCACAATGAGATCGTTGAAAGATTCCCGGAGCGACACGGTGGCTATACAAGAATAATTAATTTGCCGTCTCGTATAAGCGACGGGTCAAAAATGGCGACTATCGAATTCCTACAATGATGGTTACAAAAAAAACTACAACTAAAAAGCCGAGGGCTTCAACGATTACTAAAGTTAAGCCTAAGAAAAAACTTGAAGACACAAAAGAAATAATACAAGCCGTTACCCCAGCGGAGGAGTTAGTGTCTCAGGAGTTAACAGAAACGAGTCAAGCGGTAGAAATAAAAGCATCTAGCGATGCGGTTGAAAAGTACTTTGAAGCCGTCGGCAGGCGCAAGGAAGCGACGGCAAGAGTTCGTGTCTACACCAAAAAATCAACAGATCCAGAGCCTTCCGAAGAAAAGGCGATAATCACTATAAACAGTAAGCCTTATTATGAATACTTCAAGGCCATACCGTTGCAAAACATTATCGAAGCTCCTCTAAAAAAATTAAAGTCGCTTAATCGTTTCAAGGCTACGGTTAAGGTGAGCGGAGGGGGAGCGCATGGACAGGCAGATGCAGTTAGACTTGGTTTAAGCCGAGCATTAACTCTTTTCGACATTAATTTTTCAAAAAAACTTCGTAAGGCGGGCTATCTTACTCGTGATTCGCGAGAAAAGGAAAGACGCAAATACGGTCTCAAAAAAGCCAGAAAGGCTCCGCAGTGGGCCAAAAGATAGCTCGCCATTCATCATTTCTCGAGACGTTCCGTTTGGCATCCCCAGCGGGGATGCAAGCATCACTGCACTTTTTGTCTCGCCTCGCTCGTTGTGGCATAATTTACCACCCGTTTTGCTCTGCGTAAATTAAACCACAACACCGTGCCCGCTCGGCTTCGACAGAACTCTCGAAATGACAAGGGGCTCACTAGCATCTTTTTGCTCATTGCGATTAAAAAACATAAAAAAAAGCCGAGTTTCCTCGGCGTCAGGATTTGTTTATTAAACAAATCTTTTTGTAATTCGGTGGGTTTTGCCTTCTTTATCAACCGCCAATAGAGTTGGTTGACTGCCGACTACTATTATAATTGGCTCATCGTCCATTATGTTCTTTTTAGCCTTTCTCGGTTTTAGAGTCCTCAGTGTGTGCCTTTTTGTTTTTTCTGTCATGCTCGTCTCCCTTCAGTAGCAATCGTCATAAGGCAGTATTCCAATCTTTTTAACCCTATTTTATCTATAAAGTTATATCTTACCTTAGCGATAACGCCACTGCGTAAGACTATCTGACAAATATTTCTTAAATCCTCGTGAACATCTTGGAAGCCACATGTTTTTATGGCTTCGGCTTTTGCGGCTAAACCGTCGTGGTCTTGAGATTTGATGGCTTTGGTTAACCAAGAATATACATTTCCAGGCGTCGTGTCTCTGACAGCCATAGCAAGATAGCCAGCAGAGGCGCAGCCAGTTACTCTTGCAACATTCCCACCAAATAGCGGGCCCCTGTATATCTCTTTTACTTCGGAATTATATCTGTCTGAATAGCCTTTTAAAACAACGACGGGAACGGTTTCGTTTGGATATTCTTCTTGGCTGTGTTTTGGGATTAATAGTATAGTCTCGCCAGATCCCAAGGTTTCCATTTTCATGCTCTTCCTCCTTCTTTAAGAGTACCGAGAATTGAATCAAGAGCTGCTTGCGGCAAATTATCAAACGACACGCCTCGGTAATAATTTTGGCCACTTGGAAAGCTAATTTCCAATGGTGTATAACCTCGATCAACATTTATCAATACTCGTGCCGCAGGAGAACCGTTTTTACTTACAATAATTGAATGTACGGCTGGTTCTGGCTGCGATCTTTCAAACTGCAATCCATTAACAACCAGGAGTTGGCACAATTTTGTTCCAATTTCTTCTGAACGTTCGCGCAGAATTGAGTAAAGCTCTTCAATTTCTTTTTTTGTACGTGATGCTTGCAAAAAATGATAGGCCGAGGCAATACCGATAATCAGAACAATGCTTACCGTGATTATATAAACCACATTTGCCGACATCCAATCCTCCAAATTCTTGTCAAAGATCAACAAAAGATTAGCATTTTTTAAATTAACTGTCAACTAAAAAGCCGATTATTAGTCGGCAAAAAATTTAGGCTAGTTCAGTTTTTTGCTCTTCCAAATATCCCTTCCAGGGAACAAAGCTTTCACTTGGTGACTTGGGTATATTTTCAAATAAATATTCCGTGACAGAACAGTTTTCAGAACCCTGATCTTTGAGTTGCAAAAACTCGTCAACACTCAAATTGTGAATGACTTTTTGGAATATAACGAACCACCTGCCATGACCAACAGCCAAAAGCCTCTTGCCAGCGATAATTGGATCTGAGAGAAGGTTTCTTATCTTAATCTCAACGTCTGGACAGCTCTCACCGCCAGGCGCTCGGTGGTGATAATATCCCACAAGCTTCCTCAGCTTTATCTGTTCGGGGTATAATCTCTCTACGTCAGCCCTGGAAAGTTCGTGAAAAATTCCGTCCCATTTTTCATCTAGGCGCGAGTCAATAATCGGGGTTAAATTTACTGGCGCTCGCAGCTCTTTAAGTATTAGATCCATCGTCATCTGAGTCCTGAGGAAGGTGGAGGTCAAAAATATATCTGGGAGTTTGGGACTTAGTTCATCTTTAAGATATTTTCCAGTAAGGATGGCCTGCTGCCTACCTATGTCAGTAAGCGGATAGGCATGGTTTGGAATTTCATAATTAGCCCGTTCATCTTGTGTCATTATATTACCTATAGATTGAGCGTGGCGGACAAATATGATGCTTCTGGGTTTCATGGCAACTCCTTGTTAAGGTATAATAATATAAGATGCGCAGACTTGGCGTATGGTTTTAAAACCTTTGAACGCTAACTAATAAGATAGGCCAATCCTGACCACCCTATTACCTTCGAACTTAAATATCGCATCGATGCCGTGGTCGTAGTAGAACGGACCGCTTATGGCAGAAATATCATTGATATTAACTCCACCACGCTTGTCAATCTCTACAAACTTTAAAATACTACCCGAGCTTACAATCAAATGGCTTGAGTCTTTGTACCACTGCATATCGTCTGCTTTTTGTGAAAAACGTATTACGAATTCAGTTTCTCCCGTCTTTTTAAACGGCTGGTAATCAGAATCCTTAAGCCACTTGACCCAAACCTCGTGATCGTTGGCCCAAGCTGTTTTTGTGTTATCCGGTGAAATAATAGAACCGTCCGAATCAACGAGTGGCGCTGTCTCTTTTTTTACGATTTCTTTGAAAGGCTTTACTTCCCCAGTCTTCAGGTCTATTGATTCAAGCTTTTGCTTATTACCGATAATTGCCAGCCCACTTTCGGTTTCAAACCTCTTAACAGAAATAAGCGAGATGGAGCTGGATGCGATAATTTCTTCGTTGAAATTTTTAGGCACCAGAACAACCCTTGGAAAATATATGAAAAAGCCGGCTTCTACTTTTACCAGCTTCTGCCATGACTGATAATTTTCATTTTGAACTCTTACCGTGTAAGTTCTGGGCAACAAACGACTTTTTGAAAATGAATTGGATAAAAATGAAGTCTCGCCGGCAAGCACATCATTTACATAAACCTCTGCGGCCACGTTAGTTTTAAGTTCAAAAGAACCAATTTTTAAAAATTTATTATGAACAAAATCATATTTATAGCCCAATGCAAAAAGCACGGCTCCGCAACCGATTACAACAAACAGTAGAACTGCCGTAAAAAATAATAGGCGCCTTGTTTTCTTCCTCATCTCGTTATTGTGCACTAATCTAATCACTTTGTAAATATTGTCAAAGCTGTTATAAGTCGCCAATATACGAATTCGGAGTAAAAAATATTAACAAATCTATGTTTGTAAAAAAAATCGGCATTGATCTAGGAACAACCAATACGCTTGTTTTTGTGCCCGGCAAGGGACTTGTAATAAATGAGCCTTCGGTTGTCGCCATATCAATCCTGGACAATAAAATTATCGCCGTTGGTAATTACGCCAAAGAAATGCTCGGTCGTGCCCCGGACAGCATTGTGGTCTCCCGACCTCTGCGCGACGGGGTTATTGCCGATTATCGTATTACTGAGGCGATGCTCAAGTATTTTATTAATAAGGCCGTCGGGCGATTCGGGTTTTACAAGCCTGAAATTTTGGTTTCTGTACCGGCAGGTATTACATCCACCGAACGTCGTGCCGTAATAGAGGCAACGATAAATGCCGGGGCTAAGGCTGCCTATCTGGTTAAAGAGCCCGTTTTAGCGGCTATAGGGGCCAAGGTGCCCATCAATAGCCCGGTGGGCAACCTTATATTAAATATTGGAGGCGGCACCTCTGATGTCGCGGTTATAAGCCTTGGGGGAATAGTCAGCTGGGATTCGGCTAGGGTCGGAGGCAATAAAATTGATCAGGCAATTGTTGAATATGTTAAAAAGAAACACGGTCTAGCAATAGGGGAAAGGACGGCGGAGTTAATTAAAATAGCCATAGCCAATGCCGTTAAACAGACTAATGAAGAAAAAATAAATGTCCGAGGACGCGACCTGACAACTGGTTATCCTAAGACAATAGAGCTGTCATCAAATGAAATAACCGAAGCCATGCAGGAACAGCTTCGCGAGATAGTACAAACTGTTAAAAATGTCTTGCAGGAAACACCTCCTGAGCTTTGCTCTGATATAATGGACCGCGGCATCGTCATATCCGGCGGCGGAGCACTTCTTAAAAATATAGATGTCTTAATTACCAGGATTACTGGCGTAGCGGCCAGGATTGCCGACGATCCGCTGCTTTGCGTAGCCAAGGGAACGGGCATTGTGCTGGATAATTTGGAGGTTTATAAAAAGAATATTCTGGCTAAAAGATAAACTTTGTTTGTCTGCCCCTCATCATTTCTCGAGACGTTCTGTTTAGCATCCCCAGCGGGGATGCAAGCTTCACTGCACTTTTTGTCTCGCCTCGCTCGTTGTGGCATAATTTACCACCCGCTCACTTCATTCGCTCTGCGTAAATTAAACCACAACACCGTGCCCGCTCGGCTTCGACAGAACTCTCGAAATGATAATGGGCTCACTAAAGTTTATCTCTTAAGCGGGCGGCCGTAAAACAAAAAGCGCTTATGCGCTTTGAAGATGGCTATCAGTTAAATTTTAGGCCGAACCTAGGTGCGGGTAGCCTATTTTATACTCCAGCGCCGCGAGGTCCAGATAAACCGTGATATCCGAGGGGTTATTGTAAAGTAGTCTAATAGGTACGGGTCCGTTGTTAATTAAATACTTCAGAGATGATTGCAAGTCTGATCGGGAAAATATTATTTCTTTTGTATTTAAATAATCGGTAATGACCGCCCAAGCTTTCTCGATATCTATTATGTGGGCCGTATTTATATTTTTACACGAATACAATGCACCCAAAATCTCTTCGTTGAAATCGTTAAATAGCATACTACTTCTTTTTGTAGCCATGTCAACCCCTTAATTAGACTCGTCAAAGAACACAATTAGTATACTATATTAAAATCGAATAGATGTCAAATACATTTGCTCGCCCGCGATCCAGAATCGCTCTTGTCCATGATTGGCTTTTGGGCGTGGGCGGGGCGGAAAATACTCTTAAGTCGTTGCATGAGCTATTCCCGGAAGCACCGATCTATACTCTTTTTCACAACAGAAAATTCACTGACGGGTTTTTACCGAGAGCTGTTATCAGGCCGAGTAATTTGCAAAGACTTTATAAATTTTTAGGCAGTCATAAATTGCTTACACCGCTCATGCCGATGGCCATAGAATCGATTAACTTAAGTGAGTTTGATCTGGTTATTTCATCTTCAGTTGCTTTCTCTAAGGGTTTAATACTTAAACCGCGAACCAAACACATTTGTTATTGTTATAGCCCGACCAGGCAGCTCTGGGATTGGCACGCTGAATATAAAAAAGAGTCAGGCCATACTCCGCGAATACTAACCGCAATACTGCAGCACCTACTGCGCATCTGGGATCGTAACGCCTCGACTAGAGTTGATCATTTTATTGCGATTTCAGAAAACGTCCACCAGCGCATTAAAAAATATTACGGCCGAGAATCTACGATTATTTATCCGCCGGTAGAATTGGCGTCAGTCGCTACTCATCAACCCGTAGTTCTACCTAAAATCTATAGTCAAAAACCTAACAATTACTTCCTTATAGTTAGCCGCCTATATAAGCATAAAAATATAGACATCGCAATTCGGGCATTCAATAAACTTGGCTGGCCACTGGTAATAATAGGCGGAGGGCCGGAGTTTAAAAAACTAAAAAAACTTGCCGGAGCAAATGTAAAATTATTAGGCCATCAATCTGACGAGGTAGTTCGGCAATTTTATGCTAATTGCATGGCATTTATTATGCCCCAGGAAGAAGATTTTGGCATTACACCCATCGAAGCCATGAGCTACGGCAAGCCAGTGCTGGCTTTAGCGCGCGGCGGAGCGCTAGAATATATACAGGCGGGCGTAAATGGAGAATTCTTTGAGGACCCGCTTGAGGAGGTACTTGCAAATGGAGCAAGAATATTAAAACAAAATCTGCAAAACTATAATCCGGAAATTATAAAAAAAACAGCCGAGAAATTCTCGGCAAAAAGATTTAAACAACAAATCGCTGAATTTGTAGAAAAATTATAAAAATTTAAGACCGTATCTCAGTCTGATTCTATATGTTCTATATGGCGTAACACTAGCGATCAACGTAGTAAATAATGAAATCGGCCCGCCAATCAAGCCAATAAATAAATTACATTTGCAGATAAAAGAATTCATCTCCATATTAGAAACAATGCCGTATTCTTCTTCAAGAGCTTTATACACGCTATAATTAAACCATGCCCAACTCAGCGCTCCGATTACAAAATGAACTGGTATATAGAAAAAATACCAATTTTCAAGAAACCAAACCATAATGCCTCCTAGGGTCTTTCTTATTATCCTTAATTATAACAAATCGTTAGACACTGTCAAGTGTCTTGATTCTGTTGCGGGCTTGGATTATCAAAACCGAGAAATAGTCATAGTGGACAATAATTCCAAAAGTCCAAAAGTTGAAAATTTATCTTCATTGATTGAGGCAAGAACCGGTTTAAAATTACTGGCCAACGCTAAAAATCTGGGCTATTCCGGCGGCAACAACGTTGGAATCAAGTACGCGCTGGAGCATGGGGCAGATTATGTTTTTATATTAAATCCGGATACTGCAATTGAAAAAGGTTCTCTATCCAAGCTGATTGAAGCGGCCGAGTCTGATCCAAAAATTGGCATTATTGGACCGGCGATAAACGAGGGCAATCGCACAATTTATGGCAGTAAAATTAGCTGGCTAAAATCAGAATTAACGCACTCATTTGTTGTCACCCCCAGTAACAAATACTCAATACTCGATACTGACCGCTACATCACCGGCGCCGCCATTCTCATTAAGCGAGAAGTTATTGAAAAAATAGGGCTGCTAGATGAAAGCTATTTTCTTTATTTTGAAGATGCGGACTACTGTTTGCGAGCAAGTAGGGCAGGATTCAATTTAGCGATAGTGCCTCAGGCTAAAGTTACGCATGTCGGCTCCGCCTCAACCGGATCTCTCGGGTCAGCATTATTACTTCGCTACCACTATCGCAACGCGCATCTATTTAATTGGAAAAACGGCCCCCTATTGATTAAGTTTGCCTTGCCGTTTTGGTCGCTTTTTATTATAATGAAACAACTCGTCAAGATAATTTTCTGGGCGCAGAGACGAGAAATATCAAGAACAATAACGGTCGGAGTAGTGGATTTTTATAGAGAAAAGTTCGGCAAAATCAATGATTAATATAGGTATCGAATGTGAGTCTATCGAGGGCTCCGAATCTTGGGGTGTCGGCAGAATCGTAAAAAAACTTCTTGAAAATATTTCGGCAAGACCTAAACTCACCAATGAGTTCAGACTTTTTCTGTACTTTAAATCACGGATTCCAGACTTGCCGTTCCTAAACAATACCATCTTTGTAAAAAAAGTCATAGGTACGAACTCGTTCAGTCTTTACTATTATTTTTGGCTGCCGATAAAATTATGGTTTGAAAAAGTAGATTTAGTTTTTTTCCCAAACTACATGCTTTCACCGCTTTTTCGTGGAAAATCGCTAGTGATGCTGACAGAGGACATTTATTATGAAATCAACGAGGGCACGCTCCCATTACGCTATAAGCTTGCTTATAAAATATTTGCCGGTTGGTGGGCAGCCAAACACGCAACCAAAATCATGGCGATCTCAGAAACCTCCAAGCAAGAACTGGTCAAATTATTTAAAATAAGCCCCGATCGTATTAAAGTTAATACCTTGGGCATTGATCCGCCGAAAGCTATTAGCTATGAGCCATCGGCTACGAACTACTTATTATATGTCGGCCAAGCATTTTCGCGCCGTCACCTAAGGGAAACTATATTAGCTTTTGAAATTTTAGCACCTCAATATCCTGATTTAAATCTCGTAGCCGTTGGTAAGGACAAATACAATCCGCCAATTTTAAAAAATCTGGCAAATGAAGTTAACGAAAGACTTGGGCGAGAGGCTATAATTTATAAGGAATACGTGCCGGAAGAAGAACTTAATCAACTTTTTGCCGGAGCTAAATTGCTGCTATATGTTTCATCAAAAGAAGCCTTCGGCTTGCCACCGCTTGAAGCGCTGGGCTACGGCGTACCGGCGGTGGTAGCAGAGTCTAAGTTAAATCATGAAATTTACGGCAATAATGCTTTTTTTACAGATAAATTTACCTCAAACTCTATTGCCGTTACAATAAAAAATGCCCTGGCCAACGAACAAAAACAACAAAAAATAAAAAACGCCAGCAAGATCATTCTTGAAAAATACACCTGGGCCAAAACCACAGATAGATTTTTAGTAATTTTAAAAGCCGCTCTTTGAGCGGCTGGGACTTAACCTTTGTCATTTGGCTTGTCTTTAATAAAATTTTTACAGGCGGCCCTTGTGGCTATGCGGAGTCCGATTTCTGAAAATATACCAACCATTACAGCTATAAAGAAAGGAAGGTTAGAAGACTTTGGTAGATTATTAAGCCCTACATATATTGCCTCTAGATAAAGCAAGTTAGACAAACAAAGCAGAAACATCGCCAATCCAAACATGCTAATCTCCTCGTTTTAAATTATGCTTAGCATATGATAACAAAAGTGAATTTAAATGTCAATACCATGTTTTTTTGTCATATAGCAATTTTCTTTTTGCTTATAGCCGGGATTTTGCCGCGGACAGTTGTGCCATACTGGACACTGGCACTGACAGCCTATGTGTTATTGGCGTCACTTGAAGATTCGACGGCTTTTTTTGTGCGTTCAATTCCGTTTTTCATCGCGATACCAATTACAGGCGGCTTTGATTCACTCAATATGTGGCGTATTCTCTCTTGCCTGATTTTCATTAAATGGTTTTTGGGTTTATCACGTGTCGCCTTTAAATACGATCGTATTTTAAAACTACAGATTGTCTGGCGAAATCATAAGGCTACTATTCTACTTTTGGGCATCTTGATACTGGCCATCCTTTCTGCGACTCAGGCAGATAGTACCGTACTAGCGGTTAAGCGAATAGTATATTTCATCAATTTATCCCTGATTGGAGTCATAATTTATGATTTAGTTAAAAAAAACCAGGATTTCAGCCAAAGATTAATTAAAAACATTGCCATTCCCACGATAATCGTTGCCCTCATCGGAATACTCCAACAAATTTCGACTTATTATATGGATATTTTTCAGTTCGTAGATTTCTGGGGTGGAGTGGTTCAGCGCAATTTATTTGGTAACGCCTGGGCTGATACCGCTATTAGAGCCAATACGTGGTTTGCATATTTCGGTGACCAACTATCCCTGCGCATGTTTTCAATTTTTCCAGACTCGCACTCATTCCCAATATTTCTACTTTTGGGTCTACCGACGGTTCTGGCACTGGCCCTAGAAAGAGTTTTCAAAAAAAACTCGGACAATCTTAAGGTAATACTAAAAACCAGGGCTAATATCTTGGTCGTTTTCGTACCCATAATCTTCTTGGCGGCGATTCTGAGTGGCACCAGGGGTATCTGGGCAGCGGGTGCGACCTCTACAATCTGGGCCGGTTTTTTAATATATCGACATCGCAAGCCATTAAATAAGGACTTGCGATGTCGATATATTTTTTCCTATTTAGCTTCGTATTTGACTATATTCTTTTTACTCTTTGGACCAGCATATTACATATTGGCTACAGATCAATTCCAGATGGCAAAAGGGGATACGGCACTGCTAGGAGCTCGCGTACGCTCGTTGATAGATATATCGGAAACTTCAAATGCCCGCCGAATTGAGATTTGGAAGGACTCGCTTCGCTCAATAAAAAAACACCCATTACTGGGTGTCGGCATTGGTAATTTTCCGGTCGTGGTGGGGGAGGATCTGGCACGTGCAAAGGCAGGATCGTCTGCCCACAATCTTTACTTACACATAGCCGCTGAGATGGGTATTCCCGCACTTGTTTTTGCCCTTTGGTTTTTATGGCTTCTCCTGCAAAAGGTTTATAATAATTTTCTACAAACTACGAACCATAAGCTACAAACTATTTATTTCGCTGGAGCCCTGCTTTTTATTCCTTGGGTTTTAATTTATTCTTTGACTGATGTTGCGATTTTTGACGAGAGGGCATTTTTGTTGTTTGTGACGACAGTCGCCCTCATATTTTCTCAAAAAGAAAACGGCGAGTAGGCCACATGTGAACTTAGAACTTTATTTAAGTCAGAATGTCAAATTCAATAGTTACAATTAACTTAGTCGTCTATAATGGCGGAAAAGACATTCGTCAGTGCCTGGATTCGGTTTTAGCGCAAACGCACCCGCATGAATTAATCGAGGTAAATATTTTGGACAACGCCTCGACTGACGACACCGTTCAAAAAATAAACAACTGGAAATTGGAAATTGTAAATCGGAAATTCAAGTTTAATTTTATTCAATCAAAAAAAAATTTAGGCATGTGGCCGGGGCAGGAAGAGCTGCTCAAATATAGTCACGGTGAATATGTTGTGGCCTTATCGGTTGACGTTGTTCTGGATAAAGATTTCATCAAAAACGCCGTTGAGATTATGGAACAAGATGAAACTATAGGCGGACTTCAGGCGAAGGTTTATAAATACGAATTTCCTTTTATACAAAATACTAAGTACGAGACACTGGACACGATAGGTTTTGAGATTTTTCGCTCGCGTAGAATAGTGAACATAGCGCATGGCGAGATAGATCGCGGACAATATAATTCTCAGCGCGAAATCTTTGCGACGGAGGGAGCGGTGCCAATTTACAGAAGAAGTGCGCTCGAAGATTGCCGTCTAAAAAATCAAAACAATAAAATTGTTGATCATGACTACTTCTGGTACGGCGACGATCTTGATCTTCCGTGGCGCATGAGGATATTCGGTTGGAAACAAGTTTACGCGCCCAGCGTCATTGCCTATCACGACCGCAAGACGACTAAGGGGGTCGCTGGCGGCTGGAAAAAGTTTATTAAAATTAGGAAAGCCGTTCCTATGTTTAAACGCCGCCTGGACTGGCGCAACACTACAATTACCATTATCAAAAATGATTTCGCTGTCAATTTATGGCGTGATTGGCCTTATATTTTTTGGCGTCAAATTAGACTCTGGGCTTACTTCTTACTATTTGAACCGCCCATGTTTCTTGAAATTTTTAAGGTTGCCAAAATGCTGCCAACTATGTTAAAAAGGAGGAAAGAGATTATGCAAAAAGCTCGAATTACAGCTAAAGATTTTCGACAATGGATCCGCTAAATACTAACTACAAACCGCTAGCCACTAACTCTAAAAGGCCTTGGCACAAGAGGCCGTTATTTTATATTTTTCTATTTTTGTTTTTAGGCGTAGTCTACTATGCCTATCAGTTCGCCATGGCCTACAGCACGATCTCCGTAAATAATGGCTCATGGTTTAAAAATGTTGCTGGTGTATTCAATACGAATGAGGATCCACTAAACAAGTCTGATACAAATCCAATGCCTGAAATGGAGCCCGCTAGGTTAGATGTGCTTTTGCTGGGCATACGCGGCGAAGATATGGCATCCGTTGAAAAAGAGGGCGGCCTGCTCACAGATACCATACTAATTATGAGTCTGGATCAAACTACCAAAAAATCTGCCCTGATCTCCGTGCCACGAGATTTATATATAGAAATGGATGTGGTCGCCGCTAATAATAAGGGGCTGAAAATAAAGGGGAAGGTAAATGAAGTCTATGAGCGCGGGCTTGCTAACGGCGGCGGCACAGCCTTGGCCAAACATGTTTTCTCTCGAATTACCGGAATCTATATTGACAATGCCTTAGTAGTGGACTTTAATGCTTTCCGTGAAGTAGTAAATAGTATCGGCGGAATAGACATACACCTTGCCAAAGCGTTTGAAGAAAAGAATCAGTGGGGCTATGAGTTCTATCTGCCGGCAGGGGATAATCACCTCAATGGAGATCAGGCGTTGTATTATGTTCGCTCGCGCTACTCAACAAACGATTTTGACAGAGCCCGCAGACAGCAAGACGTCATAGCTATAATAAAAAATAAGGCCCTCTCCCTGGGGCTCCTATCCAGCCCCTCCAAAATAACATCTCTGCTGTCTAGCCTGAAAGAAAATATACGAACTGATTTTCAAATCTGGGACATTAAAGACTTGCTGGCACTAACGAACAACTTCGGAACTAAAACTTCAATTAAAAATTATGTGATTACCACGGAAAATTTGGTATATGAAACTAAAACTGAAAAGGGGGAGTATATATTATTATCCAAAGAGGCAAATTATCAGGGTATTAAAAATTTATTTAGTAATATTTTAGCTTCACCATAGTGCTTCGTAAAATATTCGTTGCTTGGGCCGTGGTAAATTAAAACCCCCTATCCTGGGGGCAGCGGTCTTTTATCGGGCCGAATACAAATGTAGCCGAAAAACATTGAAGGAACAGCGTGAGTGAGTATGCCCTTTTTTTGATTAAGATACCCTGCCAAATTACATACAAATGCCCTGCAGCAAAAGAGAGTATAAATAAAAACGCTGCTGGAAAAAAAATATATGAACAAATATATGCTAGGATCAGTGTCTATGCGGCTAACTACAAAAAGAACAGACGAATAGATAATGCTTCCTAAGCCAGCGCCACTTAGAGAATTTACTAGCCATAGCGGCCAATATGTATGGGTATGGCCATCTTTATTTAGTTTGGCATGTACAATCTTAAAACTACCGAGAAAAAATATTCCGCAGCCGATAAAAAATGTTAAAAAACTAGCAATCACACAACCTCCAGGCAAGGTTAATAAATCTTTACTTATACTATCACTTTATGAAAAGTTTGTCAATCATAATCGTTCACCATCAGACACCCGAGCTTCTGAAGCTTTGTTTAAAATCAATACGAGAAACCTCGATTAATTTGAACTATGAGGTTGTGGTCGTTGATTCGACCATATCCAGAGGGGCGCGAGATTTAATCCGCGAGCAATACCCTGAAATTAAATATCTTCCTTTCAAAGAAAATCTTGGCTATTCCAAGGGTGTAAACATCGGCATCAAAAATTCGCAGGGTGATTATATTCTTATACTGAATCCGGATATTATAGCCACCGACGGCGCAATTAGCAAAATGTTCAATTACATAAAAAAGCATGAAGATGTCGGCATGCTTGGGCCTCGCATGCTAAACCTCAACAGCACACAACAAAAAACATTCTTCAGCTATTACAAGCCAGTAACAATATTGGCACGGCGAAGTTTTCTTGGAAAATTCGGTTGGTTTAAAAAAGAGCTGAACGAGTTTCTTATGGCCGATGTCGACCCCACAAAAATACAAACCCCCGACTGGCTTATGGGCTCAGCGATTATGTTAAGCCGTAATGCTATCCGTAGGATAGGTGGAATGGATGAACGCTTTTTTATGTATTTTGAAGATGTTGATTGGGCTAGACGCTTCTGGCATAATGACTACAAGGTTGTCTACTATCCTGAGGCGGTTATGTATCACTACCATCAGCGTGAATCTAATTCAGGCTTGGGCATATTAGACACAATTTTTAATAAAAAAACGCGCTGGCATATTTCTAGCGCAATTAAATTTTTCTGGAAATATAGAGACTTGCGTAAAATAGAGCTCTCGCCATGAATCAAAAAAGATTTATTCCAATTTTAATAGTCCTCATGTTAGCGGTGGGCTTTACCGGAGGTTTTTATTATCGGGACTATAGAGTACCTGAGCCGGTACTAAGTAATCTGATAAACAGGGAGGCCAGCCAGCCTAATGGCGTTGATTTTTCATTATTTTGGAATGTCTGGGAGTTATTACACGACCGATACGTTGAGAGGAACACACTAAATACCCAAGAATTAGTTTACGGCGCCATAAATGGAATGGTTAACGCAGCCGGCGATCCGTATACGGTTTTCTTTAAGCCCAAAGAGAGCGAAGAGTTTCAGCAGCAAATTAACGGCTCATTCGGTGGAATCGGTATTGAGATAGGTCTTCGCAAAAATATTCTGACGGTGATTGCACCGATCAAAGACACGCCTGCCGCCCGTGCCGGACTCCTTGCCGGAGATAAAATTTTAAAAATCGATGACAAATCGACTGAGGGAATGAAGATAGACGAGGCTGTCGGCACCATCCGCGGACCCAGGGGAACTAACGTTACTCTCACCATAGCTCGTGACGGTCTCGAAAAAGCTAAAGAGATTACCATGACCCGCGATACCATCAAGATACCGGCCATAGACTGGAAAATGCTAGATGAAAACATAGCCTACATTGAAATGTTCGTGTTTAACAAAAATGTTGATGACGAGTTCAAAAAGGCCGCCGAGGAGATACTAAAATCCAAAGCTACCAAAATAATATTAGATGTGCGTAATAATCCTGGCGGCCTGCTGGATTCAGCGGTTAATATAGCGGGGTACTTTTTGGATTCTGATAAGGTTGTAACGATAGAAAGGTTCGGAGACGGAAAAGAAAACGAATTTCGCACCCAGCCCAACGGCCTATTGAAAAACTATCCATTAATTGTTTTAATCAACAAGGGTTCGGCTTCGGCTTCTGAGATTCTGGCTGGTGCGCTCAAAGACAACAGGGGCATATTGGTTGTAGGAGAAACCAGCTTCGGCAAAGGCTCAGTCCAAGAAGTAGATGACCTGCCCAAAAAGGCCTCAGTTAAAATCACGATTGCTAAGTGGTTCACGCCCAAAGGAGCTTCGATACATGAAAATGGCATCAAGCCGGATGTCGAAGTTGTGATAAGCGAGGAAGATACCAAGAACGAGAAGGATACACAATTGGATAAGGCAAGGGAATTAATAAAAAATTTACGCTAGCTACTATCTTTTAAAAACTTAGAAAATTAGCTCGCCGCTACGCCTTCTATCACCATTCGAATTACCAGCGATAATTCAGCACTCCGTCAAAAGCGTGGGTTCATCTCGCAGTGAATAAAATTATACTGCTCGATGACCATGCAATCCACCCTTTTGACGGTGCCATAAGGCAAAGCGGCTCGCATTTTCCAAATAAAAACATGCGTGTAATATTTCTACAAAATATAAAAGGTGTTGCACAGATAGGGGACATTAAGAATGTATCGGACGGCTATGCTCGAAACTTTTTGCTTCCCAAAAAGCTTGCTCAGGCAGCCACAGGCGATACGGTTAAACTTGCCGAATCGTTGAGGTCAAAACGCGAGAAACAATATGAAACAGATAAAGAGGGGGCCCTCGAACTAGCGAAAAAACTCGAAGGACTAGCCGTCGATATAAAGGAGGACGCAAATGACGAAGGGCATCTTTATGGTTCAGTGAATGAGAAGAAAATAGCCCACGCTTTAAAAGAGCGAGGGATTAATCTGAAAGAAGAATATATTAGCTTGCCGCAGCACCTAAAGACGCTGGGCGAACACGAAGTTGAAATAGAACTGCACCCAGAGGTTAAAGCCAAAATCAGTGTGATTGTTTTGGGCAACAAATAAGCGCTCGCCCGCAATAATCTAATTGGTACGTAGCAATATTCGTGTTATTATGTTCTCAGAAAATTAAAAATCAATGAACGGATAGTAGATGGGCGAATATCGACACCTGCTGTGCCTTGATTGCAAACAAAAAATAAAAATTAGGGTTACTGAAAAAAGTTTCGGCAAAACCGTCATAATAACCTGCCCCTCATGTAAAACTGGCCTTCGCTTCAACATCCCCGTACCGGCTGGATGGTCCAGTTATAAAGAAGAACCGCCCAAAAAGGATTCATTCCCAGAAGAGTTAGAAAAAATTCTTGCTAGGCTTGGCATTAATCCATATGGTGGGATCGATAACTAGTAAAAAAACAAAACCGAGCAAGGCTCGGTTTTATGTTGGATTTTTTAGAAAGGACTGGCCTACACCACATTGACTATCTTAACTACCCGACGGGTGCCATCGTAGTTACCCTTTTTACGGGTAGAGAAGTGAACTTTTCCATTTGTAATAGAGTATATCGTATCGTCACTGCCCATGCGGACACCACTGCCGGGCCAGTATTTACTGCCGCGCTGGCGTATGATAATGTTGCCTGGAATGGCAGTTTGACCGTTAGAAAGCTTCACGCCCAAACGCTTAGATTCAGAGTCCCGACCTAATTTTGTCGTAGATTTAGCCTTTGTATGCGCCATAAATATGAATCTTATCAAATTCCTTAAAACTTATCAAGCAGATGTAGTCTTGGCCTTGGCCATAATACTAATTTCGGTTACAGCTTTTAATCTGGGTAAAATATCAGCAATCAAGCAACAAAAAACACCAATCACGATAACCCAACCGCAAACAGCTAGCACGGACAATCTGAGCGAAGGCCACTCTGAAACGCAAACACAAAATAGTCAGGTCATCGCTTCCAAAAACAGTACTTCTAAAGTCTATCACTTTTTATGGTGCGCCAGCGGTTCCAAGATTTCAGAAAAAAACAAAATCACCTTCGCCACCGAAGCCGCTGCTATCTCGGCCGGCTACACCCTTGCGGGAAACTGCCAGAAGTAGAATAACAACAAGTCATTTCCTAAAAATCTGTCTAAGCCAATAATCATTCTCCCACTCCCAGAGAGCCTTAGAGGCCAGAAAGGCTTTGATGTCTTGCTCTTGGCCCGGTAATTCTTTAAGTTCGACTTCGCCGAGTAGGTCGCCCCAAACATGCGGGCACCTGGCTGCCGCCACACCCTTGGCTGGGCGTATTTTGATGTTGCCGCCCTTCTCACGCATCTTGGATCCGCAGCCCTTGATGCAATGCCTCGCCTGATCCAGCCTCAATATCCATCGTTTTAAGGAAGGCATTGAAGGGGCCTCACTCAGAGCCTCAACATAAGCTGCCGTCTGTATGCCATAGTCGCGATAAATCGCATAGGAAGTCTTAATATCTAGTACGCCCAGCTGACCGTTCAATTCGGCAAGACAGTCCAAGGTTCCAGCGTAGTGATGTTTCTTGCTTATTATGCGGGCCTCGATTTGCTGCGGAATAATTTCGTTTTGTTTTTTGAAATCTAAAAATGCGCTGACCGCGGGTGCCACAGAGTCTGGAATAGGGGAGTCTTCGCCTTTTAGTATCGCCTCAACGGTCTCATGCAATAGCGTACCCTCTTCAGCAGACTTAGCCTTGACGGCTTCACCGGCAGCAAAACTCGCTTGGCCAGCGTAAAAATGATAAAGCGCCGGCTTGGCCTTAATGGAAACAATGGAGGTAACTCGAGGATACCAAACGCCATCGATTTCGTATCCAGTAGCCTTTTTAAAACTTTCTGCGTTAGAATAATACATTGAATTAATTTTACATCATAAATATAAAACCGCCAGGGGAGAGATAGCGGTTTTATATTTATGATGAGTCGCACAATGTAGGTTGTGCGACCTAACTAGTGTCTAATATCACTGCAAGAACGGCAATAGTGCCTTGAGTACGCCGGCTACAGTTTGTATTACGATAAGGAATAGGTTGATTGCTAAAACAGCTATTGATTTAAGAGCTCCTGGAATATCATTAGTCGACAAACTAGATGTATTTAATAACTTTATTCCTCCCAAGCCACCACCCTCTGAAAGAAGGCCTCCGAGACCCGATGGCAGTGCTCCAGAGCCTTCGCTCTTGATCCCCGGCAGCTTGGACAACAAATTTTCATTTAGATACTCTAGGGGGTTGATTAAGGATGGCATTGGCCTTACTGCAGGTGAATCATCTGCGTATGCTAACGCTCCGCCAGGAACAACGATATTTAAAATTAACAATACCGGAATTATTACTAAAATATTTTTTTTAATTTTACACACCTCCCTTCCCTGCCTATTTATTATAACACCACATTGATCAAGACTAGTCAAAAAGTTATCCACAACCTTAATCATTCCTGGCAAAAGCCCTCTCTCCTCTCCAAAAAAACCAGATAGCCTTAAAAAACGGCAAAACTGATAAAAAATATCTAAGATCGACCAGCTTTCTTACGAGGTAGCCAAAAAATCCTGAAAAATTAAGCTTCCCAATGTGAGCCACGGCGTATTTACCACCTACAGGAGCAATCCACACACTGTTGCGGCCTGGTTTATATTTTTTTAACTTACCGCCAAGGATTAATTGCCTAATATTTTTAGCAGCTACCATCCCCTGTTCTATAGCAACAAAAGCCATCTGCGGAATCGGATTATTTGTAATCGGATCAATAAAAATTAAATTGTCCCCTACTCCGAAAACGTTGGCATGATTTCTGGCTTGTAAAAAATCATTGGAAATAATACGTCCGCGTTCATCAAGGTCAAGACCAGGAGTTGATTTAAAGATATCCAAGGACTTAAGACCGCCGGACCAAACGATCAAATCCCCTTTTAAAATATGATCATCTTTTAATTTAATATAACTCGGTCCGACCTCCTTAACGGGCGAACCTGTCATTATATTTATACCGAGTTGATGCAAGCGCTCGGTAATAAGGGTCCTCTCTTTTTCAGAAACCATCGGCAATATTACCGGCCCGGCCTCTATTAACGTAATGGCAGTACAGTTTTTATTTGTTATCGCATGTTTGTGAGCAATATGCACTGTGCAATTGGAGAGCTCCGCAGCCAGCTCCACTCCATTAAAACCGGCGCCGCCGATTAATATTTTAATAGGAAGAGGGCTATCCTTTTGGCCGGCACCGGCATAAAGCTCCTCGAGTTTATCAGCAACCATAAGGCCATCGTCTATATTTTTAAATTTAAAAGCATATTCCTCGGCACCGGTGACACCAAGGGTTGAGGCAGCAGAGCCAAGAGCCAGGACAAGATAATCAAAGTCTATTGTCGAGCCATTACCGGTAACGGCATGCCCCGTTAGAGACTTCTGATCAGTCTCAAGCAGCCGATGTTCTACGCTTGTCTCTAACGGGGCATGCTTGGCCTCAAGGTTAATATTTTTCACTTCTGCCTGTATTAATTCAATCTTTTTGCCGCGAAAAATTTCACTATACGGAATGCTGCTAACACTGCGAAGCTCGGTATGGAACGGGTGCTGATGATCAGCACCATAAATAGAAGCCACCTCATAGAGCGCTGGGGTAAAAATTTGGCAGTCGCTCTTGTCTAGTAGACTAATTTTTATATCTTTTTTGCCACCCAGTTTTTTCTCCAAATCCAAGGCCGCCCTCACTCCCCCAAAGCCGCCGCCAAGGATTAGTATTTTAATCATGCTTTAATTTTAACAAAAAAACCTGCTCAGCCATAGTGCTCAGTTTTAAAAAAACAAAACCGGCATATGCGCCGGCTAATTCACGACATTTGTCGACTTTTTATGGCCATCGTCGACCAATTCGCTTAATGCTGGAATCATTGATGAGACGTTCTGCAATAATGTTCCGCAAACCCTTTTTATTGCCAATTGCAGCTCGGGACTTCTCTCAAGCCGCCGCTCAAAGTCATCGCTCATTCTGAAACTTAGAAAAAACATTTGAAATGCTCTTCTGTGTTCGAGGGGCACAATTGCGAGCGATTCTTCGTAAGAAGCCAGAAGACGCTCGTCACCGGCATCAAATTCTCTGGTGAGATTTTCGACTAATTTCACGATGGCAGCCATGGATATTCACTCCTCCTTATTGATCATCATTCTCGTCTCTCTTTATAAGATAGTATAAAAGACCAGAGATAAACACCAGGGCCAACCAATAATCCATCGCCGAAACTCCTTTTACAATTTCTTGTGCTTAAACTTAATGAGCTGTTTTAAATTATAAACACGCCACTATAAATAGTCAATCGGGTTCAATGATCCGTCAAAATAGTTGAAATAAAGCTGTCCATTTTTTTCATTAATGTAGGTGAAGAAATCGCGATATAGACTAAGATGGAGGTGAGAGCCTGTGGAGTTGCCCGTGGAGCCCTCATGGCCTATAATTGAATTCGCTTTCACTGGCGTACCATTGGCAAGGCCAGAAGGCGAGCGCATATGAGCATAGACACTGACCAGATTGCGGTCATGCCTTACCGCCACCCAGTTACCGAATCCGACGTTGAAACCACTTGCCAATATCGCACCGCCACCGATCGGCCCTATAGCTGAGCCAGCGCCAGCCGCTATGTCCACGCCATTATGTGGCGCGCCGCCATATGCTCCTCTACGCGCATAAGATGTCATGCCATAGCTCTGAGTCAGATAATAATCATCGTAGGGCCATTGGAAAATCTTCGTACCCTTGGGTGGGATTGAATCTGCTTTGACGTGAACAATAAACGCTCCGGACTTAAGCGCCTCTGCCTCAAACTGCTGCAATTCGTTAAAGAACTGCGCTTTTTTCTTTTCTACTTCGCTGAGTAGTTGTTGATATTTTGCCTCCTGACCCTTGGTTTGAATCAATAAATTATCTTTACTGGTTTTACTGCCGCTTAATACGCTCTTTTGGTTTATCTGTTTTTGATTGAGCGTTTCCAGCTCTACTCTTTTAGCGTCCAGCGATTGCCTATCCCCCTCAAGAGATTCTTTTTGTGTTTTAAGCTCGCCCAATAAGCTGGTCAGCTTATTGTTTAAACTTTCGGCTTGATGCGCCTGGTCTGTAAAATCAGATAAACGCTGACTCTTCAAAAGGACGGCCAAAAGACTTAGTTTGTCACGCTCATAAGCTAGCGATATCAACTCGCCTATCGCCCGCTTTTGCTCACTGATTTTTTCAGAAGTATCAAAAATCTCACCCTCAAGACTATTTATCTCAAGCTTCGTGGTATCAACCTGACGGTCAGTGATATTAATACGCAGCTGCAACTGGATAATCTGCCCATTCAAAATATCAATCTGTTTCTTTAAAGTATCGGCCTGTTTTTGTTTTTGAGCTATCGTCCCCTTGTATTGTTCTGCCTGTTTAGTAAGCTCTTCTATCTGCTTGCGCAGGTCTAAGATTTTTTGGCTAGTCCCATCGAGAGCAAAAGCATTGTTTACAAAAAATGAAAAACAAAAAATTAAGACCAAGGGAAATAGTATGGCTTGACCTAAGTTAAATTTTTTGTTAAGATGTAATAACATTTAGTTTTTTGAAAGAGGGAAACAATGTCAGATAAAGAGAAGTATTTGCTTCATCCGCTGGTCGTTAATGGTCTGAATTATAGCATGAAAACACGCAAAAACGGATCACAAATAAACATAGGACATCTTACCAATGGTATAATTCCGGGAGCTGAAACATTCTGGATTGATCTTCAATTTGAAATTGAGCAGACGCTCAAGGTCAAGGTTATCGGCATGGAACTTAGACCATCTGACTTCAGACGCCCAGAGCATAAGGACACTATTCACGTCATACATTCTGACTCCATCTCAAATCAAGAGTTTGCCAGAATGATCGCCCACGAAGAAGTAGAAAAACTAAACAGAATGCATACTCTAGCTCATTAATTTAGCAACGGCCGCATCAACCCTCTCCAGGGTTTTTTCTTTGCCCAAAATATATGCTAATTCTACGGGGTCGGGAGACGCCTTCTCGCCACTCAAAGCAACGCGAAGCGGCCAATAGGTTAATCCCCTATCCTGCCCTGAGCCCGTCGAACGGGTCGAAGGGTCTCCTGTTCCCTTACCCAAGCCATCAAGCTCCGATCTTAATACTGACTTGTCTTCACCGTCCCAATTTTCTATTATTTTCTTAACTTTTTGCAAAGACTCACGAATTTCATCATCGCCTCTGGATTTCCAGCGAAGCAAACTCGAATCGTACTCGGGCTCTTTGAAAAAAAAGTGGAATTCTTTGACTTGATCAAAATATTCCAGACGTTCACGCAAAAGCGGCGCAATTTTAAGCATCGGCTCTTTATCCTGCTGACCAAAATACTTTTCTATAAAGGGGCGG
Source organism: Candidatus Yanofskybacteria bacterium RIFCSPHIGHO2_01_FULL_44_17 (assembly GCA_001794195.1). Classification (GTDB taxonomy): domain Bacteria; phylum Patescibacteriota; class Minisyncoccia; order 2-02-FULL-40-12; family IGHO2-01-FULL-4-A; genus 2-01-FULL-44-17. The sequence goes on along the minus strand of MGJI01000007.1, from coordinate 829 downwards.
GCAAGCCTGCATAAGCCTTCATCGTTCTCCATTTTTATATATTGTGAGTTGATCCAATTCAATTTTTTAATATCAAAAACCGCCCCCGACTTATGTATATCTTCAATAGCAAACTGCTGGATAATCTCATTCGCGGTCATTATTTCTCGCTGGCTATTTCTGGGAGTCCAACCAAGCAGTGCCATATAGTTCACTAGAGCATCGGGCAGATAACCAAGCTGACGATATTCAGCAACAGCTGTCGCACCGTGACGCTTTGATAATTTAGACCTGTCTGGAGCAAGTATCATCGGCATGTGAGCATATTGCGGCTGATCAAATCCCAACGCCTCCTGTATCAATATGTGCTTGGCCGTGTTGGCGATGTGGTCCTCGCCACGGATTACGTGCGTAATGTCCATTTCATAGTCATCAATGACTACAGCAAAATGATAAAGCGGTGTTTCAAGGTTTTTTGCGATACTTATATCGCCCAGAAGCTTCTCTTCAAATTCAATCTCCCCGCGGATTATATCTTGAAATTTAATTCTTCTCGTTGAATTTTGATCAATTGCCAATCTTATGATTCCATTTTTTGCTTCATGCTTCGTGTTTAATGCTTCTTGTTTTTTATGCTCACACCAATGCACCGGCGGCTTCTTGGCATCTGCCAGTTCTTCTCGTTCTTTTTCTAGCTCGTCTTCGCTGTGATAACACCAAAATACCTTACCGCTATCTAAGATTTTCTGAATGTATTTGGAATAAATTTTAGTACGGTCGCTCTGCTTATAAAATTCGTCCCATTTTAGACCCAGCCACTCAAGCTGTTCAACGATATCATCCTCGAACT
>MGJI01000006.1 GCA_001794195.1 Candidatus Yanofskybacteria bacterium RIFCSPHIGHO2_01_FULL_44_17 | reverse complement strand
GGCATGAGACCAAGAATCTTTTTATCTAAAATGAAAACTCCGGCATCAATAGCGTTATAAACCGGGTCCTCACTATAATCCCCGACTAAATACTTTTTAACCATACCGCCATCGGATATGTTCAGATTATTCCTTGGCCCATATTCCCCGCCGCCATCTTTATTGTTATAGGCAGTCATCGTGCCGACGACGCCCTTATTAAAATAGAAATCCGACATCTTGGATAAATTTATCGGCCAGTAGTTATCGCAATACGACAGCACAAAATGCTCATCCAAAAGATCTCGCGCGTTATTAATCCTTGTCCCAGTCTCATCATCAATCGCTCCGATTGAGTATTTTATCTTAACCCCAAACTTAGAACCATTACCAAAGTGTTCTGTAATTTTCTCTGGTAAATATCCGAGGAGCATAACTATTTCCTTAACTCCATTCTCTTTGAGCAGATCCACCAGATATTCTAAAAAGGGCCGGCCATTAACCGGTACCATAGGTTTCGGCCGATCATCTGTCAGCGGCCACAAACGCATGCCTCGCCCACCGGCTAAAATAACCGCCTGTTTTATTTTGTTTTGTTTAGCCATCTTAAATCGAAATCAATCATGCGATTATCAATAAGGTATTTTATTTGCTGCAGACGATTACAGGCACGACCCCTGAATTGGGTTTCTGTAAAGTTCACGCTCTTGAAAAAATCAACAAGCTCCTTGCCTCCCCTATTAAGGTCCCATTCGGGCTTATAATAATCACTTAAAACTGAAAGTATTTTTTTAAAACTTACCTTGTAAGTCCTATTATCCTTACTATGCTCGCCCGTAAAAATAAGCTGGCTTCCAGGCACAGATCTTTGCGCAGCCTCTGCTAAATCTCTAACAGTGAAGTTGCCGTTGGCTATACCCACGTTGAAAGATCGTCCAGATACCAAGCTAATCGGCGCTTCCAGGCCAGCCAAAAAGGCGCTGGAGACATCTCTAACATGCACAACGGGACGCCAGGGAGAACCATCGCTTTTGATTTCGATTTTGCCAGTAGTGTACGCGCAGGCCAGCAAATTGTTGAAAACTATATCGCACCTCAAGTTTGGACTGACCCCAAAAACAGTTGATGGCCGGAAACAAACAACAGTAAAATTATCGTCGTTTAGTTTCTTTAATTCCTGTTCAGCCTCCCACTTGGTTCTTGCATAAGCCGTAACCGGATTCTTCTGACTGCTGTCTTCGTCCAGTTCATTATCTATTTCGGAAACACCATACATACTCTGGGAGGAAGAATAGATGAACCTTTTAACGCCGGCCTGCTTAGCTACTTTGGCCAAATTAACTGTCGCTCTAAAATTTATCTCGTCGGTCAAAGACGGCTCAAGCTCTCCGAGCGGATCATTGGAAAGGGCGGCCAAATGTATGACCGCATCGATACCGGCAAGATTTTCCAGCTTAACATCGCGCACGTCTTTTTGCATCTGTTCAAGCGGAAATGGAACCGGCACTAATTTTGATTCTTCATAAAAAAGCGCATCCAGACCGACAACATCATAGCCCTTATTAATAAGCATAGGCGTTAAAACACAACCTATATACCCGCGGTTTCCGGTAACTAGAATTTTGGTCAGATTGGTCATTTAGAAAGCCTATGAAAATGGTCCCTAAAATATCTGGTCAAAAGATGAAGTATGGCGGAATGAACGCTCTCGACTATTTCATATTCGCCCTTCGCCGTAGAAACAAAAAGTTTAGCGTCGGCTAATTTGTTTAACTGACCGCCGTCAAAACCAGAAACGCCTATCACCTTTGCGCCGCGATCCCTGGCTAGTTTTACCGCATTAATTACATTGGGAGATGAACCAGAACTAGAAATAGCAATAACAACGTCATCCTTTTTAAGATGATTGGCCAGTGGCCCGGCAAAGACCATGTCATAGCCCACATCGTTGGCCCAAGCGGTTAGCTCTTCGTGGGTGCTAGGTATTCTTATGGCCTGAAAGCGGGCAATTTTATTATTTGCAGGCAAAGTCGAGAAAATAGTTTTATTAAAATCGCTAACCCAGTGGCTCGCCATAGCCCAAGAACCTCCGTTACCAAATACATAAAGACGGTTTCCATTCTTGTGAGCTGTTAGTAATATGCTGGCGGCCTTCTTTATCTCTTTTTTTGGAAGATCGTTCAGGGCGCTGAGCATTTCTGACAAAAAGTTTTTTATAAATTTATCCATTGAAGTTTAAATTTTTATTATCCGGCTGCCGTTATTTTCAAAGCCAAATTTTATTTCTTTTAAATTGTGCATGGCACGCCTAAGTTGCGACTGCTTGCCAGGATCACAATAAAATAGCAGGAAGCCACCTCCGCCAGAACCTAGAATTTTCCCCCCCGAAGCCCCGGCCTTCATAGCCAGATTATAGTATCTTTCTATCGCTGCGTTAGAAACACCGGTGGCTAAAGATTTTTTATAAATCCAATTCTCATGCAGAATACTACCGAAATTATCTAAATTCCCTTTTTCTAGGGATAACTTTAATTTTTCAGCCAGAGTTACCATCGTATCAATTGTTTTTAAGTTAAACGGCGTCTTGCTCTTCTGCTCCGCAAGCACCTTCTGAGAACTGCTTTCCAGGCCAGTATAAAACATTAAAAGTCCGGAGCTCAACTCAGCCAAAACTCTTTTAGAACATTTTAATGGCCTAACTTCAACTCTGCCATTTTTTTTAAACTTAATGTAGTTAAGACCACCAAAGGCCGCAGAGTACTGATCTTGTTTGCCAATGGGGTGTCCCAGCATTTCGATCTCTACTCTACAGGCATCCCGAGCAAGTATTTGGGGTGATACTCTTTTGTTTAGGTATGCATTCATAACATTTAAAAGGCCCACGGCAAGAGCGCTAGAGGCCCCCAGACCACTTCCTTCGTGAGCCATCACCAGTTCGGAAGAGTACTGAATTGAAACACCACCGCCTAAGCCCTTGGAGGCAGTTGCTAATCTCATGCTTTCTCTCACTAAATTATGACGTATGTCTGACATGTTTTGTACGTCCTCAAAATCGGTATAGGCCAGTCTGATGGAATTGCCAAATCTCTTATTAAGCACCACGTAAATGTGCTTGTCTATTGCCGTGCTCACGACCGCCCCATAACCAGTTTTATAATAATCTTCAAGGTCGCTGCCGCCGCCGGCAAAACTTATTCGTAGTGGCGTTTTTGAAATAATCATAGATTTACGTTATGAACCTTGTGAAAATATGAATCCGGGTCTTTTAGCAACTTATCCGGCTCTCCCTCCTCAACTATTTTACCGCCGTCAAGAACTAATATTTTGTCGGCATTCATAACCGTAGTCAAACGGTGGGCAATAATTACGATGGTCATCTGGCCGCGTAAACTGGCTATAGCCTCCTGTATTGCCGCTTCTGATTCATTGTCCAGAGCGCTGGTGGCTTCGTCAAGTATAAGGACTTCTGGTCTTGAGGCCAATACCCTGGCCAAAACCACGCGCTGCCGCTGGCCCACGGACAACTGCAATCCCCTCTCGCCGACTTCGGTTTTGAACTTGGCGGGCTGTTCCATTATAAAGTCAAAAATTTGAGCTTTTTTGGCCGCATCAACAATCTGTTCGTCACTAATTTTAGAATTATAAAATCTAATATTGTTTTCAACGGTGTCGTTAATCAAAAAAATGTCCTGAGAAACATAGCCGATGTGCCTGCGCCAGTCGGTAAGATCAATCTTGGAAACGCTATTACCGTCAATAAGAAGCTCGCCCCCAGTCGGTGTAAGTAGACGCAAAATCAAGTCCACCAGGGTGGTCTTGCCGGAACCTGACGGCCCTATCAAGCCCACCGTCTCGCCCTTATTTATCAAGAAACTGGCCCCGCTAATCACCGGTTTATCAGGGTTGTAGTAAAAATCTACGCCACGAAATTCAATGGCTGACTTAAATGAAAAAGGCTCCCCGCCGGTATCTTTTTCTTTATATCGGCGGGCCTCTTCCTGATAATTAAGCACGCTGACCAAGTGTGGTATAAGTTCGTTCACCAGGCTCAGGCGTATCTGAACGGATTGCATGAAAGAAAACATTTTTTGCACCAAGTACAAAATCGCCGCGAATGAGGCGATGTTAAAATTAGGACTACGATAAGACAGGGCAAAAATCGGAATGATCACGGCAAGAGTAATAGGCTCCAAAAACGTCCCCAAAACGCTATTGTATTTATAGATCTTCAGCCTTGCCGCTCCAAGGCGGTCAAAATGAATCTTGCCTCTCTTGATGATCTCTTTCTCCGTAGCCATAGTTTTTACCGTTTTGGCTCCAATAATATGCTGGTTGAGATAATGCGTGGCATCTTTAGATACACCAACACTCTCATATGAAACCTGCCGTATTCTTTTAAAAAGCGGCCGCAGGAAAATGAAAAGCAAAAAACCGATTGCGAAAGTAAGCAAGGTTATTTTAGGTGAAATATTCAGGGCAATAACTGCGTACATTATCAAGCTTGTTAGGAAGAGAATCATCATGCTGATATTGGTCAACAAAGAGGACGCTGAACTAATATTATCCATGACTACCATTGAGAGGTGGCCGACTTTTTGTTTCAAAAGGTGTGGCCAATCGGCTCTCATTGCGTGTTCAAAAATTTCCTGGCGCGTTTCTCTTTCATAATCAATTGAAGCGCGGTAATTGAGGTAGTTGGCCCAAAAAGAAAAAACAGCCTTAACCAAAAAAAGCAGGCCGATAAAAATTATCAGATAGCGAAGGCGGTATTGTATCCCGACCAAAGAAAAAAGGCCGCCGATCATCTTGGAAATCGGGTCCAGATTTTCGGGGCGATCCTTAATTACAAAGGAAAAAAGAGGGATTATCGCACCGATACCGATACCGCCCATCAAACCGCTGCCAAAACCAAGCAGAGTCATCAAAATGACCTTGTTTTTATGTTTTGAATAGGCCTGCTTAAAAATACCGTAGGCCCGTATTATTTTTTTTATACCATTAAACATTCTTATATGAGATAGATTTGATCATAAATATCATTTACCGGCTCCTGGTAACAGCGGAAGTTCATAACCTTGCCCGGATCGTTCATGTATTTTGTCCGATAAAGTCCTAGCAGCGGTTCAAATATTAAATTATAAAAATGGCTGGACGGGGGCGTTTCATAGTGTATTTCGGCAAGCATTTTTTTGCCGCGCTGGCCGTATACAGTATCAAAAGAAACCTCGCTCAAAACACATAACATCTTGGCATGTTTATGATAAGACATAAAACAAACCTCTACAAAAGAAGTGTGGGTGGTGCCGATTAAAATATCTCCGTTTTTAATCGGAAACTTTTTGATATCTCGCGCGATTTTCAGGGCTTTTATTAATTTGTTGGGCCTTAATGAATAAAAAGTTCTTGAAAAAATATCAATAGAATCGAAATGCGCCTTAAGATCATCAAAATTCATAACGTCCCAGCGATGATGACGACAAACCAAAAGACCAACTGGACGTTGGGGAGAAATACTTTTTATAAGTTTGGTCAGGGAAATCAATTCCGCCAACGACCCGGGCGTATCGGCAATAAAAAAAACTTTGCCAGGACTTTCCTTCAATAATCTCACAAAATTATTTTTTAAAGTCTCGTCTATGTCTACGGCTGTTTTGTAATCTCGAAATCCGTCGGCAAAATTGGAAATAAATGACTCGCTCGGCAACTGAGAAAAATACTCCCTGTATCCCTTTAGGGTTTCCGGCCTGAAAAGCGGCTCAAATAATGACACAAAGACATAAGAAGGAATGCCCATCTTATGGGCCGACACACAGGCGCCGGATATCGCCGAAAAGGTATACTTTATCCGATTAATATTTTTGAGAAGATAAAATTCGCCGATATTGTCAGTGCCAACTACGCTAAACCCATCCAGATTTAATTTTGTATACTCGTCGGTTTCTGCCGGATGAAGCTTATATATCAACTCATAGCCCGGACAGTTCTTACGAATAAAATCAAGACAACTATTAGATAGTTCAATAAACTTATCCTCCGGAATCCCCGGCGGCAAAAATTTAAAATCCGCGCCCCAAAAAATAATCGTGTTTTTATTCTCACTTGTATTATCACCAAGCAAATGGAAGGGCAATTTAACCCGAAAAATGTTGTCTTTTTTATTATTAACTTGTGGTTGGAAAATATGGCTCATGGTTTGCTGCTAACACATAATAAAATAGCTATATATACCTCCTTCTTTTTCTTTTTCGATAAACAGTTTATTCCCACAACCTGCAGCTATCAAACGGTTCTTAAAATTAAACATGGCTGTCCCGTCATCTCTAATAATATCGTTGCGGGGCGTTCCCTCATTAAAAATTATAACTGCCCTAACTCCGGCCCTGCCAATACGCTTGAAAAGTTCATCAACTACTCCCTGGTCTAGATACATAAAAACTCCACCGGAACAAAACAAAACGTCAAAGCGATTATTTTGTCTTAGAAAGTCACCCACTGAAAGATTAACAACTTCTAAATTTTTATCAGACCTGAATTTTTTGGCAACATAGTGGCAAAGATACTGATTGGGTTCAACGGCAATATATTTTGTAAACTTTTTTTGCCTTAAAAACTTGTCGTAATTCTTGCCGATACCAAAACCGAGTTCCACGGCCGTAAGCCCCCCCCCGTTACTAAAAATGTTTTTAATCGGTTCTATAGAAAAAATCTCTTTAAAAATCTCGTCGTTTGTATCCGTCTGTCGCCAGAAATGCCAATACAGGGATTCCTTGCTTAACCAGAATTTTAACTGGTCACCACCCCTTCTTAGGTAGGAGAAATTTGCAACATGCGATCCGTAAAAATTAAAAAGTCGGCGTAGCAAACCTGAACGGAAAATAACATCAAAAACCCCAAGCGGCATTGGCAATAACTTATGCTGGGCAAATATTAGCCTACGAACAAAATTACTTTTTAAAAGAAAGTTATTCCAGTTTCTAAACGCAGTTTTTAAAATTACCATGAAATTGGCTATTAGTGTATGACGAATATATTACAAAAATGTATGCAAAAAAGGCACCTGCGTGCCTTTTAAAAGTATCATTTCTGGTAATATCTGACAAATCAGTAGGATCTTAACCCGGCCAGATATGGCGCCAAAAAGTTTAGGTATGTGTTTGTGGTTTCTGATTCATTACCATCGGAACCCCTAGCCGCCTGAAGAGTAAAAGCTCCTTGATAATTTATTTTTTTTAACCCAGTAAACAATTTATCAAAATCAGCGGAACCCGTGCCCAGTGAAACCGTGCCACCGCCTAAAACTCTATCCTTTATGTGAGCATTGATTATGAAATCGCCAAGCGTAGTAACTTCCTCGTAAGGATCATAGCCAAGGCCAGAACTATTGCCACTGTCATAAACCACCTTGACTTGATGGCCAGGAAACTTTTTTAAAAGATTCAGAAGTTTTACCGGTGGCAAATCAGCCTCAACAGACAGAATAATATTATTAGATCGAGCGGTCTCTAAACATTCCGTTAAGGATCTTACTAATATGTCCTCTTCCTCTTTGGTTTTCAGAGACGAATTGTCTAAAATCGGTATCTCGACATTTCTGGCACCTATATTTGACGCGCTAACAATTAGTTTTTTTAAAACTTCTACATTTTCTTTTCGTACATTTTCCTCGACTCTAAAAAACGGGCGACGCATAAAGAAGTCGCCACAAATATTATTAACTAATACGCCGCTCTTATTAATCAAGCTTTGGATCTCGGACACACCGCCGTCTGTCCAGAGAGGATTGCTCTCGTATTGGTCTAGATCAAAAATAAATTCTATATCATTTAGGCCCAGGCCTTGGGCTTTTTCGAACTCACTCTGCCAACCATCAAAAGGAAAAAACTGAATTCCCCTGCCTTTTGGCGGGGTCAGTCTGCCTTGCATTATACCGGTTGAATGTTTTTTGTTCATTTTCTTACCAACACGTTCTGCCTCCATCAATTACAAGGTTAGCCCCGGTCATATAAGATGAGGCATCGGAACACAAAAATAAAATTGCGGCCTTATACTCATCCGCTTGGGCCATACGGCCCAAAGGTATCAAAGTGGTCAGTTTTTTAACAAAATCCTCTGGAGTGTTGTTATAAACCCCGCCCGGCGAAATAGAATTTACTCTAACGCCCATATCCGCCCAATAAGTAGCCAAGTATTTGGTTAAACCGATCAGAGCGTGCTTGGTAACAGAATAGGTAATCGGCTTTACCGGCTGCTGGCTCGCTTTGAGTCCATCCTTTTTGTAAAGTCTCTGGTCGGGCGCGATTACACCCAAATCTGAAGCAACGTTGAGAATAACACCCACTCCCCTTTCAGCCATTAAGGGACCTATATATTTACTCATAAGAAATGCTCCGGTAACGCCAACGTCAAAATCCTTTTGCCAAACATCTTTTGGAAAAAGTTCAAGTCGAGAAAAATCCTTCTGACCCTGGCCAACCTGCGGATTATTGGCAGCATTATTAATTAAAACTCCAATCGGCCTGACTTCTTTTTCAATTTTATTGACCACTTTTTTAACTGCGGCCTCATCAGTAATATCCAGCTGATAACCCCAAACTCTGCGGGGATACCCTTTTTTGAGCTGAACAACTTTTTCTTGAAGTCTGGCTTGGTTTACGTCAATCAGAACAACTCTGCCATTGCCATCTAACAACGCTTCAGCATGCTGCACACCAAGAAACCCTGCCCCACCGGTTATAACACATATCTGTTTCTGTAAGTCAAACTGTTTTAGCGTATTTTTATTCATATTATTTCTGTGCGTTGACACAAAACGTTTTCATTTGACTTTGTGTGCTAACAAATTGAATAATACACTAAGGAACATATTTGGCAATGGCCGACCAAGATCTTGATTTGTTTAAGCATAATTGTTATATGTATTATAGGCTTGGGTATTTTTGTAAATTTCAAGGAAAAGTAAAAATATGGACGAAAAACTATTGGATAAGTTTAGGAGAGTTAGGTTGCTAGCCCTAGATTGCGACGGGGTTCTTACGCCTGCCTACATTGAAACCGGCGTTATTATGGACCCTAAATCTTCGCAACAATATGAGGGTAGGCCGCATAATTCAGTTGTAGAAATTGCACGCTTTTCCCACAGGGACGGCCAAGGCATAGATTTGGTAAGAAAGCCAGAAATTGATTTGAAGGTCGTGATGATAACAGGCCAAAGAAGCGGCTATGTACAAGCAAGATGCTCAAAGATGAATATTCCCTGCCTTCAGACTAAAGACAAGGTGATGAGTTTGACAGAGTGGCTTCAAAAAGAATCTCCGGAAATTAGCCTTCAGGAAGTCTGCTTTGTCGGTGACGACATGAGTGACTTTGGCGTTATGAACATCGTCGGCGTTCCGGTATGCGTTGCTGACGGGATCGAAGATATTAAAAAGATTGCCAGCTATGTAACTCAAAAGGGGGGGGGAGAAGGAGCCGTACGTGAGGTTTGCGATCTTATAGTGACAGCCAAACAAAACGCCGCCCGACCCGAAACCACAAGGCGGCTAAACATCCTAATTACTGGCACTGGCGAGCAAGCAACTGAAGAAGTGCGAAGAATTGCTCAAGAGACAGCATGCCTTTTGGCTCTTCAGGGCCATACCATTATGACAAACGGTGGGCCCAATGGTGTTCCTGAAGCTGCGGCCATAGGAGTACACAGGGCCCGAGAACAAAAGCCAGATGCCGTCTCATGTGCTTATACTTTTATGCCAGGGAGAACTACTGAACAAACCAAAACAACCATACTGAAAACATTTCCGGGACGTTTTGAGGCTAGAAATGCTCAATCATGTGAAGACCTTGATGTCGCCGTGTTTTTCCAGGGAGGACTGGGGACCCAAGCCAAGTTCCTTACTGTATTCCACAGGGTTATGCACATTAACAAAGATTTAGTAAAAAAGGGATTTCCAAGTCTACAACGCCAAAAACTTATTATTGCTCACGAGAGTTTTGCTCCCAATAATCTCAAGGCGTGTCAGAAGATATTCGGTTCTTATTTTAAAAAAGAGCACCTCCGCGCTCTACGATTCGCTTCAACGGCAGATGAGATAGCGGGTCTTACTACTGCATGGCAAAAAACATTATCCAGAGGGAGGTAGTAATTAGTAAAGTCCCTACCGAGTTTATAAAATGAGAGGTGTGGCCGCATTAAAAGCGGCTTTTTGATTCCTCTTTCCTTCTCGCGCTTCTACAACCATATCCGCCACCTCTCTTATGGCGTGGTGACCACCGTTTTTTTGAGTAATATAGTGGGATACTTTTTTATTCAAATGGTAAGCATCAGCGACTGTTAGGGCAACCCCGGCATAGCGCATACATTCTAGATCATTAAAGTCATCCCCCATAAAAGCCGCGTATTTGGGTTTAATTTTCTCTCGGTCAAGGATTTTTTTAAATAATGACAGCTTGTGATCAACCCCGTGAGCGCACTCGATTTTTAATTTAGCGCAGCGGGTAGCCACGATTTTATTTGGCTCTTTTGATATAACGACTAATTTAATACCTAGACGCTGGAGCTCATTTATACCCAACCCGTCCCGTCGACTGCAAACAACACTCTCAAGGCCGTTCTCGCTAAGAATTACTTTTGCATCAGTAAAAATACCATCAAAATCAAATCCTATTAATCTTAGACTACGGAGTTTTTCAAAAAGTTTTTTTTTTGAAATTTTCATGGTTTTATGTTCGGCTAAGACCTCCCTTGGCCACCACAATCAATTCACAAAGTTCCCTCACGGCTCCCTGGCCTCCGTTTTTCTCAGTGATATAATCAGCGGCCTTTTTACATTCAGACGCTCCGTCAGCCACGGTAACTGCTAAACCTGCATATTTTAAACACGGCAAATCAATCGTGTCGTCGCCAACGTAAAGAACTGATTCTGGTTTTACTTGTTCTCGTACCAGCACATCTTTTAGAATTGAAAGTTTATCCTTGGTCGCATCGTACTTATACTCAAGTTTCAGTTTTTGACAACGCTTACTCACGGCAGGATCAAGCCCCTTGTTAATTACAACCATTTTAATACCCAACCGTTTCATCTCATTAAGGCCCCAGCTATCTCTTCGATTGCAAATAATGCTTTCCGTGCCATCTTGACTCAACATAAATAATCCATTTGTGAAAACCCCATCAAAGTCAAAAGCGATTAACCTGATATATTTTAGCTTTTCTGAAACCTTAAATGATAATTTTTGCATAATTTTACTGTAGAGGAAAATACTACCGGAAGTCAAGGAAACAGTTGACCAGTTGACATGTGCCCTTAACTCATCTATTATATACGCAAATCGGTTATTTGAAAACTTGGGAGGAGCTGGGCCGATGAAACAAGTGGTTCTTTTTTGCGGACTTGGTACTAGCGGAAAGGACTTTTGGGCTAACAAGGTAGCAGAGATATACAGATCCGAACGTCCCAGCCAAAAAGTTGTTTTCATTGGTATCTCTCAGGCCCGCAAGCAATATTGGGGCAAAAGTGAAGATATGACTGATGCCGATCATCTGCTTAAGAACGAAATAACTCTACTAGAAATCAAAAAACAATTCATAATTAACGGTGTCGATGTCGTGATAGCCAATATGACCATGCTTACACAAAGTGCCCATCAACTACCGTTCATGCGCATGATTTCGGAAACCGAACTTCTTATGTGCAGAAAGTTGCGCGAACAAAAAGCGCGTCAATCAAGAATACCACTGGAAGCTATTGAATTTAAGCTGGTCAATATCAATTTAAGCGTGTTCTGGATGACCTGCGATGAAGCCACCAGTATTAAACGCCTGACAAGTCGCAGGAAGGGCTTAGATCAAACCGGGGGAGGTTTGGTTACGATTTCTGAATTTCGCAAAGGACAACATGGATTTGAGCCACCGGGTAATTACTATCCTTTTGTAAAAATAGATACCTCGGACGAATCTCCACAAGCAGATTTTGCGCGTGAGCAGGTCATTAGATCCTATATCTTAACACGCAAAAGGAGGCAGTAGATGGAAGGTAACAACCGCTTATTGGTTGTGGTTTTTTCGGGACTGGTTTTTAGCGGTAAATCTTTTTTCAGAAATTGGGCAATGGGTCTTTCTGAATTCCAAAATGCCCAAACGGTAGCCATGGACGACATCCGCAAACTTCTTTGGGGAAACAAGAGCGATACTGACATTACAAAAACCGAACATATTTTTAAGAATGAGGCAACAAGATTTGAAGTAAAAAGGAGGCTGATTATTGAACGGCCACCGGCCATGTTTCTTGAATCGGTAATGCTTACCAGAGAGGCCCACCAAAAACCATTCGTTGAAATGATCGACAGCGCAAATTGGTATTTGCAAACTATCGAGAAAGAGGAGGCCAACAGGGATGACCTGCCACCATCTAAGCAATCCATAAAAATAGATTTTCGCTGTATTTACCTTTACTGTAACCTAGAAACTGTGAGACGAAGAATCCAATATCGCCTACGCGAATTAGAAGTCTCCGGAAATAAATCTAATGCCAGTGTATTTGATTCTGAAGGCTTTCTGCGCGGCGCCAAACAAATAGAGATTCCGCCCGTTCACTACACGCCTCTTTACATAAATACGTCTGACGAATCACCTCATGCGCTAGAAAAACAACGCCAAGAGATATTATTATTTCTACGAGGAGAAATGCCGATTGGCACCGAAGAGCACCAAAGAAGATCGGATGAGGCAGTAATGATACTGAATCAAGCATGCAAATTATAAAAAACAAAACCCTGAAACCCAGGGTTTTTAATTTTATTGCGGCGACAAGGATAGCGGATCAATTCCTCGAGCCTCTAGAATGAAGTTAGCGAAATCACGGAAAGCTCCCATGCCACCGACTCTTTCAGATACAAAATGAGCCATTCTTTTTATTGCCGGATCACCACTAATTGGCGCGGCACGCAAGGATACTTTCTGCAAAAGAGGGGCGTCTACTAAATCATCGCCCATGAAAGCGCAGTGTTCGAACGATATCCCAATTTCTTTGAGCCACTCTTCGGCCGCAATTACTTTCTTTATTCCGCCCATACCAGGATATAGTTTCACATGATGCCAACCGCCATCGCCAGGAGTTTTTTCCGAAGACGGAAGATTATTCCATTTTTCTACCACATCCACAATGTGTTTTGCGGAGTCACCTTTCTCATTAGTAATCAGGCAAACACGAATGCCAATAGCCCTAAGTAATGAGACGCCCTGACCATCGTAATAACTCCGCCACTTAGCTTTATAGGGCGCCCCTTCAAGAACACGATTGTCAGTAAATACGCCATCAACGTCAGAAATAACCGCCTTAATTCCCCATGCTAAATTGCTCAGACTTATTTGTTCCACTTTCTACCTCCAAAATTAAAATTTTCAAAACAACAATATCAAAAAGATGGCATTCGGGAGCGCTATTGTCAATAGCCAGCAATAAACCGTGGTCTATTCGGGTATTGCTTATTACAAGAGTGGCGGCCAAAGGGCGGGGTCAACTTGTTTTGGGTCAGAAATGCCTAATCCATAAAGTTCGGCCAATATTTCATTTGAAAGCGCCCCAGATTCAACGGCTGCCACAGACTTACTCAAATTATCCAACCGGTTTGTACCGACTAGAGACGTTGAAATTGAACTATTTGAAATCGCAAATCTTATCGCCAAGGTTGGCAGATCCATTCCGTTTTTTACGGCAATAGTCTCCGCTTTGGCAGAATTTTGCATAAGTAGCTCTAGGCCAGCTGGCAAATATTTAACAGCCTGGGTCAAGCTACCTTTTAGCAGAACCGATCTATTTATTATGCCTACGCCTTTTTTCTCTGCCGCAGACAAAACATTCTCTCTCATTCTTTGGTCTAAAATGCTATACGCCGTCTGGACGACATCGAAGACGCCACTTTCAATTGCCTTTATCGGCGCTTCTTCGCCGCGCGTGCTAATGCCAATGTACCCGATAGTACCATCGGTTTTCATTTTTTGCATAAAGTCCATTAAACCAGAATTTATTATAAGCTCTGGGGTACCGCCATGAAATAACAACAGTTGAAGATGATCGGTTTTTAGGTTTTTTAAGCTTGCCCCTATCTCTTGCCCGATGGTTTTTTTCATTTCTTCAGGAGATAGATCTAATTTTTTATCTAAAAAGTTACCACACTTAGTGCCCACCACAACGCCACGGTTTTTAAGTATGCCCGATCTTCCTATCCGTTCTTCAGCAAGACCATACAGGCTAGCGGTATCAAAATATGTTATACCCAGTTCAACCGCGCTGTTAAGAAGTTTAATGGCCTCATCTTCCGAAGGCAAAGATCGCGGTCCGATACCATAAGCAAAACCAATCTCGGCCGTACCAAGACCAAGACGCGAAACTTTTAAATTTGTCATACCCAGTTTTGAATAAATCATTTTTTATCGGTAGCTACTTTCTTCTTGTATAATTTCTTCTATGGACTCCTCTAAAACTTTTAAGCCCTCCCTTAACGCCGCATCGTGAATTGTAAGAGGCGGAGCGATTTTGATTGATTCACGACCAGTGTGAACCATCAATAATCCTTTTTGCATGGCTAACTCACAAACTCTAGTAGGAAATTCACTTTCGGGTTGGCCAGTTTTAGGATGTTTAAATAAAATTGCTGCCAGTAAACCACTTCCAAAAATGTGAGAAATCAATTTAGGATATTTCTTTTTCATGTCATCGAGACCGCCGAAAAGTATTTTCCCCTTTCTTGCTGATTCTTTTACTAAATTTCTGGCCTCAATTTCTTCCAGATTAGCCAGTCCCGCAGCGCAACACACGGGATTTCCGGAATGAGTGCTGTGCCAAGAACCGGATATTTCCGGAAGATTTAATATGTCCTTTCTGCCGATAACGGCCGAGAGTGGCAAACTACTGCTCAACCCCTTGCCCACGCACAGAAGGTCCGGCTTGATACCGTAATGTTCAAAAACGAACATTTTTCCGGTACGGCCGCAACAACCTTGAATTTCATCAATCGTAATTAAAATTTTGTTCTTTTTGGCAAATTTTTCTAATTCCTGAATATAGGTTTTCGGATAAAATAAGGCGCCCCAGCCTTGATATGCCTCAATCATAAAACCGCATACCTTATTAATTCTCATTCCTTTTTTCTTCAAGTTTTCGATGTCTTTATAAAACCTGGCCTTCCAATCGTATTTTTTATCTCCCCCGCTTTCCCACGGATAAGGAAACAGCAATCTATAAACATGTGGATCGGAAAAACCGTAGACCTCCAAAATTTTGGGGTTGCCCTTCATCATTTCCGCTCCCATAGTAATTCCGTGCATATTACCCTGAAATGAAATAATATCTATTCTGGCTTTGTCTTTTAACTTGTGCTGTCCGTACATCTTCATTAGCTGAATCGCAGCCTCTGTTGATTCAGTTCCGGCAGAAAATAAAAGACCCTTCTCACAAAAAGAGGGCGACATCTGCAGAAGCTTTTTTAAAAATTTTACTCTCGGTTCCGTTGGATAATTGTAAGAGTGCAGCAGGTCACTATCAAGCTGGTCCTTTATGGCCTTCTTAATTCTTGGGTTGGCGTGACCGGCATTAGCCACAAAGATGGTTGAAGTAAAATCTATCCATTTATTGCCTGCTTTATCAAAAACATTAAAATCAATAGCCTTATTCCAGGCAACCGGTAACTGTCCGTGCATTAAGTTCGGACCATATTTTTTGGTTTCCTGAATAAGACTGAGGGTCTCCGGAGCAGGAATTTTTGTCTTTATGGTCCTAAACTTTGTTTTAACGTGTGGGACTTTTTGAGGTGTAAGATGGAATTGATAGCTCGACATGGAATAAGACTACATTAAAAATAAAATTATGTAAACTCTAACAAAAAAGCGCCACAATTGACGCTCTATTATTTATAAAGCACTCTCGGCTTTGCCGTAAAGAATCACGATTGACATGCCCACCACAACCAGAAAAGTCCCAGCCAATCTCCAACTAAGATTATCCGCCTCGCGGCTAAATCTTCTTTTGCTCGGATCGATATTGCCGACTCTTTCCCAATACCACATAGATAACCCGAAAATAAGAGCAAAAATGATAGCCCCAACCCTTTTGCCAGTTATAAAATAAGGAACGTGCGGCAGAAAAGTCAATCCGATGCTGTGAAACAATCCGGTAAAAACATTAAATAATCCGTACCAAACAAAAGCGTTATATTCCTTTAAAGAAAAAATCTGTTTTTTCACATCTGAATATCCAACGGTAACAATTTCAGATCTTGAGTTTTTGTAGGTAAGTTGGCCAGAAATAGCTAAGCGCAAAAAGATCAGTGCTATCAAAATGAAAGCTACCGCCGTGTGGTCAATGAGAAGATAAAACGCAGGACTTGAATTCAATATGGCTGTTTTATCGAGATTCGCACTTAATGCGGCAATTAGAGTTGCGCCGAACATAAATTGAGCGGCTCGTTCGGTAAATATAAGCTTAAGGGGAACGAAAATATTTTTTTGTCCCCTTTCTATATTCAAACTGTATAACCCAACAACCGTGATCGCAATCCCAATCGCTCCCCAAAAAGTTGGGTTGCCGCCCCCCATCATCGGACTGGTAATTAGCAAAAAAACAGGAGTCAGGCTTGCAAACGGCATTGTCTTTAGCATTGTACCCGCTCTATGAGCTTCAACGGTACAAATCAGGATGGCAACATACATCGGAACATGCCAAATTACGGCATTCCAAAATTGTGGTTTTATTTCTGGCATTCCGACAATCCAAAGCCAAACAAGAAAAACCGGGAAACCAATCAATAACCCAATCCCGTTAAGTACAAGCCCATGGGCGTCGGTTTTTTTAATTGCAATACGGGCAGATGCATCGCAAGCCCCGGATGAAATAGGCCAGAGCCAGTTTAGTAATGGCATAATTTGTATTCCTTTATTTTTAAAATTGCTAGACTAGACACTAGCAGATAACTAAAAATTTGTTGCGGCTACTCTTTTTCTTTCGGAAAGTTTTTTATAAGATGCTCGTGCAACGGACTTGGCTGTTTTTGAAAACTATATTCCAAATATTCAAAATCTTCCGGACGGTCAATCTCTACAGTAAACGGGGTATTGAATGCCAAAACCACAGAACCAAGAAATAAGCCAGGATTATTTTTAATAAAATCCGGCCTTACAATATCAACGTAACCATTCGGGTGGTAGGCATCGGGGAACGTCTGACGCGGCAAGTTATAATACTCGGGCCGTGGATCATTTGGAAAGAATCCCGTCCAAAAACCGGCAGTGCTAATTTGTAACATTTTATGCGGCGGTTCAGCCAACTTATGCGCTGAGCGTAAAGAGGTTGCTCCGGGGTTAGCCATAATTTTTTCGATGGCCTCGTCGATTAACACAGGCTCTCGCAACGGTGTCGTGGGTCTAAATTGAACTAAAAAATCTGGAAGCTTGCCCTCTTTTTTATCTAACCACTCAACAGTATGAGCAAAAACGTCAAGATCAGTTGAACGATCTTGGGCAAATTCTGCCGGACGCAAAAATGGTATTTCAGCACCGTATTTCTTAGCTACTTCCGCTATTTCCGGCGAATCAGTAGAAACTATGGTTCTTTTGATGTGCTTGCTAAGCTTAGAGGCCATAACAGAATATGCGATCAACGGGTAACCACCCAAAAGCTTAAGGTTTTTTTTAGGAACACCCTTGGATCCGCCTCGGGCCTGTATTAGTGAATAAATTTCCATACGATTGTTACAAAAACATTACTGTGGCTCATTAAAAAAGTCAAGAATTATTTAACTTTTACTTAAGACGTGAAAATCTTAATTTAAGTGGTAGCTTGAGAGATTCCCAAATAAGTTTCTTGGATATTTTAGACTGGCCTTGCGTCCTATCAACAACAACAATCGGATATTCATAAATCTTGTGGCCAGCTTTGAAAAGTTTGTATTTTAGTTCCACCAAAATGGCTGTGCCCATTGAATGAAGCGAGACTAAATCTATCGAGGCCAATACGCTCTTATTAAAAACAAAAAAACCGGAAGTTACATCCCTCACCGGCACGCCGAGTATTAAGCGGAGATAGAAACTTGCTAAATGACTCAACAAAACCCTCTTCCAGCCCCAGCCCTCAGCTCCTCCACCACTTACATATCTTGAACCAGTTACAACCTTGCATTTGCATTGCGACAACTTATCAAACATACCCGGAATATATTTCGGATCGTGTGAAAAATCGGCATCCATCATGACTACTGTATCGTAACGATCGTCGCCAACGAGTTTAATCAAAGCATCTCGGTAAGACCTGCCAAATCCCCTATCGCTAGTTCTTAGTAAAAAATCCAGTCGAGGAAACTCATTTTTCAAGCTGGCAACCTCTTCCGTTGTTTTGTCCGGAGAATTATCATCCACCACAAGCATAGAAGCCGACGGCAGAACGTCAAAAAAAGCTCTGACCAAAAGGCCTATCGTCTGCCGTTCATTGTATGTCGGCACAATAGCAATGAGTTTTGAATAAATATCTCTTTCCATGATTAATGAGGCGCAATCACAGCAATTTTTTTACCAAATACTCCTACTTGCCACCACGAACGCCACGAAGTGGGGTTGTCAAACTCTCTCAGCACCGGCAATTGATCATCCGGCGGACCAAAGTTTTTTACAAGATATGCCTTGGGGGCTTGCTTTTTAATACAATTAATCAGCGCCTCTCTTTCTTCCAATGTCACGTAAGGGAAAATTATGTAATCAAATTTTAGAATCGACTCGGAAGAATCACAAAGAATTTCCGGGGCATCTTGATACTGATTGAATACATAGTTAAAGCGGGCTTCTTTGCCTTGCGGCTCGGAAACATAGAAACTAAAATCTTTCCGCGGAGAATTGCTGCTATCGATGTATTTTTTAATCAGCAACCTGGCTGTTTGTTGCGTTAGCGGTAGATTAAGATCAAGTTCCGTACCCAAAATTCTAGTTTCGGAACGCTGTTCCATAACCCACACTCTCGCCTCTTCAAAAGTGGTTGTTTTTAGAAGCGTGAGCCAGCGTCCGGTTTGGATACCGTTCCACAATAATGCAAGAGCAACTACCGAATAAAGGGCAGCACGGACAATCTTACTAGCGTCTCTAGCCCTCCTAAGAATGACGATAATAGAAAATAAAGTAAGAAAAAGCGACCATGGAATAAGCCAGCGGGAAACATGAGGCATTGCGGCAACGGTGATGAGCTCGGTGTATGAGATTGCAGTGCCTACTAAAACATAAAAGAAGTAGTTGATTTTGAATGGTTTGGAAATGACAAGTAAAACAACCGCCAACAGACTCAAAACAACAAGAGACGGCTCAAGTTCCCAAAGATTTGTAAAAGGAAAAAAGAATCGCTCGAGGCCCATAGCCGGAGCGGCCTCTGCGAGCGCCCCCACGTCACGGAATCCTGCAAGTGAGTTGCGGAGCATTTGAATAGTTCCCGGAGCATTAAAAGCATAAAAAGAGAGCGTGGTAAGCGTGCCTAGTCCTAATACGGAGAGGACGGTTCTGGCTGGCACCCAACTACGGTTACGGAACCATGCCAAAACAGGGAAAAATAAATAGGGCAACCCCGGCATATGGGTACCGAGACCTGCCGCGGCGAGAAAAGCCGACCACCAAAGAAATTTTGTTTTCTTAGTTTGGTCGAAAATTATTGACAACAGCAGGGCACCCAAACCCAAAAAGTTCATGACAATATGCGGCTTGGCCCAATGGCTGTAACTAACGCCCAGTACATCAATTGCAACGAAGCTTGCCACAAGAAGAGACTCTTTTCTTTTTCCAAGAAGGATAAATGCTATAAAAAATGCAAGTACTGCAATGCCCGCACCAGCCACCGCGGACGCTACCCGTGATGCTAAAATAAACAATCCCGGACTTTCAGTCAGAATGTACTTTTTAAGAATCTCCGTATTTAGAGACTTCGAATCGAGTACCGCGTACAAACCGGATAAAATTAAAAACGGCGACTCGAACAAAACAGAACCGCCAGGATAATAACTTATCATGCGGTCAAAAGGGTTTTCACCTGAAGCAACGGTTGTTACAAAACGATGGCCGTAATATTCATCGCTTATAAGATTTTCGACTGAAAGCCCAAAATTTATGTATACTAATCTTATTGTTAGAGCAAATAAAAAAATTGCCACAGCAAAACTAAATAGACGCTGACGCTCCGATATTTTTCCTTTTGTTTCTTCGGCCAAAGAAGAAAAACCGCTTGTTTTTTCACGCACTTCTTAAGATTAACAGCCTTATGCCAAAAAACAACACTGGCTTGTATTTATGGCTGAAAAAGATTTATACTTCATTACATGATTAAAATGCCTAAAAAGGCCAAAATAATTAAACTCTCCAATGAAAAAATGGAGGCTTTCTTCCCGACCTGTAACGTAGACACGGTCAAAGATGGCCGAGGGGGTATTTTTACTTGGGTTCCGCAAGACGCTATCAAAGAGTTTAATTTATTATATTTTACTCCCGGAGCAACACGAGGTAATCACTATCATCCAGAATTCGTAGAATATTCTCTAATAGTTGAGGGCCAAGGAATCGCCGTTACCCGCGACAAAAAAAGCAAGGAAGAGAGGATAATTCATCTTAGTAAAGGCTCTTGTGTCAGAACTCCACCAGGAATTACTCACGCGATTTATGCCATTACCAATATGACCGTAATCGCACTGCTTACCAAGCCCTGGGACGACTGCAAGGTTCCTATCGTCAGGGAAAGTATATTTGAGGACAAAAAATCTAAAAAATTATCTAAAAAGGGCTTACTAATAAAATAACATGCTGACGGTGGCGGTATTCGGTGCCAACGGATTCGTTGGAAGTAAAATTTACTCGTCCCTACTTACAGCCGGAAAATACCGGGTTATTCCTGTTACCCGCGATAATTACCCTTCGAGCATCGGCAAGTTTTACAACATAGTAATAAACGCAGCCATGCCGGGGGCAAGATTTTGGGCAAATAATAATCCGGATAAAGACTTTGTTGAAACCGTCCAGAAAACTGCCAACATACTATACGGCTGCACCTTCGATAAATTTGTTCAAATAAGCACCGTATCAGTCAGGTATCAGCCGGACACAATTTACGGAAGGCACAAACTGCTCGCGGAAACATTATGTAACCACGGCGACAATCTTGTTATACGCCTTAGTTCAATGTTCGGAGATGGGCTGAAAAAGGGTGTTTTAATTGACATACTAAAAGGTCAGAAAACGCATGTTGCAGGAGAAAGCAGATATCCATTCGCCAGCACTGATTTTATCGGAGACTATATCGCCTCTCATCTAGATCTAGGCGGAATAAAAGAAGTTGGCGCCAGAAATACCATCAGCATACGCGAAATAGCCGACTACCTCAAAACCCCAAGCGAATTCGAGGGATCACCTGAAATACAAGAAATTCAAAGTCCTGACCCTGATTTCCCAGACGCAAAAAAGGTGTTTAAATATTTGGATGAAATGAGGGGAAAAATTTAATTACGATAATATGCACAGTGTAAAAATAACCAAATGTCGCTTCTGCGACAATACTTCTTTAATCCCCTGCATTGATCTGGGAGAACAATACTTGTCCTCTATTTTTCCGCGGGATCTTAATTACCGCCAAAACTTAAGGAAACATCCCTTAGATTTGGTTCTGTGTGAAAAAAAAGCAGACACCTGCGGCGTTTTACAGCTGGGCCACTCCTTGGATATGTCAAAAATGTATGAGGAGTATCCGTTCACCAGCTCAACGAATTCCTCAATGCCCAAAATTCTAAAAAATGTTCTTGATAGCGCCCTCGAATATGTCAGCTTAAAAGATAACGACCTAGTGCTTGATATCGGTGGGAACGATGGTACCCTCTTGTCTTATTTGAAAGACACGACGTGCGACCTCTTGTGCATTGACGCCGCCAAAAATATAAAACCTGTTTTTAGCTCAGACAGATTTAAAACGGTAAATGATTTTTTTAATGAGCGCACTTATAAATCAGCGACAGACAAAAAGGCTAAGCTCGTCTTAAGCATCGCGATGTTTTATCACCTATCAGATCCAGTTCAATTTTCAAAAGATGTCGCCTCCTGCTTGGCCGAAGACGGCATTTGGGTAATTCAGATGGCTCACCTGCCGGCCATGATCAAGACAAACATGTACGACAATATTGTTCACGAGCATGTCGGATATTATGGCACGGACCACGTGAGGTGGATTATGGAAAAGGTGGGCCTGGAAATATTCGACGTAACCTTAAACGACGTTTACGGGGGCAGTTTCCGATTGTTCGTGAAAAAGAAAGGCAACCACAAATATCCCCAAACCGCCCGCTATCGTCAGGAACTAAAAAATGAAGAAAAAATAGGAATCTACAATCCAACGACTTACACAAATTTTACCAAACGCATAGAAAAAACTCGCGATGACCTGTTAACACTATGCAAAAGGTTGAAATCACAAGAAAAGAAAGTGTGGATTTACGGCGCCTCCACCAAAGGCAATACAATTCTTCAGTACTGCGGAATAGGCAATGATCTGATTGAAGCGGCCGCTGATTCCAATTCTTTTAAATTTGATAAATATATAATCGGCGCTGACATTCCAATAAAAGACGAGGCGGCAATGCGCTCCGCAAAACCTGACTATTTGCTTGCTCTGCCCTATAGCTTCATCGGCGGATTCATGGAGCGCGAAAAAGATCTTATTAAATCCGGGACTAAGTTTATTATTCCGTTACCTGAGGTTAAAATAATTTAATGGAAATAGAAGGCACCAACAAAAAGATTTTTATTACGGGAATTTCTGCGGGTATCGGCCGGGTCCTTGCCACCCAACTGGTAAAGTCAGGCTACGAAGTTTGGGGGTTGGCGCGCCGAAAAGATTTGTTGGAAAAACTGAAACAGGAACTCGGGCCCAAACTTACAATTTCCGCCTGTGATCTTTCCGATATCGAAGAAATGCGCAATACGGCCAAGCTGATGCGCGAGGCAAATTTCATTCCTGATGTTGTCGTACTTAATGCGGCAGTACATCAAAGGGATGTAAATAATGGCCTGCTTTTCAACGAAGCTCACTTAACCGTAAAAACCAACTTGGACGGACCATTATTTTGGATTTCTGAGTTTTTACCTGATTTTCTGAAAAAGCAGGGCGGACTATTTGTGGGTATTTCCTCTACGGCAGCCTATCGCCCACACAAAGGCACCGTATCTTATGCTGCCACAAAAGCAGCTCTAAGCATGGCATTCCGGGGATTAAGAGTCAGTTTCATCCAAACCGGCATCAGGTTTTCAACTGTTCATTTCGGACCCATCGCCACCGACATGTGGTGGGGCAAAAAAATTTCTTTGGTATCGTCGCCAGAAGACGCAGCGCGTTTTATAGTTTCAGTTTTTGAGAAAAGATCTGGTTCATATTTCTTCCCTTTTATATCAACCGCATTCATGCGACTAACTAGCCTGCTACCCGACAGTGCCTATGTCTTTTTTGCATCACTACTCAAGAAATAGTTTCTTTTTATTGATTATCATAGCCCTGATAGCAGGCGTGTTTTATTTTGACAAATTCTCAATAATAGGCGGGGACGTCTCTTTTTATTTGGACATATCGTACCTCTTATCCAGCGGCCACAAATTCCTCGTTGATTTTTTTGACTACAGAGTTCCGGTTTTCCCACTTTTATTTTCAATTGTGTACAAACTAGGCTTAAGCGATTTTGCTAATCGCTATTTGGCGTCGGTTTTTTTATATTCTCTTTACACATTAACCATTTATTTTTTATCGCTCTTTATAAGCAAGTCGCCCAAGAAGTCGGCGCTAGTGGCAATAATAACTTTTTTATCCATATCATCCAGACAATTTGATCCCGGCCGCGAAATGGAGGTACCACTTTTTTATCACACGCTGGAGCTAATAAGCGTTTTTATTCTGCTAAAAACAGCTTGGTCAGAGCGGCATGGCAACTACTCGATACAAAGGCATGGCACCGCATTGATTTTGTCAGGTATTTTGTTCGGATTGGTATTTGTCGGCCGCCAAGTACACGTCTTGCCGCCGATTTTAATTCTGGGATATTTATTATTCAATGTTTATAAAAATGGTTTTGGCCACGCGGGTAGGTTGGCGCTGAAACTGGCACTACCGTTCTTCGTTGGCTCCGTGGTTGCTGCCATCGTACTGTTAAAACTTTTTTACATGCCGGGCCATGACTTATTAAATCAAGCTCGCATTTGGCTTTTTGAAATACCCAAGCTGCTTTATCTTAGCTCCCATCCGATCCTTGGCATCGCAAGAAAAATAGTCGCCACCTTCCATACTGGATTGGCAGAATTAAGATATGTTTATTTGCCGCTTTTTTGGCTCATTTATGTTTTGGCTATCCCCTATTTCTATAAAAACTTTGTAGCCTCGGGTCTCGGACTGAAAATGTCGTTAAAAAAAATATACGATGAGAATAGGCTAGCTATTGAGCTAATTATCGCTTCATTTATCTTGAGTATCACCACGACGATGACCACTGGCTTTGGCGGTACTAATCATCAAGCACCGTTTTTTACTTTGTACGCCCTGGTCCTGGCATTTTTAATCGCTAATTTTAATTTTAAAAAGTATAAACGTACTCCTGCTTATTTGTTTTTTTTGATTATATTTATACTGCCAAATCTTTATCGCTTTACCAGAGAAGAAAGAGTGATAATGCAAAAATCTTACAACCATAAATCGGCGGCTAAACTCCCAGAGAAAATAGCACAAGGCCTGATAAACGCCGGCCTCACAAAGGAAAATCCTGTATTGGTGTTGGGTGCGTACCCAGTTGTCGCCCGTCTAGCCGGCTATAAACCGTTTGGCGGTTACTTGACCGACGTTTATCTTTTTTCTCCATCAAAAATCTATGGAGAAGAACATTTAAAATCGCTTAGCGAAAAAATTAATAAAGTTGACATAGCATACAAACTGCCAGACTATCCAAACCTTGATTGGATCAAAGAAACTAACAGCAATGCTGTCTATCTTTACATAGAAGAGTATGTAAAAAATAATTTTAAAGCCGTGGAAATAATAAAAGAGGAATATGCCCCTGACCAGGAAGTTATTATCTACAAAAGAATTAAACTAAAAAGATAGGCCACAAATAGATATTGGGGCAATGTCAAGATTTACGGCCTTTGGGCTAGTATGTTAATTTAAAAACGATTTTATGAATTCAAAAAGATTCAAGCCTGGCGTAGACAGGGTTTTTTATACTAAAGCAATTTTCGGCAAGCAAGAAATAAAAGCTGTACAAAAAGCCCTAGAAGAAGGTTGGCTTGGAGCAGGCAAATACACACAGGAATTTGAGAATAAAGTTTCTAATTTATTCGGTAAAAAATATGGCCTGTTTGTTAATTCGGGCACTTCTGCGAATGTACTGGCAATGGAATTGGCCAACCTGCCGCCCAGTTCTGAAGTGATAACCCAGGCCTGCACATTCCCTGCAACACTGGCCCCAATAGTCCAAAAAGGTCTAACCCCTGTTTTTGTTGACTCGAATATCGGCACTTATAATATTGATATAGCGGGAGTGCAAAAAGCCATTTCTAAAAAAACTAAAGCTATATTCATTTCTCACGCTATCGGTAACGTTAATGACATGGCCAGCTTGAGCAGAATCTGCAAAAAAAATAATCTTATTTTTATAGAAGATGCCTGTGATACCATAGGCTGCCGCTTCAAAGGACAACCAACCGGCAAATACTCCGACATTACCACCACCAGTTTCTACGCCGCTCACAATATTACGGCAGCCGGGGGAGGCGGCATGGTCATGGTTAACGATCCGGCCTTAATTGAAGAAGCCCGTATGCTCAACGACTGGGGCCGCAAACTACCTGGCACTCACGACACCAACATTGAAGCAAGGTTCGCATCACAAGTCGGAGATGTCGACTTTGATGGTAAGTTTACCTATGTCAGACAGACTTTTAATTTCAAGGCCGTTGAGATCCAGGCCGCGTTCGGTCTTGAGCAACTGAAAAAATTGCCCAAATTTAACGCCACAAGAACCCACAACTTTAAAAGGCTCTGTAATTTTTTCAGCAAATATGAGCGTCATTTCTTCCTGCCCAATGTCCACAAACAAGCCGAAGCATACTTCCTGGCCTTTCCATTGACGATTAAGCCAGAATCACCTATTGTACGCAAAGAATTACTGACCTACCTTGAGGAAAATAAAATCCAAACTAGAACGATATTTGCCGGCAACATTTTGCGCCATCCGGCATATATGAACATTGATTGCAGAATTCATGCAGAACTTTCAAACGCGGATTACATAATGAAACACGGCTTCCTCATCGGTTGCCATCACGGAATGACCGATGGAATGATTAATTACATGGAAAAGATTTTCTCAGAATATATTAAAAACGTGGAGCAACCTCAAGTTAGATCAGCCTAGCTGAGCCTGTTGAATAATGCCTTATAGCATCGTCAAAAGAGTGGGTTGCACGGTTTGCGAGCAGTATAATTTACTAACTGCGAGCAGAATCCACGCTTTTGACGAAATGCAGCAGCCTCGCTGGGGTTGCAAGTGGTGATAGAAGGCATTATTCAACAGACTCATCACTATGAAACTAACAGATTACCTAGCTCAATATCTCGTTGACCGTGGCGTTAAAGACGTCTTTTTAATCACGGGCGGGGCCTGCGCCCACATAGTTGATTCCTTGGGGAAAAACAAAAAAATATCTTACGTCTGCATGCAACACGAACAAGCAGCGGCCATGGCCGCCGAAGCTTATTCCAGAGTCACTCAAAACATAGGTGTCGCCGTCGCCACCTCCGGTCCGGGAGCAACAAATCTGATTACCGGAGTTTGTTGCGGTTATTTTGACTCCATACCGATGTTACTTATTACCGGCCAAGTTAATCTGTGGGAAACTAAGGGTGAACGCAAAATACGCCAACTTGGTTTTCAGGAAACCGACATCATAGAAATCGTCAAACCGATAACCAAATTTGCTGCTATAATCAAAGATCCAGAACAAATAAAATACTATCTGGACAAAGCATTCTATCTGGCAAAATCTGGTAGACCTGGACCCGTTTGGCTAGATATTCCCATGAACGTCCAGCACGCCGAAATAGATCCGAAAAAATTAAAAGGCTTCCAACCGTCCGAATTGAAGGAGCCCGTTAAGACAATTTCTTCGGCTACAATCAAAAAGGTAATTTCAGCAATAGGAAAAGCTACGAGACCGGTAATAATTGCCGGCGCGGGCATAAAACTTGGCAAAGCCAAAAAAGAGTTCGCAACTTTTATAAAAAAACTAGGGGCGCCCGTCGTCTCAACTTGGAGCGGAATAGATATATTACCCCACAATCATCCGCTATACATCGGCCAGTTCGGAGTTTACGGCAACAGAGCGGCTAATTTTACAGTTCAAAATTCAGATCTCCTTATTAGCCTAGGATCACGTTTGGATACTCGCCAAACTGGCGGCCAACCCAAAACCTTTGCCAGAGAAGCATTCAAAATTACAGTGGACATTGATAAGGCAGAGCTTGATAAACAGTGGGTCGTGGCCGATATTCCGGTTCATGCCGATGTTAAGGATTTTCTGAGCGAAATAAACAGTTCGCTTGTTTCAAAAAAGATTCAATACAACAAAGACTGGCTCAAACGTTGTCACGCTTGGAAACAAAAATATCCAACGGTCCTGCCCGAATATCATGAACAAAAAGGATCAGTTAACTCCTATGTATTTGTTAAGGCTCTCTCTGAAAAACTACCAAGCAAAGCCATTGTGGTCGCCGATCAGGGCGGGAATCTTACCTGGACGATACAGGCGTTCGGAATTAAAAGAGGCCAACAATTATTTTCTGCTTTTGGTAACTCCCCAATGGGTTACTCCCTGCCGGCATCAATCGGTGCCGCATTTGCCAATAGAAAGTGCCCGATAATCTGTTTAGACGGAGATGGCGGCTTCCAGTTGAATATACAAGAACTCCAAACCATAAAACACAATAAGCTGCCTATTAAAATTTTTATAATGAACAATCGCTCCTACGGCATAATTAAACAGTTTCAAGAGGTTTACTTCGGCGCCAGGTACGAAGCCACAGCAAAAGAAACCGGCTATTCCGCGCCAAATTTTCTCAAAATCGCCAAGGCTTATGGTATTAAAACAGAAACCATCAGAAACCATGGCGAGTTGGCAGCCAAAATTAAAAAAGTTCTGAATGCCACCGGCCCGGTCGTGTGCGATGTTATTTTAGACGAATCACAAAAACTGATCCCGAAACTGGTAGCAGTCAAAACTCCCGATGGCCGATACATAAGCAAGCCCATCGAAGACATGATTCCCCTCCTGCCGCGAGAAGAATTTCATGCCAACATGGTGGTAGCTCCGCTTGACGATGATGGCAAGAAAAAATCGTCAGAAATAAATTAAACGGCACCACATAAGTGATGCCTAGTTTTTAGAAAGACAGCTAAGAGGTACACAAGAAAAACTATTCCTTGAAATTATCTACCGCAACCTTGATAATCCGATAGTGATGCTCTATGAGATCACTAGGCAATTGATTAACACTGAAAAACTCCCCAAACTTAGGTTCGCCATCAAGTTCGCAAAGAAAAATCAGAGCTACCTCCGGGCCACGGGGTGTAAAATGCAGAATTGATTTAACCTGCCGGGGTTCTCCTTTAAATCTTAATCCGAGCTCGCTATTTACTAATCTATCTAGGGCCTTTCTGAAACCATTTAACTCAGGAATCCCGAGATACATCTCAGTCTCTTCTGGAACATCAACGGCTCGCAACATCGTGCCCGGAGAGTGCCATTGATTCGGATAATGAGCGTCGCTGTGCAGACGCCTAGCCAATAAAACCTCTACCTCCGCAGAACCATCCTCTTTCATTCTCAAAAATACTGTTTCGATCGCGGTTAAAGCAAATTTAGGAGCCAAAGCGTTGTAAAGTCCGGGCGTCCATTGACTGCCCATTTTTTTGGCCAAATCGATCATCTGTTGCTCTTCCAGATTCGTCAACATTATCGCGCCCCGAATTCAAAGATCTACTGCCTAGATATAATAAGCATAATAAAAAATGCTTGTCAACTATAAACCGGCGTTTTTATTTGCTAAAGTCTGGCTTATGTTGACTAATAAAAAAATCTCCGTAATTGTCGCTTGCTATAATGATGCCGGTTCGGTAGACGATATGTACCGTCGAGTTACAGCTGTAATGGCACAGATAACGCCTAACTACGAAATTATCTATGTAAACGATTCCAGTCCAGATAATGCGATTGAAGTTCTCCGAGAAAAGGCGACCCGCGACTCTAGGTTTGTGGTGGTTGACCATGCCCGAAATTTTGGAGCAGACATTTCATATACCTCCGGACTGGCAGTGTGCACCGGAGATGCAGCCATACTTCTTGATGGCGACATTCAGGATCCGCCAGAATTATTTCCAGAATTCGTAAAAAAGTGGCTTGAAGGTTATGAGGTGGTCTACGGCGTCAGAAAAAAAAGGAAAGAGGGTTTACTAAAAAGAATCGGCTACAAGGCCTACTACCGAATTCTGAAAAAAATGTCTTATATCAACATACCCCTTGATTCTGGCAACTACGGCTTAATGGACAGGAAGGTAATTGACGTTCTCAACAGTCTACCGGAAACTGATCGCTTCCTAAGGGGCCTTCGGGCATGGGCTGGATTCAAAAGCGTCGGTATTCCGTACGATCGGGATCAGCGTTTTTCAGGCCAGTCGGCAAGCGGACTCGCAATTTATATTCGTGAGGCAAAAAGAGGCATTTTTTCATTTTCTCACTTCCCCATCGAACTTATAACCATGTTGGCAATAGTAATGACTTGCCTTACATTGATGGCAATAGCCGCTTACATAGTGCTGGCCATATTTTATTCGGCGCCCAAAGGGTTCCTAACGCTTTTGATAATTCCAATGATTCTGGCTTCAATTCAGTTTTTGATTTTAGCAGTAATAGCCGAATACGTCGGACGCATATTCATAGAAGCCAAACAACGGCCCAAATACGTTATCCGAGAAATAATCAATGATCCGAGTAAGCACAGAGATAAGCTGGGTGAATAAAATAATGATCGATTCTATTATAAAAGAAGATCTGACCAGAATAATCAAAGCCGTTGGTAAACACTTTGAACAACTTGCCGGTAAAACTATTTTAATTACTGGGGCCAACGGCTTTGTCCCCTCATATTTTGCGGATACAGTCCTTGCCCTAAACGAAACCCTACTGATCAAAAGGCCGGCTCGCCTGCTGCTGTTGACCCGCAGAAAAGTAAGCCCGAGAGACCGACTCGGCCACTGCCTCAAAAACCGATACGTCAAATTTATAACCCAGGATGTTACCAAGCCTCTAAAACTGCCTAGCGGTATAGATTTCGTAATACATGCCGCATCCAAAGCCTCGCCCAGAGATTACACTGCTAATCCGCTTGATACGATTTACGCTAATATCCTCGGCACCAAATCATTACTGGAATATGCGGCAAAAAATAAAGTAAGAGGCTTTCTATTTGTCAGCACAGGCGAAACATATGGTGATCCAGATCAAAAACACATACCCATAACTGAAGATTACCTGGGCAACGTCAATACTCTCGGTCCCAGAGCAGCACTGCAAGAATCAAAAAGAATGGCTGAGACCCTATGTTACTATTACAATAAAATCTACGACGTTCCAGTAAAAATAGCACGTCTTTTCCACATTTATGGCCCTCGCCTACCGCTGGATGACGGACGTATTATTCCAGAATTTATGAAAAGAATATTCACAGGGCAAAATCTCCAAATCATAAATGCTGGTACTTCTATACGAACTTTTGCTTATGTTTCTGATGCCATCGAAGGTATGTGGCGGATATTACTTATAGGCAAGACTGGCGAAGCCTACAATATAGGATCCGATAAAGAAATCAGCATACTTAGCTTGGCAAAACTATTCGTAAAAATGTCTGCTAAAAAAACTAAAGTACGGAGGGCTTACGACAAAAACATACCTCACCTTAAAGGAACGCCGCAAAAAACAACGCCCTCAATAAAAAAAATATCAAAGCTTGGCTACAAACCCAAAATTAATCTTGAGACCGGACTTGTTAGACTAAAAAAGTGGTATGAATCCCGTACGAAGTAGCCCTAACGGGTAAAACAAAAAGGGGTATTGAATATATAACAACATAAGTTCTGCACACGTAACTTATACTGATGGCTGCGCAGCAGCTACTTCGTACGGGATGAACAAAATAAACAAAATTAAAAAAAATACCCCGAATCTTTATTTATCTCGGTCCGCTCAGAAACTTTCAGGCAGTCCGATGTTTCAATTTCTCGCCAAAGCCCAAGCCCTTGAACGACAAGGAAAAAAAATATATCACTTTGAAATCGGCGATCCCGATTTCGATACGCCAGCACACATAAATAAGGCAGCCATCAAAGCCATAGAGAGTGGCGAAACGCACTATGTCAGTTCTATGGGAATGCGCGAATTGCGCGAAGCCATACGGTTTGAAACTAAGCGAATAAACGGTTTTAAACCAGACATTGAGCAGATTATAGTTGCCCCGGCCATTTCTTTTATTTACTTCGTTACTCGCTGCGTAGTTAATCCGGGCGAAGAGGTTATCGTACCCGATCCCGGTTTTGCCTCCTACTATTCCGCATTCGATTTCATCGGAGCAAAATGTGTCGGAATCCCGCTTCTTGAAAAAAATAACTTTCGCATGTCTCCGGCTGATATTCGCAGAAGCATCACACCAAAAACACGCCTAATTATTATAAACTCTCCGCATAATCCAACAGGAGCAGTTATGACCCAAAAAGAGATGTTAGAAGTTGCTAAAATAGCATCAAAAAATAAAATCTATCTTCTCACTGACGAAGCCTACTCAAAGATGACGTACGGCCAAAAACATAACTCACCGGCTATCTTTGATAAATGTAAAAAAAATATAATTATTCTAAACAGTTTTTCTAAAACCTACGCCATGACCGGTTGGCGTCTGGGCTGGGCCGTAGCACCCGAGCATATCGTTAAAAAAATGGGGCTGATGGTTGAAACATTGATTTCCGCGGTTCCGCCATTTATTCAAAGGGCTGGTATCGCCGCTCTGACCGGCGACCAGGCATTCGTGAAAAAAAGCGTGGCTGAATACCGCCAACGGCGCGACATTATGGTCGGGCTTCTCAACGAAATGCCCGGCGTACACTGCCTCAAACCCGACGGAGCGTTTTATGTTTTTCCAAATATTACCGGAACTGGAATGACCAGCGAAGAATTCAGCCGCTTCGCCCTTGAAAAAGCAGGCGTTGTCTTATTGCCAGGCACTAATTTCGGCAGGCACGGAAAAGGCTATGTTCGCCTAGTTTATGCCAGCTCCCAGAAAAACATAGTTGAGGGAATGAAAAAATTAAAAAAAGCGTTGGAAAAATAGAGCTTGGCCGAATAATGCCTTATAGCACCGCTGAAACTGTGTGATCTGCACGGTTCCGAGCAGTATAATTTTTCACTGCGAGGAAAATCCACAGTTTCAACGGAGCGCAGCAACCTCGCTGGGGTTGCTAGAGGTGATAGAAGGCATTATTCGGCCAAGCTCAAATAACTAACTTGAAAAGGTTACTTCAAAAATTCCTGACCAAACAATTTATATTGTTTGTACTCGTGGGCATAATAAACACACTTTTTGCTTACGGGGTTTTTGCTTTTTTTATATTTATTAACCTCCACTATACGCTCGCCTCTCTGCTCCAACTAATTCTCGGAGTTTTGTTTAATTTCAAAACCACCGGCAAGGTGGTCTTCAATAATAATGATCATAAACTTATCGGCCGCTTCTTTGCGGTTTATATTTTAATATACGGCCTGTACTTAGCCGGCCTGAAAATTTTCAACATCTTTGAAATAAGCAATTACATCGCTGGAGCAATATTGCTACCGCCCCTCTCCCTTTTAACATTTCTCTTACAAAAAGAATTTGTTTTCAAAAACAAAACCGCATAAAGCGGTTTAATTAGCACGCATGTTTAACTAAGTTGGCGACCCTAAAGGCGTTCTTGCCATCGAGCTGAAATGCTTTTTCTTGAGCCGACACAAGCCCAAGGCCACTGCCTAGAGATTCGGTCAGTGCCGCAACCAGCTCTTGTCTATTGGTCACCTTGGTAGAGCAACCAAGCGATACAAGCGGAAATTCATCCATTATACCGTTGGCACCCTTAAGAAACAGGCCCATACCGTAATCAGGATAAAGCATGGAAATATTCTGTTTGCGAATACAGGAAGCTTCGATGTTCACGGTAGAGTACATCGACAGTACAACCGTGGCAGCAGTAATTACTTCCGAGGTCGTAAACCTGGAAGAATCGGCTATCAGTGTGCCGGCCCTAAACAGCTTCATGGCTTCTTGAAACTTAGGGAATCCGTCGGGATTATCTTTCGGCAACCTCGGATGCATCCTGGGAATAAAATAAATATCGTTTCTACCTAACGAATTCAGGGATTCTACCAATTCCGTAAGCACCTCGCCTGCGTAGTCTATTTGATCACAATATAATACCACCTTGCCATCAGCCGGTATGCCCAAACCCTCTCTAACTTTCTTTGAGGTTCCGCCAACATCTAAGCTGGCATATTTATCCATTGCCGGGAATCCGGTTATTTCGATACACGATCTATGAAACCCTGGCCAAGCTCTTTGAATAATATCCGCACCCACTTCATCGTTTGCACAAACGAACCTGGGTCGAAACTTTCTATCTTCCCACTCCGGCTTCAATTGAGCACCCCAAAAATCCTGAAGAGTAATTACTGGTACACCCGCACTACGCATTAGCGGAATAAGGTTTCTGCCAACTCCTCCCTGATAGCACATACTTGTTAAAAATATATCAGGAATGGTGGACTTGGCCAGTGCTTCTTCAAGGGTAAGGAACGGAATATTCATGGTCGGCAAACGCTCAAGCGCATTGCCATTGGCAATTAACAAAACTTCATAGCCAATTTTCCTTAATTCATCAACTACCGGCAGAACCCCATTGGTTCCGCCAGGATCCTTACAAACGGCCCAAATCAAGCCTTTTCCTGCCATCTGCAGCCTCCTCTTTTTTGTAAAAAAACTTAAACAAAAACCACCTATCATCAGTGGCTGTTTATTAAATTAACAAATCGTCGCTATCTAGTCAATAGCAACGCAATCTAAGTGACTCTATCCGGAGACAATCAACGTAAGGCCAGCTAGCATAATACTCGCCCCAACAAATCGCGTTCTAAAATTCTTTTTTTCACCAAGGATAAAATAAGCTAGAACAATGGTTAACAAAATTTGAAATCTTTTCAAGGTACCAACATACGGAACGATTTCATATCGAAAGGCTAGATTAGGCAACCAAACACTAAAAAAGAGGCATACGGCCACAACCAGAGTGTACCTATTCATCAAACTACCCAGAGAGCTTCTAGTAATTCCTTTTTTATATGCAACAGCACAATTGAGAATTGTTCCTATGCCGAAAATACAAGCTGTAGCAAATGCCACATTTGCCTTTCTTACTGCCATAGCTTCATAATTAATGGCAATAGTTGCAATGATCACACATAAATATGCATATCTTATCGCCATATTTTTCTTTAACATAAGAAGCGGAGCAAACCAATCTTTAAACCTTAGGGCCTGCCCATCTTTTTTTCTCTGCTCAAAATATCCTTGTATGTTTACTATATACGTGCCCATCACAACGAGGTAGATTCCAAGCCAACCAATTCGAGAAGGCGTCTCTCCAAGAATTATCATGCTAGCTACGACAATACTGGCGGGCGTTGTAGAGGCTATGGGAGCAACCAGAGATACATCTCCAATTGAAAAAGCTTTTACTTCGGCATATAAATAAAAACCGATTAGCCCGCCGGTAATAAGTACCGGTTTCCACCAGCCTGGCGTTAACTGCATACCGCCGCTAAAATAGCTTGTCACAAACAGCATAGAAACCGCAATGCAACCAATTATGCTCGTAAACAAAGCAGTATGGTTTCGGAAGTCAGGATTCTTTTTTGATTGAAGTCCTATGAAGTTATTATAGAGTGCCTCAGAAACACAAAAACCAGCAATAAGCAAAAGAGCTCTCGGATCCATTAACTCTCCTTTTTAGATTGTTAAAAAACTGCTTAGCTAAAATTAGGATAGCACGAAAATGAAGGCTTGTCAAAAAACCGCCTGCTTGGCGGTTTGGTTTAACTTATTTTAAACTTATGCGAGCGTTGCTTTTCGCCTTAACTTCGCCTCAATCGGTTTTTCTGATTCCAAAACTAATTTGACATCTTCACCGATATAGTCCCTCTTTAAGCTACGCAACTCCTTTACTAATTTCGCCAAGCCCCCCACTTCTAAACTGGCCGCCTGATCAGATCCCCACATAGATCTATCTAGCGTAATATGCCGTTCGATCATACAGGCACCCAGTGCCGCAGCAAACAAAGAAGCAAATAAACCGACTTCGTGCCCCGAATAACCGATATGAGCCTTGGGGTATTTTTTAATCATGCGCGGTATATTGGCCAAGTGAAGCTCATGATCCTTGGCAGGATAGGTAGATACACAATGTAAAATAGTAAGCCTGTCTTCGCCCAAAAAGTCAACAATACGATCTATGCCCGCATCATCAGTCATTCCTGTAGAAACTATCATCGGCCGGCCCTTAGATTTTATATGGGCCATCAATTCTTTATCGTGATTACAAGCTGAAGCTATTTTATAACATGGGGGGTTATATTGCTCTAGAAAATCTACGCTTTGCTCATCCCAGGGCGAGGCAAACCATAAAATTCCCTTGCTTTTACAATATCTGTCTATCTCATCATATTGCTCCTTACCAAATTCAAGACCATGCTTTAAGTGACCGTTTGTAGGACCAAATGGGTTCTCTCTGGGCCTGGCCAGTTCTTCCGGAGTATACACCACATCCACGGTTCTTTTCTGAAACTTGACGGCATCACAACCATACATTACCGCTGCGTCAATAATTTGTTTGGCAATATTGATATCACCATTATGATTGATGCCGATTTCAGCAACAACAAAATGACTATGATTATATCCTATATTTTTACCGCCTATTTGTAGGTCCATATGTAGCTTAAGCGTCTTTTAACAATTATTACGAAATTTGCTTATTTCTTTTACTTTTGTGCAATGTGTTTAAGCGCCCCCGGATAACCTACTAAATAAAATAAGACGCAAAGAATATGATCTGGTTGCATAAATAAATTAAAACAAAGCATAAAACTAAAATCAATATTGACCACTTAAAAAAAAGTATTGCATTAAAAAACCAGCACCTCTGGGCTGGTAAAATATTCAAACCAAAAAAAATTAGAGCAAACTATTTAAGTTATGAAAGGCCCTCTTCAATCAAACCGCAAAGCGCATGTATCACAAATTGATGAACCTCCTGCGTGATAGCGGTACTTTCACTGGGCACAACAATAGCAACATCAACTTGCCCCAAAAGATATTTAGTTCTGGAGCTAAAGAACCCTACTCTTTTAAGCCCGTTAATACTCTTTGCCATATCAAACGCTAACTGAATGTTCCTGGATTGAATACTTTTAAAGCATGGGTTACTTGTTGTAAAGCCGATAACCGTATCTCCTGGTCGAGCAAATGCTTCTATCTGTCTGGAGAATACCGTTTCGAATCCAAAGTCATTGCTCTGTGCAGTAAGTATCGCGCTATCCGCAGTTAGGGCTAGGGCGGCAATCGGCTTGCGCACCTTTTCAAACTTACAAACAAGCTCTGCGGCAAGGTGCTGAGCATCCGTCGCCGAACCACCATTGCCGAAAATTAATATCTTGCCTCCGGAATCAACAGTTTTCTTTATAAGTTCTGCGGCAAGAACTATCTGCTCAACAAACCGACTATTTTCCTCAAGGTTTTTATAAAGAAGCGCCCTTGCTTTAAGCAGGTCCAAAACCTTATTTTTCATACTTCTCCTTTTTTAAGGTACACGATTTAACCATATTAATTTAGAATTAAAAAACCAACTTGTCAATTTTAAAAAAATGCTGTAGCATCAAAATAAAGCTGTTTTAAAATTAGTCCTGAGGCAAGCAATGGCAACCCTTCCTATACTTCAGCCGGTGCATACCAAAAAACCACCGCATCCGGCAGATATCATAAAAGATATCAGTTATAAAGACGTAGCTGGACTAAATGTTGTTTTTATCAATATGCCGCTACGGGAAACTGCCGTACCCAATACCACGCCAGAAGGGCCTTTACTGATGGCGACTAGATTGAGAAAACATTATGACCTGCCGGCACGAGTAATTGACTTCAACGGCTATAGAATCAAGGACGCGTTGGCTGAAAAACGCGGCTTGCCAAACGGCAGACATTTTAGCGAAAGAGAGGTATATAGGTTTTTGGTAGAACATTTTTCTTATTACGGAACTCCTGATCTAGTCGCATTTTCTGGTAAAATCACGACTTTACGGTGGCAGGAAACAATAGCGAAAATGGTCCGACAAATTCTACCCCATGTTTTTCTGGTATCTGGTGGCGGCCTGGCAACAGAATTAAAAATCGGACTTTTCAATTATATCCCAGAGCTTGATGCCGTTGCTCACTCAGAAGGCGATGATACAATTATTAAAATTTGCCAAGACGCCAAGACCATAAAAGAAAAGGGGTTACGTCGCGCGATAGAATCAGGCTCGCTCAACCCTTATTATCTTGGCGAAATTAGTAATAAGCCGAGGTTGATGTATGAGGGCAATAGACCACGAGATTTAGATGCACTGCCCTACGCCGATATCGACATTCTTTCCGACAATGACATCATTTTTAAGCGTGTCTTCGGTTGCGACTATAAACTAGTTCCATCTTATCTCGCTAGTGCTGTTTGGGGTGTTAGTGCAAATAATAGTTCCGCGGCACCGTTTACAATGACACGCAGCACGACCTCAGTTTCAAGCCGCGGTTGTCCTTATGGCTGTAAATACTGCTACCGCGGGACGCAGGGAGAAAGACAATGGGCAGTACGTTCCGCTCAGCACATACACAACCAACTGGTTCATTATAAAGAACGGTACGGCATAGATTTTCACGGATTTCCGGATGACAACTTTGCTGTAACCTATGGCAGGATTCAGGACTTGGTGCCACTCCTTGGACCACTCGGAATCAAATGGGGTACACACACCAGGCTAGACGAAGCTGCGGGACTTAAGCCAAGGCCGAATCGTCCGGGTGAATACTTTTTCGAGGATCCGCTAAGGGTCGCACTTATGGCTAAATCGGGATGCACTTATATCGGCGCCGGCCCGGAAAGCGCATGCGCCAAAACCATAGAAACGCTAGGTAAGGGTGGCTTCACTCTTTCTAACGGCTTTGAGGCTACAAAGGTTTTTGGCAAAATGTATCAGTTCCCTCGATCTATGAAATATGGGATCAAAAACTGCCAGGACGTCGACATACACGTCAATTGCACATGGATAAAAGGAAATCCCAACGAAA
Organism: Candidatus Yanofskybacteria bacterium RIFCSPHIGHO2_01_FULL_44_17; assembly: GCA_001794195.1. GTDB lineage: Bacteria > Patescibacteriota > Minisyncoccia > 2-02-FULL-40-12 > IGHO2-01-FULL-4-A > 2-01-FULL-44-17. The sequence continues at coordinate 32,419 of MGJI01000006.1, read as the reverse complement.
CCTTGGAAGATCTAAAGGAAACAGTTGCCTTTATGGCCTGGCAGGAACAATTTTATGCCCCATATGGTGTCCGGCCAGAAGCAGTAAATAAAAAAATGTTTACCCTTACCTGGTATCCAGGAACTGAAATAATCCACCACCCCAAAGTACGACATGAGCTTACAAGGATATTTGGCCTGAGTTTTGATCCCATGACTCACGAACCGCTCTGTAATGAGGCGTTCCATCAGTACTGTCTTGCCCTAGATGATGCGACCAAGGTCCTAGAGGGACCCGATGGCGAACCTCTTAATTTCAGCGACATTCCGAATGAGACGTTCCTAAAAATTAGGGGGCTGGTAGATACTGGCAAAACACTTGAAATTTTAAATCTCTAGACCGAACCGGCCTGCTTAGCCGGTTTTAAATTTACCAAACGTTACTGTTTCTTCTCAAAAACAAGATAAAGATCCCGGTAAAGTTTAGTTTTTAATTTATACCTTCCAAGATATTCGCGTGCTAAATTCATTGATTTGCTCGCCACTATCACCTCATCGGGAATGCCCGAAATGAGCGCCTGCCTGTCGCCCAAAAATCTATCGCCGGTTATATGAAAATACTGATAGTAGTTGTCGTGCGGTAAAAAGGTTACCGCTTCGGCGGCTTGATATACAAAAATGCTTTTATCCATATCCAGATTTTTTAAATACTCGCCCAACTCCTTTGATCTGGTGCTATGATAATCACCGGCTACCCAGGAACTAAAACCAACCTGATAAAATTGAAAAATTATTATTAACCCCAGCGCAGCAAACGGCAAAAAATGGGGCAACTTATCTTTTAACAAGCGTTGGCTTACAAATTTGGCAAAACTCGCAAAAGCAACCGGGAAAAACATCAACGCCAATATGTGGCCTGGAAAAAAATATCTATACCAACCGGGGGTCTTCAAATATGCCAAACCAATTAAAATTGAAAATAGAATGGCCACGCTTTCGGCTGATTTGATAATTATATTGCGCCTTGATCTAAACCAATAAAACCAAATCCAAACAATCATTGTGGCAGAAAAGTAAATCGGAGTGGATTCGTTAAAAAGCTTGCGAATATTGTTAATCACGGAAACCAGAATATCTTTCAATCCGGCGCTATAGTTATTACCGTAAAATGACAGGACGCCAAAAACTGAATTTTCCTTGCCGAAATACGTCAAATAAAATAAAAAAACTGGTGCCAAAAAGAAAATAAAAAAGCGCAAAGCGCTACCTGCGTCTAGACGAATTGTCTTCCTTTTCCACAAAACCCAAATTACAACAGCGGGTAACAGCAAGATAAAGATTGGCTTGGCAACTATGGCTAAGCCCATTCCCAGCCCGGCCCAAACGCTCCAAAAATGATTTTTGTAACCGCTATCTTCTAGCTTATTTAGAGCTAATAAAAATAAAACCAGAAATAACAAGCCAGGAATTTCTCCCAGCACGATTTTGCCATTACCATAAAGCGGCGCAAAACTTACCAGTAACAATGTTGAAATAACCGCTTCTTTATAACCGAAAACTTCATATATTAACCAAAAACTAGCGGCAACCAGCATCAGCAAAAAAACTACCATTAAAAGTCTGGCCTGCAACAGACCCACGCCAAAAAACTTGTAAATAATGGCTATCGGATACGTAACCGATGGACCAGTCGTAACGTACGAAGCTATAGAACGGTCAATCTCTCCCGGAGCCGACTGGACTCCAAAAGTATTGAAGTGCACGACGTTCCTGGCAACCTGCATAAAAAGCCCGTCGTCGTACCAGGTTCGCGGTGACTCGGTCAGCTTATAAGTGGAAATAAAAAAAACAGCCAAAAAAATCGCCACCAGAATCCAGGGCTTCTCTTTCAACATGCTCATATGAACTTAATCTTTTTCATCGCAAATACAACCATCTTCAACAGCAACCACCCGTGACTCCATCGGCTAATGTTAGTCGTACCGTACGTCCTTTCTTTGTAGTGAACCGGCAGGTCGATTATTTTATGATTAAGCTTGGCGGCACCGAAAAGTAGATCGAAATCCCCGAACGGATCAAAGTCGCCAAAGAAGTGACGGCCTCTTTTTATGTCTTCATAATCAGTACGCCACAGCACCTTAGTGCCGCACAGAGTGTCTTTAATCTTTTGGCCCAAAAGCCAGCTAAATGCAGCACTGAAAAATTTATTACCTAAATAATTCAGGAAGCGCATAGACTCTTTTTCCATAGGGTAAACGAGCCTGGAACCGTTAACGAACTCTCCTCTGCCGCTTACCATGGCGTTATAAAATTTGTGAAGTTCCTCCGACGGTACCGTCATATCAGCATCGTAAATCATCAGAATATCGCCCGTAGCCATATCAAAACCCTTGCGCACGGCGTCGCCCTTACCCTTGCCGTCCTGCTTAGCAAACTTGATAATTTTATTACCCTTATATTCCATTGTCTCTCTTTTTATCGCGTCAAACGTGTTATCACTCGAGCCGCCCTCAACAAAAATAAGTTCCGTTCCACTGCCAAGATCAGGCAGTTCATTAATAATTTTCTTTATCATCCCAGCTTCATTTCTTGCGGCCACAACAATTGAAACAGATGCCGGCCCACCACCCCCAATAGGAAAGGGTCTCGCCACTATATAATCTATCAACGCCAGGCGGTTAAACGGCCAAATATTTGCCAAGAAATTATTACAAAACTTGGAAATAAGCGGAACCTTTTTCGGTAAGATCATTTTCTTGCCTTTTTTAATCACTTCGAAACCGGCTAAGTAAAGCAGGTTTTCAATATCTATTTCCGAAAGCCAGTTCTGGTGCATAGACGGCATTCTGATTTTTAGTTTGGAGCCCAGTTCAAGAATCGGTTCCCAAAGCTGATTATATTGGGTTATAACTATACGACTCCTGGGGTGTGTTACGTCTTGTAATTTCGCAAACAGACCCTGAACATCGTCCAGGTATCCAACGAGATCAGACATAACAACAAAATCAAACTTCTCATCTAAGTCGCTCACGTCCGCCACCTTAAATTCCAGCGTTGAATTGGTGTGTTTTTTATTGGCCAACCCAACCATTACTTCGCTTATATCAATACCCAAACCACGCGCTGGCTTAAGCTTAGCCAGAAGATCTCCGGTACCACAGCCGATTTCCAGAACACTTTTAGCCGGAGGAATCAAAAACGGCAGAAGTTTGTCTTCTATATATTCATAGTAATAGCCGTTTTTCTTCTTCCAACGATCACGCCTGGGGGCTATTTCGTTAAAGAATTTTTTGAGTGAATTCTTATCCATTGAACATAACCGATTTGCGATATCGGCTTCGCACCAGCAAAAACATTGCTGCCGCTCCGGCCGAATCCACAACCAAATCTTTTAAGGTATCGAAAAGATCGCCACCACGGAAAAGACTTATACCGGCTGGTAAAACTTTATCTAAAACAAACTCGAAAATCTCCCAGCCCACGCCCACAAGCAAAGATACTCCCACGATAATCGTAATATCTCCCACAAAAGAGTTAGTCGCCCCAAGCGCACGGTGCAGATAACCGATAAAAAACAATGCAACAAAAAATCCGCCTAGAAAATGTAAAGGAATGTCCGTTAACGGGAAAATAACAAAAACATCGGTCAGCGTCAGCACATAAGTCAGAACAAAAAGGAAACACAAAAAGCCGATAGCAAACCATTCAAATTTAGAAAAAACCTTATCGTGTGGTTGGGACATTTTTACAGTTATAAACCTTGGCTGAAATTTTACCGGAACGATCTTCGTAAATAGTATCACAAGTCATGAAATGTTTGGCGTAAGGACTTTCTGAGCTTAGGTGCGGAATGTCAATTACCAAATAGTGCCCCTGGAAATTTTGTAATATATCAGCATACGCGGCTTCAAATTTAGGCGCAGCATAAAGACGCCTCTCGTATTTGTCAATTTTTATGAATTCGTAGGCACCGATATCATTATAGCTTATCACCCTGCCTATGGCCGAATTATTTTCAATAAAACTAATCGCTTTTTTGAGTAAAGCGTTCGGGCTACCGTTAATTCTACCTAATAAGTACTCTTCCGCAAATGCCAAATTATAAAATAGGCCGACAACAATAATTCCGCACATTGCGAGTTTGCGCAGCTCTTTTTTAAATAATGCCGCAAGCGCTAACAATATGGATATGCTCCAGCTTAAGGCAATAAACAGCCACGAAACGTAAAAGCCAAGAGGACCGGAGCCTCCGGTAAAAGGAAAAACGAAATTCCATCTTAATTTAATTATCCGACTTATCCATTCTTCTTTTGGATAAAGCGGCGGCGTAAAATGCGGCAAGAACTGCACGGAAAAAATGATTGACGCCAAAACCAAACCTGAAAAAATAAGTTCACCTGTTGGAATTAAAAGTTTGGCTTCGCTTTTCTTCCAAGCATCCGCCATAATTGTCCCGGCAATTATAGACAATGGCACAATTATAAATGCCAAATATTTATCCAGGGCAGACCTGGAAAAATCAAAAATAATCAGGTAAAAAATAGCACCCAAAAGGAGAAAGAGCCAAAATATTCTAAACTTTTTCCAGTCGCCCTTGTTTACAAAAAAAATCGGTACTAATAAAAGCGGTGAAACATACATTATGGCCTTAGCGACCTGAATAATTACCTGGAGATACGCCCTGCCGGATAGTTTAATAAAGTCGTTTACATGACCCAAGGTCATAGAAAGATCATAAGACCTAAAAAATAGCTTGGCATTAAACAATGCCACGGCCAACAAAGCCAAAAAACCCAATACGGCAAGACCATATTTGATTAGTAATTTTTTATTTACAAAAGACTTTCTGTTTTCGATTAAAAAGTCGAGAATAATCGCGCCTACGGCAATAATAAAATTGAGTTTAGTTAGGAATCCCAGAATAAGCGAGAAGGCCAGAAACACCCCCCAAATTGTTTTTTTTCTAGGACTAGGCGCCTCCTTCCAGTTAAAATAAGCGACGAGCGAGAGTAAAAAGAAAAATGGCAAAACTTGACCGTCCATCTCGGTAACCAAAGAGCCTAACACCGAATAAAAAGACAAAGAAAAAAATAGTGATGACCAAACGGCGGCTCCGTAACCAAATCGTCGCCTAACAAAATAAAAAAGCAAAAAAAGATTTGCGACGCCGAAAACCAGGGGCATGGCCCGAAAATTATCGCGCCCGAATATCGTCGCATCCAAAGTAAAAATAGCCCTAGTGAGGGGCGGGTGCGGAGTGCCGGAAGACAACGAACTGTAGCCGACTACGGCCTTGCGTTCATCCTGATGGTATGGCAAATGCAAGCCTGGCAATCTCAACACCAAAAACAGGAACAGAATACTTAAAAAAACAGCCTTTTTATTCTTAAAAAAATTAAACATGCGCATAGCCACTGGTAATTTTATGTAATAATTCTAAATGTCCGCCTGTCACCTTATCCCATGTTTGATTCATGTCCATGCGACTAACTTTTCCCTGGGCAGATTTGTAAAAATCTTCATCGAAAAATTTAACTAATTTAGCCTCGAGTTCATTTTCATCTGATGGATCAAACAGAAACTCTTCCGGCAGTTTGACCGAAAGACCGTTTTCACGGCTAAGCAAAACCGGTTTGCCAAAAGAAAGGCACTCGAGAATAAAATTAGGGTTGAACTCGGTAAGAGCGGGACCAATTCCAAGCGTTGATGAACAAACGTGTTCAAAGAGTTTTTCTTGGTAAACCTTGCTAGTTATCCTAATATTGGACGCCGACGACATCCCGCTCGCTAGCCGTTCCAGCTTTTCCCTGTCTGGGCCATCCCCCATTAGGATTAATTTACCGCTGCCAATCTTACGCCGTACACGATCAAAGACCCTAATAACCAGCTCAAGATTTTTGTAAGCCACAAAGCGTCCGGCAAAGAGAACCGTCGGCTCACTGGCTATCTCTACCGGTAGCATCTCCCGACGCGAAACCGGATTCAGAATAATGCTCACCTTGTTTGCCGGTATAGCATAATATTTTTTATAAATTTCTGACAGAAACGGACTGTAAAACACGACGTGGTCGAACCTTGATAATACAAATTTTATGACCCTGAAGAGCCACGGCCGGTCGACTGTGTGAAGCCCTTGTTTATAATAATTAACAAAAGACACAGAACGCCTACCGTTTTCAACTATCCTTTCCCAGATCGGATCGCCGGGAACTCGAATTAGGATTTTTTTACTAAATAACTTGCCGGCAATGAAAACGGGCAGTCCGGCTGTTGCGAGATTAAAGGCATAAAGTGCCTTGGCTGCCAATGATTCTCGCAATACGGTCAGTGTATATTTTGCACGCCTTAAAATCGGGTTGAGCTTGTTTGAAATCCTAATAACCCGAAACGGGAAATTCTCTTGTCCGTCGTAGTCACCATAAGCGATGACCACCGGCCGAAAACCGTTTTGCGTCAAAGCCTCGGCGATTTTGCGCACATGAATCGCCGGCCCGCCGACGTCGGGATAGAATATGCCCGTAGCCAATATGATTTTTATTGATTTTTTTGACATTTTACTATATCGTTGATGTTACCATGCCCAGTAAAAAATGTTTAGCCGTAGTCGGCATCGGCCGATGGGGCAAGAATTTATTGAGGGAGTTTGATAGAGTAGCCCTCGTGGAGTGGTGTTTTTATAAAGGTAGCCCAGAAACTAAAAAATGGCTCAAAAAAAACTACCCGGGGATCAAAACCGCCGCATCTTTTGACCAAATACTGCATGATCAATCTATTGACGCCGTTATTATCGCTACACCGATAAAAGCGCATTACGAACTAGCCAAAAAAGCCCTGCTCGCCGGCAAACATGTTTTTGTAGAAAAACCAATTACAGACAATGTCAAGCAGGCCCAAGAACTAGTTAGGCTAGCCGCAAAAAAAAAGCGTATTTTATTCGTCGGCCATATTTTCTCCTATCACCCGGTTTGGGCCAAAATTAAACGGCTCAACGACGTTGAGCCGTTTAAACATGCCTCATTCGTCTGGAATAAGCTTGGCACATTCAATGAGGAGCTGGTTTTTAACCTCGCCTCACATGACGTTGCCATGGCACTGGATCTGTTTGGTTCATCCAGCACCAGTTTAGCGCCCAATAAACTGGTGCTGGACAAGCCCACAAGCATTAAGACAATTGAAAATAGCGGCATGGTGACTGATTCGGACATAATTTATATACGTCTTGGTTTTAAAAATAGTCGCTCCTGCACAATATACATAAATAGGGTTTCTAATTTCAAAAACAAAACCATAACTCTGGCCACGAATAAAAATGTCTACCTCTGGGAAAATGACAGGCTACTCAAGCTAGACAAAAAAAGCGCCGCCTTCAAGCTGATTTACCAAAGCACAAAAACTCCCCTTGAAATCGAATGCACCGAATTTATCAAATGCATAACCAGAAACAAAAAACCGCACACCGATGGCGGCTTTGGCCTTGGGGTCGTAAGGGTACTCTCTAAGATTTAAACTAATTTTGCCATTTCCAGCACCTCTTCCGCGGCTTCAACACGGTTACCAATTTTGCCAGAAGCAGTGGTTGTATCCCCATTTCAAGGTTCAACCTTGAAATGGGGATAATATTGAGTTAACATGTCATAAACTCATGTCTCGACCGTTTTCTTTTTCTGAAGGAGAATATTACCACGTGTTTAACCGGGGCGTTGAAAAACGGCTCGTTTTTACTAATTCTAATGACAGGAACCGTTTTCAAAAACTTCTATATTTATGCAACGGCACCGAAGCAGTACATTTAAGCACGGTGCGCGAGATATTTTCAGGCATACCTATTTATAAAATTGAGCGCGGTAAAGCTCTAGCAGCCATTGGCGCCTATTGTTTAATGGGTAGCCATTTTCATTTACTTGTTCGCGAACTCATAGGCGGCGGGGTTAGTCAATTTATGCAAAAACTGACGACCGCATATACTATGTATTTTAACATTCGAAACCAAAGATCAGGAAGTTTATTTGAAGGTCGCTTTCGAGCTCGGCATGTAGATAGCGATAATTATTTGAAATATTTATACTCATATATTCACCTTAATCCGGTTTCACACATTGAGCCGGATTGGAAAAATAAAGGTGTGAAAAATATGAACCGGGCAAAAGAACATTTAAAAAATTATCGGCATTCTAGCTTCCCAGATTACTTAAAAATAAAAAGGTCGGAATCGGCCATTTTGACACCTGGACAATTCCCACGCTACTTTGAAAAACAAGCTGATTTCATAAATGAAATCGTAGGCTGGCTTGAATTTAAACCAGAGCAACCGACGCCTTATTAACCCTTCAAAACCATTTCAAGGTTGAACCTTGAAATAATTAAATTTCTTTTACTAACGCTAGTACCTCATCGGCCGCCTCAACACAATTGCCGATTTTGCCAGAGAAAATAGTTGCTGTTTTGGAATCAATTTTGGTAACAACAGTAGGGCGGGCATCGGTTTTTTCAAGCCGAGGTAAAACCGTCCTGAAAGTAAACATGGATCCTATGTGCTTAGCCCTGACTAAGCCAGGAATAAACTCCGCCCCTGATTCAATAAATTTCCTGAAGTTAGTCACCGGCGGATTGCGGATAATTCCCCTATTTAGCAGGGGTTTAAATTTTTTATCGAATTCCGGTTTTTTGCCGATGTTGGTTTGATGAATAGCATGCACCACATTACCGAGCAGAAAACTACCCGTTCGTCCGAGAGGATCAATACACATAAACGGTCCGTCCATAACTACGAGGCATTGCTTATTAAACTCGCGCGGCAGTTTAACAACCGGCTTCTCGCATAGTTCAAATTGATAATTACGCTGTTTGGCTGACGGTACAAAATCATTCAATCTGGCATATGTAGCAATTACCCTGAAATCGTATTTTTTAAGTTGCATGACAGTGACTGCTGTTTTTAATTTTAGATTAACCTTAGCAAATTTTAGTTTTTGCCAGCACAGTTGTCTCAATTTATCTGGATCGATCCTGCTTTCATACCCCTTAACCGAAAGGCCGATCCTATCATGGTTGACCATTGCGGGTCTCACCTCCACATACCCAAGGCCAAAATTCTTGCAGACTTTAACAAAATCATTGTGGTGTATCAGACTACCCTCTTTAGCGATACAGTAGTGATGATCATCGCCGGCAATTACCGCCCCACCATATTCTTTTACAAAGCTTGCCTCCGCGCGTATGCAGTCTCTGATAGTCTCCGCACTTCGCGGATAATGATAGCCTCGATGCAAACGGAATTGATTAATACCCGATGCAGCCATCAAAATATCTTTTTCTTTTTCAAAAAGATCCACACCAAAACCGACCCTCGCCAGTTTAACCGCTACGGTAACCCCGAATATTCCCCCGCCAACAACTGCTATTTTCATGATTACTTGAAATTAACAAAAAAGGGGGCATCCTAAAAGTATTGACATAATGGCTGAAATGTATTAATTTTTTGGTAGAACATTTAGAAAGCTGGGTGCGAAATGAATTCAAGTGGCATAAAGATAGGTGGCCTGTTGAGAGCTTACTCTCCCAAAACAGAAGGAATTGATGTCTTATTAAAAGGCTTGGCCAGTGCGATACAAAAACTCAACAATGCCGGCATTCATGACGTACAGATTGGCGTTTGGGCCAACCTAGACAACCCGGCTAGCGATTGCGGACGAACCTACAATGCTTTGTGTGAGATGATCAATGGGTTACGTATTTTTTCTAATACGCGGGCTCACGAAACAATAGACGGGGATCTGTTCGTCTCTGTGCTCAACGATGGCATTGCTCTTCAATACGCCCGCGGCCTTACCCATTCATTGATTCTCTCTTGGGAAGCAGCTTCGTATGTTGATGCCATCCTGCTAAAAAAGATGCGTGCGGCAGTAAGAAGTGGCGCTCTTGCGGTTGGAGTTGCTCTACCAGAAATAGCTGAATTTGTTCGCGAAGGCAGTATAATGAACACGCTCGCTCTGTGGGATATTAAGGCGCTTACTGAAGTTGGTGGCTTTGATCCGCACGACATAAAACCAAGATGTGCCGATCATTACGGAGAAAGTAACGCCGGCGTTGGTGAATTCATACCTCTGTTAAAGATGCGGGAATATCATAAACGGCCGGTACTAGCCGTACTCGAAGTATCAGCACAAGGAAAAATTGAAGTCCAGTCTGAACGGACAGAACTGCAAAGAAAAAAGCTTGAAAGTAAACAGCGTCGAATTAATGGCATGCTCGCAGAAATCGGCAAAACAGCACAAGATCTTCGCGCGACGATCATGCCCGGCTATCCAAATTAGAACAGCACTCCGTGCTGTTTTTAATTGCTCTCGCCGATAGTCGTCAGAAAACTTATAAGTTTTCTGACGACTATACGATGGGCGAGGGTTTTGACTATATATTCCCTACCCGATTCACCCATCTGCTTGGCCGTGCTTGGGTTATTCAAAGTCCTTGAAATCGCCTCAGCCAATTGCTCTGGGTTATTCGGCTCAACCAACAGGCCGGATTCGCCGTCCACAACAACTTCATCAATAGAACCCGTCCTCGTTGCCACCACAGGCACACCGCAAGCGCTGGCTTCGGCCATTGCATAGCCAAATTGTTCCTCCCATCCTCCAGATGGCACGCTTGGATAAACAAAGACGTCAGCGGCATTCAGTAGCGCTGGTAATTGATCATTTGGCAGCCAATCAAGAAAAGTTACTCTAGCTTCCAACTTTAAACTTTTAACTTGCAACTTTAAACTTTCTTCTTCTGGCCCCGTGCCAACAATCACTAGTTTGAAAATTGAAAATTGAAAATTGAAAATTAACATTTTGATAGCTTCTATCAAAATGTTCAGTCCCTTGCGCTTATCCAGGGCACCATAAAATAAAATTAGTTTTTCTTCGGGTTTTATGTTTAGTTTTTCTCGCCAGTCACCTTGGATATTGGGACGGAATTTTTCAATATCAACACCGCTTATCGGGCAAATCATGGTTGCCTTATTATGATTAAGTTTTTTTATAATCAACTCAGCTTTTTTATTGCCGCAGATCACGCCATCTGCAAGGCGCAAATTCATTCGTATCAGAGCAGTATACAATTTTAATTTTAGCCCGCTCATATATTTTTGCGGCTCAACATTCTGCCATGTAAAAAAAATATACTTCATCCCGCAGAGCTTAGCCGCTAAGCCGTTACATAAGGTGGTCAAAAGGTAGGACTCCGAGCAGGAGTACAAAACTTTACTTTTATATTTAATTTTTAAATACGGTAACAAAAAAATCATGCCCGGTAGCCAGCCCTTAAATAGGCCCGCAATACCGCGACCACCATAAGATACGGCGTGCAGACCGTAAATTTTAAGGCCTGGCCTTTGCTCAAGTTTAATCTTAACCTTGCCCTTTTTAGCTAACCACAGCTTGGGCAAGGCAAAGATCAAGTCATCTTTATTTTCTGCGTATTCAAAAACTTTAAAATAATAAGGAAATGCATAGGGGTGGCCAGTTATAACTATGGGCTTTAAATTCATTGGTTTTGGCTAAATAAAATCGCGCTAATTTTGTTTACCAATTCTTCCAAATTATGATCTCGAACGACAATCTGTCTCAAATAGTGACTTATTTTTTCTCTTTCTTGTTGGTTTAAATTAATAATCATACCGATTTTTTCTGATAAAGACCGGACGTCCCTCTTGGGGTACATGAGCATACTTTTGTACTCTCCCAGAATGTTTTCGTAAGCCTCATTACAGGTTAGGAGCGGCAAACCGCAAGCCATAGCCTCGAGATTAGCCTTATCCAAACTGCCCGTATGGCCCATGTTCACGAACAGGTCCGCAGATTGTAAAAATGGCGGAAGATTTTTGTTGGCAATCGGACCGATGAACTCGACTATGACGCTAAGCGCTTTTTCACTGACCAGTCGTTTTAAATTTTCTAAATAATCTTTGTCGCTGGGATTGGCCGGACTACCAGCAATTTCTATTTTAAATTTACCGCTAGGCGATAATAATTCGATAGCCCCTATCAGCGTTTCGTAGTCCTTTGATGGCGAAATCCTGCCGACCGAAACAATTTTAAAAAACTCTTTTATCGCCTTACCTTCTGCGGGCCTAAATTTATTAACATCAATCCCCTGCCCCACGATTTTTAGTTTCTTGCTGGGCAAGCGGTAACCCTCTGGCGTAGACGCAAAAGCAATGTCCGTCAGGTGATCTGCAATTTTAAGCATCGGCGGCACGTGCCCATGTGCATACCAGAGCGACATTTTTTTGCCTAGCAGTTTCCATACCGGCCATCCCAAGGGAATATATTGCGGATTCATATGCGCAAAAACAGCATCATAATTCTTGCGTTCCTGCCAAATATATTTGTAAAAATTTAACAAATACCGAAGCTTGCCCAACCCTCTCTCTTTGCCAAGGGACATAACCTTAACATTTGACGGCAAATCGTACTGGCCAAGCTTCAGGCAAATAACAGTCACCTTGCCGCATTTCTTGGAAAATTCGCGAATCCACTCGTGAAAAAAGCCGAGGACATCGTCATTTGAATCAACTTTTTGGGTGATTATGAGTAAATTAGGCATTTATCATACAATATATGAAAAATTTAGCCTATTCAACATAAAACCCCCTGAGTTTGTCGAAGGGGGTTTTAGTTTTATCCTAAATTTTAGATCTCGTTGGCGTATCCCGCGAACACCCATCCCCAATCTTTGCCGTCTTTTCTAATTCTGTACCAACCGTTCTCAAGATCGGAAAAATCAAACTCCTGTCCGGTAAGGACCTGCCCAAGAATCTTACTCTTAGTGCTTGGATTTTCACGAACACGCAAGAAAGCAATTCCGCCAACCACCTTGATTCTGCCGCCAATCACGTATCCAGCAAGTTCCCCCGCAGAAACAAGTTGGATCTCTTCCCACTTATATCCCTTGCCATTAAATTCCTGTGCAGTTTTCACCCATCGGAAAATTCCATCATTACCTTGGGCATAGACCTTAGGGTTATTTTCCTGACGCAACAATTTGGCACCAGAAACTGAGGCTTGTTTAAATTTTGCGAATTCCGGACCGGATATTAACTGGACATCAGACCACTTATAGCCAGCGGCATTAAACTCTTCCAACGTCCTAACCCAGGTCAACATTCCATCTGCGCCTAAAACATAAACCTTGGGGTCGCTTACCTTGCGATATAGTTTTACTCCAACAGTTGGCGTGGGCGTTGGTGAAACTCCTGGAGTTGGGGTTGGCGAAACAGATACGCCAGGCGTAGGACTTGGGGTAGGAGTCGGGGTCGGCGTGGGCGTGGGTGTTCCACCACCACCGCTAGGGGTAGTCCTAACTGGTGTAATATCAATGCTATCGGAAGCGCTTGATCCAGCAGTTCGGTCGGTATATGTTCCCGTCGAAGTTACAAATCCTGTCAAAATAAATTTCGCGGATGTTTCTGTATTGGCAATAGGCACGGGACAATACCAGTTTCCGTCACTATTATTTGTACAAGTCGTGCTAAAACTATCTCCGGCTGTTACTGCACCAGTGGTAAATTTGTTATCCGCAAAACTTCCTCCGGATTCATACACTCTTACTTTGTGGCCGAAGTCCAATCCGCTTTCGTCCAAACCGCTGTCTGTTTCTACGCCGAAGTCAACGGACTGTGAAGCCGTGGGGGAAATCGTCAGAGCGGCGGAGGTTCTGTTAACATAGCCGTTGGCACCACCCTTAACCGTACCACTACTGGTTGAACCGGCAATATATTTCTTGTATGAGCCACTGTAATTGCTGTATGACTGTGAAGCAACCGTTCCGCTATAAGAAGCCGAGGCCGAAGTACCATCAAGCGTGATAGCAGTACCTAACTCATCATCTACGCCATTAACCAAAATGGTATAGTCCACACTTGCTCTGGTGACAAATTCGGCAGTAGTAGATGCCAGAAGAACGACCTCCCAAGTTCTTGCCACCCAACCATCTATAGAAATCGAGGCGCGAATAGTTTTACTACCATCCCATTGACTGCCCAAAACAGTACAACTGGCATCTGTCATTTCTTTAGAAGCCGATGCAAGTTTTATAATACCATCTGCTGAATTAGTACTTTCAGAAGCCGTACCATCTTCAACGTAAGCGGCCGCCGTAGCGCCACCGCATGAAAATCTAAGAGACAACGTACCTTTATCAGCTATCAAAGTATCGATTTCGCTATCAATCCTGAAAAATACGAATTCACCGGCATCTGCCGCACTTGCCTTATTTGAAAACATAAAAAATACCGCCATCAAAGCGATAATAACAAGCGCAGACCAAATTATAAAAACTGACCGTGCCTTAGGCAAAATAAAACTTGTTCCCATTTTGATTAAAACCTACCGTCTGGCAAAATCGTCTTATACGTAAAGAAGTGCTACTGTCCAAAAGACCGTAGTATTAGCAGATGGTATATATTATGTATTAATTATACCTCCGCTGACTTGACTATGCCCACTTTTCTGTGGATAACTTTTAGGTTACGGGGCCGCGTAATTTTAGAGCGTAGTTTCTAATTACTGACTGTTTTTCAAATTGTTTGACCAATTCTAAGCTGGCAGCGGAAAACCGTACTTGCAGCTGTCTGTCATTAAGCAAATACAAGATTTTATTGGCCATATCTTCCGGCTCCCAATTGGTAATCAGGCCGTTCTTGCCCAGCACCACTTTGCTATCTTGCAAAGTGGTGCTGGGTGAACCGTTTTTTATTACATCAATCATCAACCCTACTGGCGTTGTAATTACGGGCAAACCACAAGCCATAGCTTCCAGCGCCACTCTGGGTCCGCCCTCATTTAAAGAGGGGTTGATAAAAATCCTGGCGCTATTATAGGCTCGCGCCACATCACCGACTGTTGGCAACCAGCCGGTCAAAATGACATTGTTTTCTAACCCTAGGGCCTCTATTCTTTCTTCCAAATTCTGTCTTTCCGGACCATCGCCGATAATCAGTAGGTTAAGACTGGGGACTTGGATCTTAAGGCTGGCAACCGCATCCAATAATAAGCCCACGCCTTTATTTTTTTCAAGCCTGGCCGCAAAAACTAAATCATATTTCTTCTCAACTTCTGGCATCGGCCTAAATGTCTCTAGATCAATATAGGCCGAGGGGATATATTTTATTTTTTCGGCCGGAACCCCAGCATTGGTCAAAAAATCAGGAACCTGATGCTGATTGACCACACGCACAGCCCTTGCCTTGGCAACATCGTATTTTATGAACCGTTGCATCGCAATTTTATACAGCCGCTCCTTAAGCCCTGCAGCCTTAGGGTATCCGGGAACATGATGAATTTCCAAAACATACGGAACATGGATTTTATTCCAAAGTAACCTCGCGCCGATTCCGTTATAAAACGGGGGGAACTCGTGGACGGTTATTAAGTCAAATTTGTGTTCACGGTACAATTCGCGGCCTTTCTTCAAAATCCACAATGGCTGCATTATTAACGGCCGTGGCGACGGATGGATAAAAACATTGCCAAAGTAGTTGGTCGTTGGTAGTTGGTAGTTGATAGTTGTGACAGCGGGGCATATTACATCAATCCGCTCCCAATACTTATGGAACTCTTCAAGGGTACTATAAAACGCGCCCCGCTTGCCTTGGACCAAAGAACTCGCGCCCGCACCTGATATCATTAGAAGTCGCATATTGCTTATGGCTTATAACCTATAACTTTTTTAATTTCTTCCATCGTTTTTTCCAGACTAAACCGCTGCGCCGTCTTCTTTCCTTCTTCAATAAACCTCTCCCGCAGTAGCGGAGTCTGCCATACCGTTTTAATGGCTTCTACTAAATTGAATTCATCATTGTACTTAATCATAAATCCGTTCTCCCCTTGTTCAATAACCTCCGGATTTGCGCCGACGGCCGTTGTGATAACCGGCAGACCAGCCATCATAGCCCTTATCGTTTCGCTGGGGAAAGCCTCGTGACCGCTGTTCAAAATAAACACGTCTGAAGCCGCCAAAAGCAGAGCCAATTCTTCTTCGCTCTTTCTGCCCATCAAATAAATCTTTTTATCAAGACCTAGATTTTTGATCATCGGCTTGAGAATTTTTAGTTCCGGCCCATCACCCACTATAACCAGACGAAAAAACTGGTTGATTGCGGCGAGCTGAGGCATCAGTTTAACCAACATGCGGAAGCCCTTCCATGGAACAAGCGGCCCGACAGATATCAGCAAATTACCGGGAATACCAATTTTTTTCCTTGCCTCCTCTTTGCTTATATCGGTCAGCCCGTAATTAATAGGGTCGGCTATTATTTTTATTTTCTCCGCCATCACCCCCCAGCCGCTTACGATTTCTGACATAAATTTAGACGGCACGATAATAACATCTGCCTGCGCACAAATCCGAGCCTGTCGTTTGAATGTGCCAGAGGCATGCCCTTTTTTTGGAAATTTCTGGAAGTCACTAGCCAAAAGATATGTCTTGCCGCTCTCAATTGCTGATCTCCAGGCATAATCGTCGTCAACTCTTAACAAAAAACTTTTCTTCCGCAACTTTGCCGCCAAATAGGCAGCATAACCTGAGCCCACCGGGGTGGTAGCAAAAATAGTATCTACCTCGCCCGCCAAGCTTAATATCTTTAAAAAACTACCGGAAGAATAGATTTTAAAGTCGCTGGAAAGTCCCTGCGACAAAATCTGGCCGTAAGACGGCCTGCCTATTTCGTTTGAACGCCTTGTGTATTCGGCTATTAAAATAGAGGTCATAAATAAAGCTCTTTGAAGCTTTTGGTTATCTTGTCCCAATCATAATTTTCGACAACCAGACTGCGCCCATTCTTAATCACCTTAGCACGCAATTCTTCGTCAGTTAAAATACGAGAGATTTGCTTGGACAAATCAACAGGATTATCAGTTTTGCAAAAAAGACCCGTTTCGCGATCTTTTAGAAAGTCTGGGATTCCACCAACCCTGGTTCCTATTACCGGCACACCGGCCGACATAGCTTCCAAGAATGAACTACCCAAACCCTCCGATCGAGACGATCTGACAAAAACATCAGAGATCTTCAAATATTTAGGTAGCTCGGCATGCCCAACGGTCCCCGCAAAAATAACCTGATTTTCAAGTTTGAGGCTTGCGATTTGAGATTTGAGATTTTCCTTTTCCGGCCCATCGCCAAGTAACAGAAGTTTATAACTTTTATTTTTAAGTTTACATACCTCGGCAAACGCCTCTACCAAAATATCGATGCCATTTTTGGGAACCAGGCGTGAGACGCTGACAATAACCTTATCGCCTGGCTTAATCCCAAGCTGATCGGACAATCCCGATAGCTCCCCATAGCTGTACTCGGTTGAAAAGTGTCCGATATCTACTCCGTTGGGTATTACGTGAATTTTGGATTTCTTGTTAATTTTTTTGGCGTACTCCTTAAGATAACTACTTATGGCAACAATAGCGTCTGCTTTTTTTATAATTAAGCTCCGGAAAAAATTAATCAGCGACCCTTGTTTTTTAAAATCCTTGCCTTCCTGTAAGTTTAATATGAGCGTGACCTCCGGATTAAAAATCTTAAACAACCAGGCCGCTCCGCCGCCCTGCGAAGCCTGCAGGGCATAAATCTTTTTATACGGGCCGAATTTTTTGTATAGTTCCGTGGCCTTGTTGTAGGCGGCTATGGGATACAAGCTTTTAGGTAGCACTAGCTTGGCCAGATTAAAACCCGAACCTACTCTGTAAATGTTCACGTTTTTGAACTTTTCCTCGGAAGGCAAAAGTTTCTTGGGATCGAACGGGTCTTTAAGGCGAGAGGTGATGAGGTCAAAAGTTACTTCGGGAATACGTATCGCAACTTCATGGAATGCCAATTCTGCTCCTCCAATATGGGGCAGATAATTAGTCGCAAATACCAAAATTCTTTGTGTTGCTTTTCCCTCCATTTTACTATATTATATTGCCATAAATGGATAGCATAAGCAACCACATAAACCAGCAGACCAACAACCCAAAAAAGAGGGTTTTATTTATAATTACCCAGTCGGAATTGGGCGGAGCTCAGATGTTTCTGGCACAGTTGGCAGGCCATCTTGATCCCAATCGTTTTGAACTGGCCGTGGCCGGTGGAACCGACGGTAACAAGGAAATCGCGGCTATACTGCCCGCGGGTATAAAATATCTGACCGCCAAACACTTGCGTCGGAACCCCAATGTTTTCAGTGACATCACCGCTGTTTTTGAAATCAAAAGACTCATTAAGGATTTCGAGCCCGATACGCTATTTCTAAACAGCTCCAAGGCCGGCTTTATCGGCTCTCTCGCCGCCAAACTACTACAACCCACAACCTACAACCTAAAAACTATCTATAGAATCGGCGGCTGGACATTCAACGACCCATGGCCATGGTGGAAACGACTGGCTTACCGCTGGTTAGAGAAAATCAGCGCATCGTGGAAAGACTACATTATTGTCAACAATAAGCACGATTACGACCAAGCAATTAAATTCGGCATCAAACCGCGCGAAAAGATAATTCTAGTTCACAACGGCATAGACCCGTACAAACTTGAGTTTTTAGAAAAAGACGAAGCTAAAATCCGCCTATATGAGAACTTGCCATCGTCACAGAAGCACGCAAACTTTTTGCACTCCGGTCTGCTTATCGGCACCATCGCCAACTTTTACCCAACCAAAGGTTTAGGGTATTTAATCAACGCTTTCCGGATTTTAACCTATAACCTAAAGCCCAACACCTACAACCTAGTTATAATCGGCGATGGTCCAGAAAGACAGAATCTAGAATCTAGAATTAATAATCTAAAATTAGAAAATAAAATTTTTCTTGCAGGAAAGATCGTTGATGCCTATAGATACCTCAAGGCTTTCGATATTTTTGTCTTGCCGTCAGTTAAAGAAGGCTTTCCCTGGGCGGTACTTGAAGCGATGTCTGCCAAACTACCCGTTGTAGTCACCGCTGTCGGCGCCAATCCTGAAGTAATTGAAAATGGTTCACCCAGCACCACTTCGCCACCAGGCGAAGTGGTGCTGGGCAAGAACGGCCTCATCGTGCCGCCGGCCAATCCACAAGCTCTTGCTAAAGCCATAAACAAACTCGTCGGAGACGAAACTCTCCGCCGCGAACTCGGCATCCAAGCCCACCAAACCGTCCTCCACAAATTCATCCTCCGCCGCATGCTTGAACAAATTGAAGCTATTCTCTAATTTTATTTTCCAATTTGTATACATATTCCTACTACCAGGGTGATCTTATCATGAATTTTTGAAAAAGAAACGCCCGCACGTTACCGTGCGGGCAGGACCCCAAGGATAAAATCCCAAGGGTCAAAAAGATCAGAGGGGCTAAGCCCCAAGTTCAGACACTTGCGAGCGAAGCCGCCAGGTCGGGGCCGAGCCAGTCGTCGACGAGCCAGTTGCAGCTCCGGCCCCACGCACTGCTGCGGAAGCAGAGGGCGCGGACACACAGGCGGCCGTCAACATCGCAATAGATGCTGCCCCAGAAGAAGATGTAGCGGATGTTGTCATGCTCATCTTTCTTCCAGTCCTCGGGAATGAGGTGGGGATTGTCGTAGAGGGCATCCAGAATGTTCGCGTTGAGGACGGGCTTGCCCGTCAGCTCTCTGCGGAGTTCGTAGCCTCGGACGAACTTACTACCGACTATTTGACGCTTGGACAGATGCAGGATGACTTTGTGGTCATTCACATACAATCCGTCCGCCCGCCTCTCGACGATGGCCCAGCCATTACCGATGTGGCTCTCGACTCGGGCTCCATCGAAAGGTAGTCTCGGCGTGGCGCCGAGGTTAACGGCGATGGTCGTGGAGTTGATGGTAACCCAGCGGTCCATCTGCGGTTCGACTGGGACGATCTTGGCTTGCCCAGCGATGACTCGCCGGACTTGGCTAAGAAGACTGCCACTGGACAAAGTGTCCAGTTCGGCTGGGGTACAACCGTTTCGGTTCAGGGCTTTCTCAAACTTCTGAGCTGGCCCAACACCTAGGTTCCAATATTCATTCATGATATCCTCTTTGCAGCTCGCCCTTGATGGGCACGCTGCTTCTGCTAGACCGCTTCGTAGTCGCAGTCATAGCCAGAAGATCTCCTCTGCCATTTGGCAAATCAAGGGCTTTTGGCTATGACTGACTTACATTCGGCTTGGTACCCTCAGTATTTCTTCATCTTCATTCATCAATCGCAAGTATCTTAAATAAAAGAGCTAATTTACACTCTTAATTATATCAAATTATCATAGCAAAGTCAACCCTCAAAAGTCATTGTAAAATAAGGGTTTTAGACCGTCGCATTCCTCAAAAATTAGAAAGCTAGGGTCAAGATAAGCTCTAAGATATTGAGAAGACAAACTCCTCGTCATTTCGAGAGTTTAGACAAAGCGAGTCTTCTAATTTTTCGTCATTCATCTGTCGACTGATAAATTAGCAAAGCGAGCGTTAAGAATTGTCGGGTAACACTAAGACTAGTCGGAAAACGCGCAGAAAACGAAGCTTTAGCTGAAGTTTTCAAGCGGCAAACGGAGAACTGGTCTGTGTCCGACAATTTAGCGAGTTTTGCATAATTTGTAGGAAGACATGATGTTGTAAGAAAAATTAGGAGACAAGCAGTGTTCTCGAGAAATGATGAGGGGTGGGCTGATTTCTGATACAATATCAAACATGAGGATTCTTCGCTGGATTGCCATAATTCTATTTTTTGTCCTGGTCGCCGCTTTATCGGTCCATAGCCTAAACTCGATAAACCAAGACATCGGACGGCATTTGAAATCGGGCCAGATTATTTGGGAAACAAAAAACGTCTATAAGACCAATCTTTTTTCTTTTACCGAACCGGCCCATCCCTTCATAAACCACCACTGGCTGAGCGAGGTGGTTTTTTATTTGCTAAATGGCCTAATCGGTCTTAAGGGCCTAATAGTTTTCAAGGCCGGAGTCATAGTCGCGGCCTTCTTTTTGATTTTTAAATCCTTGCCGAAAACTGCCGGCGGTTGGCCATTTTTGCTGGCCGGTATTCCGGCACTGTTTATTTTTTCAAGTCGGACCGACGTCAGGCCGGAGATATTCAGTTATTTATTCTTGTCTTACTTTTTATTTGCTATTTTGCGCGCTAAATACTCCAACGAGCACAAATGGCTCTATGCCCTGCCGATCTTACAGATATTTTGGACCAATATGCATATTTATTTCGCACTGGGACCGGCTCTTCTTTTATTTTTCCTGATTGACCGCCTTGCCTACCAAAAAGAACAAGCCCGATTAGTTCTAAAAATATTCATCGCCACCTGCGTCGCTACCCTAATCAATCCCAATTTCATCAAGGGAGCGCTGGCACCGATTAATATCTTACGCGATTACGGCTACAGCATCGTTGAAAACCAGAACATATTTTTCCTGACTGATTACGGCGTCCAGCTGCGTGACATCTATCTATTTGAGTTGTCGCTGATTGTGCTTATCATTAGTTTTGTTATTGCCTTCAAAAACCACAAAAAGATCGTGTTTGAGTTTCTGGCGGCCAGCGTTTTCACAATCCTCGCCGGCAAAATGATCAGGAATTTCGGCCCCTATGCTCTGGTTTTTCTACCAATAGTCACTCTCAACTTCGCCTCTTGTCAACCCAAACGAATCCTTTCCAGACGAGGCGTTCAGGCCTGTCTGCTCTCAATTTTAATCTTGGCAGAATTACTCCTAATCAAGAGTGCGGTCAATAACGGTTTCCAGCGCTGGGCAGGCAGGCCAAACAGATTCGGCCTGGCAATTCCAGTAGGCGCAGGTTCAGCTTTAAATTTTGTCAAAGAAAACAAAATTCACGGGCCGGTATTTAATAATTTTGACATCGGCAGTTTCCTAATATGGAAATTGTATCCCGTTAGAACTAGCGGGTCTCTAAGAGACCCTACTTCTAACGGGACAAGTCCCGATTTCAAGGTGTTCGTAGACGGCCGGCCGGAGGCGTATAGCATCGAATTTTTTGAAAAAATCTACAAACCTATGCAGGAGAACCCGGCAGTATGGAAGCAGCTATCCGAGAAGTATGGCATCAACTACATCTTTTTCGGCCACACAGATATGACCCCCTGGGCCAGAACCTTCTTGTCCCATATTTCCCAAAACCCTGACTGGCCGCTAATCTACCTCGACGCCTCCACGGCAATCTTCATAAAAAGAACCCCCGAAAATTTCGAACTAATTAAAAAATTCCAACTGACAACGAAATAACATTCTCGACATTCTAACATTCTTGAGAATGTTGGAGTAATTTTAGCCAAATTCATACTGCGACTATCTCGCAGAATTTTATGGCATTAAGCAGATTATCTTTTAACACCGTAAACGTATTGACGTGTTTTCTTTCGTCAATAAATCCGTTTCCATAAAGCACGACCTTCACCCTCTCTGCGATATCAAAAATAGCAAAATACCCCAAGAGCCTTACTCTTCCGTACACCTTGTCAGACTTCCGTGGCTTGAATTCGTCGCCTCTTAGTTTTAAATCCGGATTTAAAAGATTAAACGAAGCAGCTATCCAAGCAGAAGTAAATCGGAGTTTAATTGTATTGTAGCCACTTCCAACATCGTCATCCGTGGTACAGCCAAATTCGTAAAGCTGCCCCGAATGTTGATCGATTTGGATCTCGCCTACCGGAACAAAATTCCAACCTTCAATATCTGTCACAGGCCTTGGGTCGCCATAGTGTCTCGGCCAGTTGTTTTGATCAGCGACTGCAAGTTTAAAATGATCTTCCGGTGTCCAATTCACCTCGTGCTCCAGCTTTACGGTATATCCTCCTAGCCAAGATTGATATTTCACTGAGTCGGGGTCGAATCGGGAGGATTCGCCATCGTGAATACTGCCCATGGTGAAATAGTTCGCGCCCCTTTCTACGTCAAGCCCAAACTTCTTCCAGGTCTTGGTCATTTCACAGGCCATCCAACCGTTTATATAATCACTCGGAATATTCCGAAATATCAACTTATATCCAATCGCATCCTCGATTCTCTTGAATCTCGGAAGCCAGATACGCTGGGCAAATCTAGCTAGTTTTTCGAGTATTGTTTCTGTCATGCTTTGCCGTCTAGTTTTGTGGGTATCTCTTCGAATATCTTTTTAACCTTAAGTTTATCAAACCACTTCTTGCCAATTATTCGGGCCAACCTGTCTTGAGTTTTCTTTCTGCCAAAAATAATGAACAGCCCCACAAAGACAAGCCAAGAACCCGGCGTAAACGGCGTTAAAAAGGCGACCACTCCCCATAAAATTAAAACGATAGCCAGGATGTCCTTGGAATATCTAACCAATTTTTTATGGAAATTATTATATTTCATTTACTAATTTGTTCAGATCAATTCTAAAGAAATTGTATCCCTGCCGAGGGCTGCCCTCAGTTGGCCAATAATTTAGGTGCCATTGGGCATTCGCGTCATGCTCAAATTAACTAGCCACCCCTGTCTAGGTCTAGGATTTTTGAAAAAAATAGAATCCGCCGGCTAGAAACCGAAATGAGAAAGACTATACGCACTGAATAACACCCCGATAGTCACAAGGTACGCCAGAAATGTTAGAAAATAAATGAGCTTTTTCCTCCTTCTTTGTGGCGGTACCCAGAGCCAAGTTATTATACTCCAAAACATTGATACGAAAATAAATGGTATATAAAATTTGTAACCGTCTCTAATCAAAATGTCCTCAATGCCCAAGAAAAACTCAGCAAAAACGATCCAAAGAAGCGGAAATATAAACAAATACGTGAATACAATTTTTCTTAAAATTTTACGATCCTGAACGTCTGTTCTCCTATTTATTCTCTTAAAAACAACCTGAATAATGCGAGAAACAAACAGGCCGCCCACAATAAAAAGTAAACGGTAAATCAATAAAACTTGTTGGGCATCGAAAAAATCCATTTATTTTTGAAAGCTTCCTTGGTGTTTTAGGTTCGGCTAGAAACCGAAATTGGAGAGGGCACGAATGGCGTAGATAATAAAAAGGTTGATAGCCAACATAAAGCCAGCGGCTGCGAACCAGATTTTTTCTTTAGAACCCTTAGCATTATTAATAACAACAAACACCGAACCAATTAAAGATAGGCCGAACAGGACGGTGCTTATTTGATTTCTATTGTCGTAACCCCAACTAAAAAAATAATAACTTGAAACATAACCATTTAATATGGCTAAAACAATTGGACCAAAAATTACAAATAAATATTTCTTGACCATTTACTTATTTAACAGCCAACTCGCATCTTCTTTGAGCAAGTTGTAGGCCCGTTCATTAATACTACCCTTAGCATACTCTCTTTCCAGCTGTTTGATAAATGCGGATATCGACAACTCGGATATTTTTTGGATAAGGCCGTTTCTAACACTCTTCTTTTTTATCCAACCAAGCTCATACGCCCGATTAATGTCGGATATGGTGCTATCAATGGTCGCAATAATTTGAAAATTGAAACTTGCGGTTGCAGTATTACCGGCCCTATCAATCGCCGAAACATCCAAGGAATGAGAACCCAAAAAGTAGAAAAACAAATCAATCCTTGGATATAAAACCACGTTGTTATCTAGCATGAACTCCGTTGTAAGCAAACCAGAATTATCATCGCTGACCAAAACATCTATCGGCAAAACCTCCGAACGCTCATATGACTTGGAAGTCGGAGAAACAATAACAATATCCGGCGGGGTGGTGTCTTCTGCTTCAAGACTGCTCAAAAATGATGTGGCTGGAACAGGAATAAAGGTTCCGTCTCCATCTTCGTCAACTTCGATATTGCTGATTATGCTGCCACCGCTTAAAACCAGCTTAACTTCAGAAGAGGCAGTAACCGGAATGTCATTAAAAACTGATGCCCCTGTCACAGTTCCGTTATCATTTTGGCGAATGGAAAGATCGAATGTGCCAGCATCCAGACCATGCGCAATAATTTGATATATTTCGGCATCGGAAGGAACAAATATGAATTTTTCGTGTCCGAAAATTTCGTAATCAATTTCAGGAATACCATACTCAATAGCATCATTGCCTATCGGCCCGGTATGCCTACCTTGCGAATCATAAATGTGGACATCAACCGGACTTCGCCAAATAAGTTCCTGTCCTTCTATGCCACAAACGGAGCTATCCGCAGACACATTCTCATAGTTGGTCAACGGCTGATTCGTTAAAATATCCGCGATTAAATTACGGATTCCCGGCCGGCTCGGAAGCTCGGCATGCGTTCCCTTGGTAACATAAAATTTATTTTCAATGGGAATTGAAATCTCATTTGCGCTTATCAAAGGCACGGTTTTATCGCCGGCGCGGTATTTGATAAACTCAATCGTTCCATCTGCGCGGGTTTGATAGCCGGCGTGAGTTTCGTTTTTGCAGCCGGCAATATTGTAAGCGTCAATACCTGTAAAATCAGTATTTTCAAGTCCATGGGTAAAAAAGTTTTCAGCGGCATTAAAAACATCGGTTGCTGAACCTTGCTCAATCAGCAGTTGTTTTGTTTGCCCGTAATCCAGTAAATCGCCATCGGAATTTTTAATATACGGCCCGGCCACGATAAAATACGACGAGTTGGGCAAAAGTTCATGGACGGCAACGGAGTGTTCGCCAATCTCCTTAATCCTTGCCGCCGTTAACCAGGGTATGCCCATCCTGTCACCGGCAAGAACGATTTTCCCGGCCTTAGGAGCACCGATGTGTGGCGTTCCGATAAAAATTAGCTTATCAATACTGCTTTTGCCGTTTTGCCTTATATACTCCTTGGTTAAGAGTCCGCCCATGCTATGAGCAATGATATCTACTTTTTCCGCACCGGTTTGAGATTTTACCTGCTCAATTTTATCGGCAAGGCCAGAGGCCGTGTCATTAATATCTAGACGCCAATCATAAGGGAAAAAGAATATGTCTTGGTTTAATACGTAACCAGTGCCGAAAAGACGCAGTGTTAATGCTTCGAAAATATTAATATTGAGAATGGGCACGCCGCCTAAAATCTTTTCGATCACCTCCCCAACCTGGGTTTCTGTGTTCACTGGCTGTCCGCTTTCGTCTAATCCCAACTTTTCGGTAATAAACTGATCACCAATATCAAAGAACATCTGATCTAGATCAGCCCATATTAAGTCGCCGCCATCTTTGAGTTCGCTTCCTGCAATCCCCGGCACGATGATAACCGGGGTTTTTGTTGGCGGAGCTGTCACCTTCTCAAGCCATGGGTCAAAGATGATGCCGTCGGAAACTTGATTGCCCAAACCGTCCGGATTCAGGGTCGGATGAAGCGGGCCGGAGGGGTCGCCCCATGAATTATTGCGCATATCGACTGGGACACCGGGAGTCTGGTTGTAGGCGCCGCGGAATGAGTTGCCGGAAACGATGTTGTTTTTTATAAAATTAGAGGAGTCGTTAATTTGATTAAGGAAAAAACCATAACCGTTGTTGCGGATAACATTATTCTCAATTATTAAATCACTACCGGTTTGATTCAGTCGGAAACCATAGCCGCCATTTTCAATAACGCTGTTCGTTACAGTAATCGGCAAACTTGTTAAGACCAAATCAAAACCATGAGCGGAGAAGCGAACCTGAGTGTAGTCAAATTCTAATCGCGGATTACCGCTTGGAAGGCCACCGCCAATTCTCCACCAATCACCGGGCGAACCGGCAGTCAGACCTAGGCCATCCGTATCTCCACCAACGGAGTCGTCATAGAAGGACGTAAAAATAATTGGCCGTTCTGCGGTGCCGCGAGCGATAACCGTACCATCAACCCAAAGCTGGGTACCAGATTTTAGTTTTATGATTACGCCCGGATCAATAGTCAGGGTTGCGCCGGATTGTATGACAACTCCCTCGCCAAAACCTTCAACTATGTATGGGCTGCCTGCCAACGTCCAGTGCTGATTCGCTGAATATAACCCGCCCACAGGCGTATCAGCATAAACGCCACGACCAAATAACAAAACACCGCCGAATAGCGCGGTAATAAACAAAACCTTTTGCAATAATCGCATGCCTATCTAGGTGGCCCTCCCGCCACGTTAAATCTTGAGTGCCTCCACCGTAGCAGAACGGCGGATGTAAGGTCAAGCTAAAATCAATTTACCGGGGCACGACTCGGTAGATTGTGCCAGAGGAGTCGTCGGAGATGTAGAGGGCGTCGTCGGGGCCGAATTTTAGGTCAACGGGTCGTCCTAGAGTCTTGCCATCGGATGTAAGCCAGCCAGATATAAAATCCGAAGTACCGAAACTCTTTCCGTTTTTATCTACGTCTAATCTAACGATTTTGTAGCCTGTAGGCTCGCTACGGTTCCAAGAGCCATGATAGGCCACCAAGAGGTCATTGTGCCACTCCTTGGGCCATTTATCGCTTGTAATAAAGGCTAGGCCCAGGGGTGCGGAGTGGGCTGGCAGCTCAATGGTCGCGGGCTCGGTATCGACACAATTGGATGACAAGTCGGTTCGTGTAATCTTATCAAATTTAAATGTCGTGTCTTTGACACGGTTGCCGTAACAGAACGGCCAACCATAGCGGCGCGCGCCGAATTTATTGCCCTCATCGGCAACCTTGACGATATTCACCTCATCCGGCGGCAACTCATCGCCCAGATTATCCCGACCCATTTCAGTGGCCCAGATTTCTTTGGTCTCGGGATGGAATGTGAAAAAAACGCTGTTGCGCAATCCGCCGGCAAATTCCGCCGTGAAACTGCCCTCGGGATCAGACTCTAATATCGCCGCCCGTTTCCAGGTTTCCGTTTCTACGCAGACATCGCAAGACGAACCAACGCTTATATATAACTTAACCGGAACCTGAGTATCAACTTCGCTCTTTCCGGCTATAATCTGGGCTTTTCTAAAATTCGGACCAAAAGCAATCGTCCGCGAAAAATGCCTCCCGTCAGCCGGCAGGTTGGCAATATTTTTACTAATGGCACTCGGCACCGAACCATCAACCACATTATAAACGAAACGGCTAACTTGATGCGTTTCGGCTACGTATAAATAAGCAATTTTGCTCTTGGGGTCGGTATAGAAGTCCAAACCATGCGGCAGACGCAGTCCCTGTAATACAACGCGCTTGATCTCGGCGAAGCCGTCATTGTCCTGGTCTTCTAAAACTAAAACCTTGCCTTCCTTAGGAACACTTGCAAGCACCCGCCCCCTTGGATCAAAGGCGATCACTCGCGGGCCAGCCAGTCCTTCGGCAAAAACCGATACCCTGAATCCTTCGGGCGCTTTAAGAAAATCTACTCCCGGTCCGACCGGCAACTGGGTAGTCTGAGGTACATTATAGCCGACAATCTTTTTGACTAACTGAAAATTGGTTATCCAAAGATAGCCAGCCGCACCCAAAACCACCAAAATCAAAACAATATAATTTTTTTTGAGCCTTAATTGCATATTAGAATTTAACAGTAACGGGAATCTGACCGACGCAAGAAGATTCCTTAATTACTAAGTCCCTATTAATAATTACCCCATAGGTAACCTTAGCGGTCAGAGTATAGTTCTTGGATGTATAATTCTCCGGCAAAGTTACGGTTACATCCTCTGTGCCGTCAGGCAGAGGTAAACTGGCGAAAAGATTGGGCCCCACGGATAGATTTTCTCCAGGGGACACGGCCCAAATGATGTGCCGGGCGACACTATCAATATTTTTATAAATAATGTTGGCGTCTTTGTTTTCGTATAACGTAGGCGATAAAAATGTAATGCTGCCGGTCAAAGTGCATTCTGCCGGAGGGTACTTATTGATAACTTCCGGCTGCTGGCTAACAATGGGCTTCCTGGATGCGGCTGGGCTGGGTTCGGGGGTAGCTGAAATAACAGGCGTAGCTGAAGCACTGATGCTGACCTCTGGTTCACGCGATCCCTCTCTTGAAATATTAAAAAACCAAATTAGGCCGATCCCTGCCGCTAGAGCCAGCACCCAAATTGTTATTTGTTTATTCATTTTACATAGCTCGGTGATTAATGCCTTATAGCACCGTCAAAAGAGTGGATTGCATGGTCATCGAGCAGTATAATTTCCTAATTGCGAGCTGAATCCACACTTTTGACGGCGGTTGAACCAACTGCTTGGCTCAACCCAGAATTTTAGCGTAGATTCCATGCGAAGCGTTAAAAAAATTCTGTGGTAGAATTCTCGCTGGGGTTGCAAGTGGTGACAGAAGGCATTATCCACCGAGCTATCTTAGGAGATTGCCTCAATGAATTATGCCTTATTTCATCCTCTCTAGCAACTGCTTGATGAGCTCCTCGGCCTCGGAATCTCTCCCCACCACCTCTAGCCCGCGATTAAGATTTTCTATAACGGCCTTGCGGTCATTTAGGGCCAAATATATCAAGGCAGAGTTATAGTAAACACGCGGGTCGTTAGGCCTTAACTGTTTCAAAATATCGGCGTATTCTATCGCCTTGGTTAGGTTTCCTTGACCGGCATAAAGAGCCAGCAAATTTTGATAAGAATAGTGAAAACTGGGGTCAATCTCTATCGCCTTCTCATATTCTTTGATGGCGCCAAAGATATCACCTTGAGTCTGCAGTATGCCGCCTATATTGAAATGCGGCTGAGGGAAAATGTCCTCAACTTCCGCCGACTGCCTATAATACTCCAGCGCCTTAGCCCTGTCTCCCTGGTTGAAGTACAAATTGCCAAGATTATTATTAACCCGGGCACTTTGCGGTTCGTATTTCAAAATATCCTGAAAAAATTCAATCGGCTTACCCCAAAGAATATTGCGTTTAACGGCTTGGTAACCAAATAAGGAAAAATAAACGACAAGAGCGGCAACCAATATTATGTAGGGCGCCTTTAAAGATTTTAATTTTAGATAATTAAGAGCTTTGGCCAAATAGAATACTACAATAAACCAAGCTCCAATCATCGGCAGATAAAGCCAGTGTTCGTATAAAACGGCATTGATGGGAGCAATCCCTGAAACTGGCCCAAGACCGATAAAGAACCAACCTACCCCAAACAGCCACACGCGATATTCCTTGTTGCCCTTCTTGTACTGATACCAAATCAACCAAACAAGTCCGGCGACTATCAGAACTCCTAGCCAAACCGGCCACTGGAACGGGGAGGTGTGCACGGTCATACTTCTTTCCATATGAAGACCGGTCGGCACAAGCAGCAGGCGAAGGTAATCAACAAGAACATGCACGAAGGTAAGCATGCGGTACCACAAGTTCTCGGAATATAGATTCGGCGCCGCATAGAAGTTGAGAGTGTTTTGAAAGTTAAGAACCGTAAGACGCAAAATGCCATAGATAACAACCACGGCAAAATATAACCATGCTTCCCTGAGCGCCTTTTTTGTTGAGGTCCAAAATTTGTCGACGGAAATAAACGCGACATAGCAAACCAGCAAAAGAAACGGGAAAATGATGCCAGTCTCTCTGCTTAATATGCCAACAACCATCGAGATTAGAGATGCTGTTTTGTATATCCAAGATTTGGATGGACTGTCTTTTGATTTAATGAATAGGATAAGCGCCAGAAGCATAAATAATACGACCAGTGAATCTCCCCTACCAGCTATATAGGTTACAGCTTCCGTTTGAAGCGGATGAATAGTAAAAACCAGCGCCGTCAGAAAAGCTGTTAGCGTCCCGAGGTTCAACCTCAAAAATCCCCGAGGTTGAACCTCTAAAGAATTTGAGCTACCAAAGTCGAACCTTTTAAGCAAGAAGAAAACCAAAATTGCATTGGCGATATGGATAAGATTGCTAACGAGGTGCCAAGACAAAGGCTGGATTCCGGATATCACATAATTAATGGCATAAGTAAAAAACAGAAACGGCCTGTAGTAGTTGCTTTTAAGACCCACTCCGGCAAGAGTGTTATGGGTAAACCAAAATTTAACATTGTCCCAGGTAATATCATGCACAAAGGCATTGTTTATTATCCAGTCATCGTCGTCCCAGAAAAGAGGGTTGTGCAGATTAAAAAAATAAACCCCCGCAGCGGCAGCTACTATAACTAGAATTGGCCAAAAACGGCGGAAAAAATTAGTTATTTGCATAATAAAAATATAGCAATTTCTATGCTCGGTTAGCAATGCCTTCTATCACCATTCGAATTACCAGCGATAATTCAGCATTCCGTCAAAAGCGTGGATTTTGCTCGCAGTGTTTTACTATATTATACTGCTCGCAAACCGTGCAATCCACTCTTTTGACGGTGCTATAAGGCATTGCCTAACCGAGCTCAAGTCTAAGGAAACACTAAGAACATCGCAAGGCCTTAGATTAGATAAAAGCAAAACCCCACCATAAGGTGGGGTTTTGCCGTTTCGGCTAGGCCCAATTGCAAGGGATTGGACAGTCGAACTTAACTAGAACTAGAGACCGGTCGTGACAAACGAGGTTCCGTTTAGCGGAAGTGACTTCAAGACGTTTGCAACGTTTGCCGTATCAAGATCGCTTGCCGCTGCGGTAGAGTTAGCCACCCAGTTAACCTGGCCAGCTTCATCACGCAACACCATCTGGAAGTTGTCGCCGTTGTGGGCGAAGTTCACAAATGTGGTAGTCGCGTAAATCGTCTTGGACGAACCACCGGAAAGCTCAAGATCTCGACCTGTGCCCGTTGAACCGAAGCTCAATGAAGCTACGATATCACCAGAATCGGTTTGCGTGGCTTCTACGACATCAGTTCCATAAATCAATCCGTCATCAGCGCCATAGAAGGTAATAGTCATGTTGGAATCTGTCTGACCTGAAGCGATGATGTCAAACAAGATTGATCCGGAACCGGTGAGAGCTAGGCCGCCATCAAAGAACAACTTCGAGTCTGCAAGACCGACTGCCTCAACGGTAAACCTGACTAATTCTTTGTTACCGCCGATAGCATTACCGCCGCTTGAAGCGCTTAAGTTGGTAAACTTCGGAAATACTCTGTAGACATACATGTCATTGCCAGCTCTGTCTACGAGATCGGCATCATTGTTTTCCGTTAGCGTCCCCGATTCACCAATTGCCCTGAATTCATCGGTACCACCACCGTAGAAGTCAATTGAGAAGTTCACGGCGTTGGTTGCGCCCTGGGCCTTGGTCTTCATATTGGCCTTGACGGTAACATCCAGAGAGCTGTCAGCCGGTACATATGGCCTGTTATCACCACTAAAGGCGAATGACGCGGAACCAAGGTTATTGAAGGTGCCGTTGGCGGTCAAAGTGGCACCAGCCTTGTTCTTATAAGTCATCGTTAAGCTGTCAACATTTGCCGTCACGTCAGCCACAGTATTAAGAGTAAAGAAGTTCAATTTCTCCAGATACTGGCCTTCATCGGTCGCAGTAAATCTAAACTTGGAGAATTCCGCGCCGGTTTGTCCCCAATATACTGCCGCTATGGTAGGAGTGGCTGGAGCAACTGCCACGGTTAAGTTACCAGAATTCTTGACAGTTATAACAACTGTCGGGGTAACGCC
>MGJI01000005.1 GCA_001794195.1 Candidatus Yanofskybacteria bacterium RIFCSPHIGHO2_01_FULL_44_17 | reverse complement strand
GTTGCAAAGCTTATGAGCTCAAGACGGCCCCGCCCCCAGCGAATATTGTTTCTCAAATAGTAAGTTTTCATGTAAAATTTAGTGGTAGCAGAGCGGCAATATGATAAAAATTGAATCACTATTTTTTTATTTACTTATATTTTCGATACCGATACAGGCGCGGTTGATTTTGCATAGCTGGACCAAGCCGTTCAATCAGTGGACCAGTGCGTCTCTATACGGGACTGATATTCTGCTCGGAGCACTTTTTATATTGTGGCTTGTCCGAATTTATCGACATCGCATGCCCTTAGATTTATCGACATCGCATGTCCTTAGACGGCAGCAATTATCTAGTCCGGCCGCTTGGCTGCTATTTTTCTTTATAGTTTGCTTAATTTCTATAGTTAATTCCCATTTTATCGGGCTAGCGTTTTATCAGCTAATTAAATTGACAGAATTTATCGGTTTTTATTTTTACCTTAGGTCAAGCCGTAGTGTGATATTCGATTTCAGGAGTTTATTACTGATCATAATTGTTTCCGGATTTTTCCAGTCCATGGTTGCAATTACCCAGTATATTAAACAGGGTGGTCTCGGCCTGCGCTTATTGGGCGAGAGCCCGTTGTCGGTTGATGCGACAGGAGTTGCAGTATTTTTTGCCGACGGTATCAAGTACATGCGTGCTTATGGTACGACCCCGCACCCCAATGTGCTTGCGGCTTGGCTTTTCGTGGCAATTTTTGCTTTATACTTTTATTACTGTTATCTCTACAAAAACAGCAATGGCCGCTATTTAAGCGGAGCTGGCAAAGAGAGTCTGTTGATGGCTGTTTATGCGATTGTTCTGCTTGCTTTCTTTTTTACTTTTTCGCGCGTTGTTATCGGACTTTGGGGGCTGGGCGTGGTTTTAAGAGTTCTGATTGTTTTTTTCAAAAGAAACTCCCAAGACATTGCTTCTCAAGTTAAGTCGCGAATCGTTGTTCTGACTGTAGTCAGCCTGGCGATCTTATTCCTGTTTTCAATTATTTTTTGGCCGCAAGTAAAATCTCGGATTCACATATCGGCGCAAGAAGAAGCGGTTACTCAGAGGATTTATTACAATAAAATTGCCGGCTCGGCCGCGGCAAGCCATCCGTTAATAGGCGTGGGTGTCGGGCAGTTCATACCTGAGATGATGGCTAAATTTAAACATCTGCCGGTCATGGCCTATCAGCCGGCGCACAATATCTATCTGCTTATGGTCAGCGAAACCGGTTTTATCGGTTTGAGCGCATTCCTTCTTTTCTTGTTCTTTAGTTTTTATCGCTTTATCAAAGATGGAGATTTTAAAAAACTGGCCACCTTTTCTTTTTTATTTTTCACTTTTTCGTTTTTGCTTGTTGGTTTGTTTGACCACTTCCTCTGGACTCTCCAGCAGGGGAGTCTGATTTTTTGGATGACATTGGCGCTTTTGAACTCTGATTTGCCAGCATCCAAGGGCGGTTCTTAGGTGTGGATAAGATTTGTTAAAAAGCTCATTTTTGTGGTATACTAACTTCAATCAATGGTTACTCATAAAAAACTGGTTTTTTGCTTACTTTTTGGCGCTTTTTTGCTGTTTTTGCCTAGCGCACCTGCCTCTGCTGACAGCGGCAGGTATCTAATTAAGTCAACTAAGGGTTTTTGGAAAAATGCTTTTGGAGTAAGGCACGTTTTTGATGTTGGTTTTACTTCGGAGCTTTCGGATTTCCAGATCCGTCTTGCGAAGATGTTTGGTGTTGAAATAGAGCCCGTATCAGTTTTGCAAATCCTGCCCGAAGAAGCGGTTGCGCCCCCAGAGACAAATACAGATAAGCCAACTAACGCCGAGTCACACTCAGTCCAGGGTAGGGGTAAGCCACCAGTGACCACTCGTTATCAGCCATCTGATCAAACTCCGTGGGGCGTCGAAGTGATTTATGGAGATTCAAATATTTTGACTACGTCCGGAGGGACGGGTGTTAATGTTGCAATTTTGGATACTGGTATTTATTCTTCGCATCCTGATTTGGCCAGGCGAGTTTCTCAATGCAAGGATTTTACTAATCAGAGAACCCCGATTATTAATGGTAAGTGTGAAGATAAAAATGGACACGGCACGCATGTGGCGGGTATTGTCGCAGCCGATGCTGGAGTTGATGGAGAGGGCATATTTGGTATCGCGCCGGAGGCGGAGTTGTTTGTTTACAAGGTATGCGGCAATAATGGTTCTTGTTACGCCGATGACATTGCGGCAGCGCTGAATACGGCGGTCAGCGAAGGCGCTAATATCGTTAACATGAGCTTTGGTTCAAATCAGCAATCTTTACTTATTAAAAATGCTATTGATTCAGCTGCTAATGCAGGATTATTGTTGGTGGCGGCGGCCGGCAATGACGGTCCGTTTGAAGATAGTATTGATTACCCAGCTGCCTATGCTTCGGTTATGGCAATAGGCGCAATAAACAAGTTTTTAGACATAACCGATTGGAGTTCCAGGGGCATCAACGAAGATACCACCCCGAATGTTATAGAAGATCGTGATATTGAGTTTGCCGCCCCCGGAGAATATATAGAATCAACATGGACTAACGGCGGATACGTAATACATTCCGGTACGTCTATGGCCTCACCGTTTATTGCTGGTCTCGCCGCTAAATATTGGCAGACAGGGGCCGATGAGCCAGGACCGGCCACTCGTAATTTTTTGCATTCTTTAGCAACAGATCTTCTTCCTCCAGAAGACGATAATGGTTCTGGTCTCGGATTGCCGCAAGTAAAGTAAGAAGTTCATTTAGCTACTCAGTCTAACTTTATGAACTTTACAAATTTTATAAATTTTTAACTCGCGATGGTTAATCGAGTAATTCGTCATCTTGTAATTTCTGATTTTTTTCTTAATTTTGCTTTCGGTCTTTTAGCGCCAATTTTTGCCGTCTTTGTTTTAGAAGGTATAGAGGGCAGTTCTTTAAGGGTCATTGGTTTAGCTACGGCTTCATATTGGATTGCCAGAACCATAACAACCGTTCCTTTGTCGCGCTTCATGGATAGGACTAACGGCGAGAGAGACGAATACTATTTTATGATCTTGGGCTCTTTTATGATGTCGACTTTGCCACTTTTCTATATCTTGTCTTCTTTAGCCTGGCATATCTACCTGATTCAATTTTTGATGGGCTTAGCTAATTCAATGGCAGTGCCGGCTTGGAGAATTTTATTCACCGATCACATTGATAAAGGACGAACAGGTTACGAGTGGTCTCTAGAAGATATAGCTCTGGGTATTGGCGTCGGCGTTAGCGCTTATCTGGGTTCGGTTTTGGCGGATAAATTTGGCTTTGAGCTGGTGTTTATTTTACTGGCCATTTTGGGCTATATTGCTACGGCAGTTTTTCTAATTCCACTTAAAAATGACGCCAAGACGCTTTCTGAGCTCAGGCGTAGTGGTCGTTGGCAAAAAATAAGAGAAAAACGGGAGGAACTGCCGCCGGTTATTAAAAGTGACGGGAGACAGTAAGGGCGGACGATAGTCCGTCTTTTGTTTTTTAAATAAAAAAACGCCGGAGGGCGTTGTTGCAGTACTTATTGTTTTGAACCAGGGGCTGGTGTCGCTAGTAGAGGAACGCAATCATGATTATAGCATCTTAAATTATTGCCAGAGCTATCTCTTTTAAAATACTCTCTATCTGTGAATTTAGGGCTAAGCTCATATGCTTTTGCTCCTTGTACTTCTTCTTGAGGCCGAGCTACATAAAAGGCCGCGCCGATACAAAGAATAATGGCCGCTAAACATAACACCCAAGTATTATTTTTAAAGTTCTTTTGCATGACACCCCTCCGCTACTTATACTAAGCCTTTTCATTATAATCTAAAAATACTAGATGTGTCAATGGTGGGCTGTAATGTGCCCGCCCAGAACATCAAACCGAAGAGATGTGACTAAATTTAAGGAGAAGGTGTACCCCGTTACAAAATTTATGCGAACAATCGTTTAAGTAGTTTTTAAATATGAGAAAACAAAGAAAACATAGACCAAGGTGGGTTTCAGAATTTTGTAACGGGGTGTATAATTTAGTTAGGGGAATTAAGTCTAGCTAAATATGATTAAAATTTTACTAACTGGTGGCGGTTCCGGCGGGCATGTCTACCCGCTTGTTGCCGTGGCCGAGGAATTACAAAAAGCAGCGGCACAAAAAGGACTTGAACTAGATTTGAAATTTTTGGGAGCGGATGGCTTGGCAAGAGATATGGCCGCAGTCATAGGAATTAAATTCCAGGCGATTACCAGCCCTAAGTGGCGTCGCTATGTGAGCGCAGATAATTTTATTGATATATTAAAGGTGCCAGTTTGTTTTCTTCAGGCGATATTTCATGTTTGGGCATATATGCCTGATATTATTTTTTCAAAAGGTGGCTACGATTCATTTTTTCCCGCACTAGCAGCCAGAATTTTTAATATTCCGGTGGTAATCCATGAATCTGACGCAATACCAGGCAAAGCGAATCTGTGGGTCGGCAAATGGGCAAAAAAAATATTCTTAGCCTTTGAAGGTGCCAAGAAATATTTTAGACAAGAAAAAACAGAACTCGTGGGCGTTCCAATGCGAGCGGGGATACTTAATCTTACTGAAAGATCAACGGCGGCCGCAGCCTTTAATTTAGACTCGGCCAGACCGGTTGTATTGATTACCGGTGCTACTCAGGGAGCACAGATAATAAATGACGCCTTACTGTTGTCGTTGGTTGAGCTTACTAAGAAGTTCCAGATAATTCATCAGTGCGGCTCCAAAAATTATGATCAGGTAAGCGGACAGATTTTAAATATTGTGAAAGAGGGGGAGGGTACTTACGGCAAGACTATTACTGATAGTTACAGGCTTTACTCGGTTTTTGATATCAAGCAAATGAGCCTAGCCTACTCGGCCGCTGACGTAATAGTCTCGCGTGCCGGAGCCGGTGTTTTCGAAGTTGCTGCGGTCGGCAGGCCGTGTATCGTAGTGCCGCTTAAGAATTCTGCCGGTGACCATCAGCTTGCCAATG
Organism: Candidatus Yanofskybacteria bacterium RIFCSPHIGHO2_01_FULL_44_17; assembly: GCA_001794195.1. Lineage (GTDB taxonomy): Bacteria > Patescibacteriota > Minisyncoccia > 2-02-FULL-40-12 > IGHO2-01-FULL-4-A > 2-01-FULL-44-17. The sequence continues at coordinate 6,013 of MGJI01000005.1, read as the reverse complement.
CCAGAGAATTTGCTAAGTTCGGAGCGATTGTTATCGAAGAAGATAATCTTACGCCACATATTCTGATAAATGAAATAGAGAATGCCCATGAAGGGAGAGTAGCGATTTCCGAGAAAATTAAGCAATTCGCCAAGCCGGATGCTGCGCAGATCATTGCCCGCGAACTTCTCGACTCATTAAAATAAAAACTCGCGGTAAGCGAGTGTTTTATGGCTGAAAAGAGGCGCCGCAGCCGCACGTTGATTTGACATTTGGATTATTAAACTTGAATCCGGAAGCCTCAAGAGATTCAACATAGTCTATCTCGCAGCCGTCCAGATAGAGCAGGCTTGCCTGATCAATAAAAACTTTAATTTTTGCGCTTGAGCCATGAGGCGCTTGCCCCTCGAATTCATGAATCTTATCCAGTAAGGTTGGCCTTTCGCCAGGTTCTAGTAGGCTCATTTTGTACTGAAATCCTGAGCAGCCACCGCCCTCAACGCTGATTCTAAGTCCTTCAGCCGCTGAGTTGCTGATCGCAGAGATAGCCTTATTAATTGCTGTCGGTGTCATTGTTATCATGTTGTCTCCACAGTTTTATAAGAACTTACATAATGCTAGTATTTTTTTGTGACCATGGCAACTTCTTGGCGCACAATAGGTTTTGAAAAAAATAAAAAGCTTTTTGAGCGCGCGATTGAAGGCGGTGAGCTGGGTCACGCCTATCTTTTTTCAGGACCTGAAATGATAGGCAAGAGGACTCTCGCTGTGGAAGTGGCAAATAAGATTACTAACATCAGCGTGCCGGATATTCTGATGATTACATCGGCAGGTTCCGAGAGTGGGCAAACGATTGCGATTGAGGACATACGCAAGATCAAGAACTTTGTATCAATCAGACCTTATGGCGGGGCATATAAGTTTATTATTATTGACGATGCTCACTTAATGCCTGAGACGTCGCAGAACTCTTTGCTTAAGATTCTCGAGGAACCAAATGCATCATCAATAATAATTCTAGTAACCGCCTGTCCGGAGGCTCTCTTGCCGACCATTACTTCGCGCTGCCAGGAGATACAATTTTTTCCGCATCCGCGAACTATAATGGAATCGGTTTTAGCGGAGGCGAAGTTGTCAAAGGCTAACAAAGAATTCCTTGCCGACTTTGCCGATGGCAGACTAGGATTGGTCAAGAGGATTATCGAGGAGGACTCTTTTGGAGAAATAGAGGGTGCTGTTAAAAAAATAATGTACTTAGCTAAGGCGGACATTAATGAAAGGCTGGATGCGGCACAAAAATTAACCGACGAGAAAAACAAGGCGGGATTGCCGCGGCTCGTGCTTTACTGGATGCTGTATTTGAGGACGCGGCTTAGCGAGCCCAAGGCCCAGAAGATGCTCAGTGGCCTGCTAGCTCTGAATGAAATTGTAAACAAACCGCAATACAATCATCGGCTGGCATTGGAAAATTTCCTGATTTCTTTGTAGCTTCTCAAAAATTATAATTGTAATAAAACGTTTTGTTTTCCGGCTCTGCGAACGCCTGAGCTGCTACTCTCTTTGGCAATTTGACCGTGTTAAAAATCGCTACGCCCCCGCTGTGTATAATTTTTGATAAAAAACAAAAAGCCCCAATTGGGGCAATTAAGTTTTTACTACAAGATATCCTCGACTAACCTTTTTTCCATCAAAGAATTGAACAGATTTTACGCCTAGCAATATAGCTGCGGCAGCGAGGGCCCCGGTCTTGGTCCTAGCCTTTAATATGTAAATATAAGTCTTTGCTCCACTATCTGAGCTCCTGCTTTGACGCGGGTTGCGCAATGCCCAGCGGCGGCCACGGCTTGTCTTTACATTACTTAAAAAAGGCGGCAAAAGAACGCTCTCTAGACGGTAGTCATCATAATATGCGATGTGGCCAGTTCTGAGATGTGTACTTTCAACCAGATTTGTCGTGTCGTATTTCATTTTGTAGTCACCTTTTTCTAAGAATCTATCTAAAGATCTGCTTTATATTTTAGCAATTAGTGGATTACCTGTCAAGATCTTTTAGGTTTTTTGTTTTTGTTGTAATTTATAAGTAGTTGATAAGCTCTGCAGTCTGGTGACTCTAGGGCCTTGTGTATTTGAATATAAAAGACCTAATCAATCAAAAAAAGGGGAGTTTCGAAGGGGTTTTGGATTTTTATAAAAATGATATTGCAAGCATAAGCACAGGGCGGGCGACGCCGTTACTTGTCGAGGATGTTGTTGTAGATGCTTACGGGCAGAGGATGCACCTGAAGGAGCTGGCTACAATTACCGCGCCTGAGCCTCGGTCGCTCGTAATCCAGCCGTGGGATAAGGCGGTGCTTGAAGCGATAAGTGGTGCTATTAGAAAAAGTGATATTGGACTAAACCCTGTAGTTGATGGGCCGTTCATCCGGCTTAATATACCGTCTCTGACCGAAGAGCGTCGTAAGGAATTTATCAAACTGCTCAAACAAAAAACCGAGGAATCGCGCGTTAAGATACGCCGCGTTCGTGAAGAAGTTTGGCACAAACTGCAGGCCATGGAGCACGAGCACGAAATAAGCGAGGATGACAAGTTTAAGGCTAAAGAGGATCTTCAAAAGATGGTGGACGAGTATAATAAAAAAATTGAAGAGTTCGAAAAGAAAAAAGAGCAGGAACTCATGGCCTGATTTAAAATTGCTTCGGATTGACGTCGAATATAAAAAAGAGGACCATGAAAGCAGTTCTTTTATATTTTTAGGCGGTTACGATGACAGAGGCTGAGGTCAAAGAAATTCTTAATCGGCATCTAAGAGGCGGCACTAAAGAAGAATCTTTAATTCCAAGCCAGAGAGAAATTTACGATAGAGTTTTGGATAAATTAGTCGGGCGCTCTTTAAATACTGACTTTTTGCGCATTCTTGGGCTGGTTAGTAAAACTAAAAGCGAGCTTGCTTTTTTGGCGGATTTCAATTTCGTTATTATTGACAGTTCGGATGCAACTAGTATTTTATCTCAGAGCGGTTCAAGCCGGTTTTTACCAATGTACAGAAGGTTCGTGGAAATTTTCAGATTTTTTTATGAAAACCACGAACAAATAGATTGGGGCAGTCATGCGAATAATTGGTCAAAAAAGAAATCCCGCGCATTCATTGAAATTATTGATAAAAAGATGAGAGAGCGGGATTCTGAATTCAGGCAGGGCAGAAGCATTAAGGTTTCAGCGGGTGAATTAAGGGCAATTAACTTGGGACTTAACTTCGCTTTCAGGGTGCTGCTAGGTTATGAAAAGTGTGTTGAGTTCGTTGAAGAATCAAATAAAGCCACTTCAGTATTGAAACAATTGCAAATTCTACTATTTTCTTCTCCGTCCAGGGGCGGAATATCATGAAGCAATAAATTACCACGTTAGCGTGGTTTTTTTATTTTTTTATGCTAGTATTAAAACAAGTTACCAATTAATGCAATGCTAACCACTCTTATTTTTATAATCGTTCTGGGTATTTTGGTTTTAGTCCACGAATTGGGCCATTTTATTTTAGCAAAAAGGGCGGGGATGAAAGTAGAGGAATTCGGCTTCGGCTTCCCGCCGAGGCTTTTTGGCATTAAGCGTGGTGAGACGTTCTACTCACTCAACCTGATACCCTTTGGTGGCTTTGTTAAAATTTTGGGCGAAGACGGGCAGGAGCAGAACAATCCGCGAAGTTTCGCTTCGGCCAAAGTTAGGACGCGAGCCGGCGTTATTGTGGCTGGAGTGGTCATGAATATTTTATTGGCTGTTGTTTTACTCGCTATTGGCAACGCAGTGGGCTTGCGAGTGGGGTTGATAGATGACGTATCAGTTAGACAGGCTAAAGATATAAAGGTGCAGATAATACAGGTAGCCCCCAATAGCCCGGCTGAGCAGGCCGGCCTCAAGCCTCTTGATGAGATAGCCGGATTTAGCGTCGGCCAACAATTGCTAGGCACATCAAGTGTGACGGAAGTGCAGGATTTTATTAATAAAAATCTGGGCAAAGAAGTTATCTTACTTACAAAAAATGGACGAGATCTGATTGAAAATAAGATTACCCCCAGAGCGAACCCGCCAGAAGGCGAAGGAGCGTTGGGCATATCTTTAGCCACTACCGGTATTGTCAGGTACTCATGGTACGAAGCTATAGGTAGGGGAGCGATGGATACGGTTAACATTTTCCGTTATACGGTGCTCGGTTATGCCACGATTATTAAAAATATATTTTATACAGGAAGTGCCGGTGTTGAGCTTTCCGGTCCAGTTGGTATCGCGGTAATTACCGGTAAGGCTGCCCGACTCGGATTTACTTATTTGATGCAATTTACAGCCCTTATCTCTGTTAACCTCGCCGTTTTGAACATTATTCCTTTTCCGGCGCTTGATGGCGGCAGATTACTTTTTATAGGCATAGAAAAGCTTAAGGGTAGGCCGGTTTCGCGTAAGGTTGAGGCTACAATTAACGCTGTGGGTTTCGCATTGCTTATTATGCTTATGATTTATGTAACAACCAAGGACATACTTAAGTTTTTCTGAATTCAAGGCTTACCATGATTAGAGCTAAAAGGGAACAATTAGGTTTAGGTATTGGCCAAAATGTTTTTGATAACGGGGATCCTAAAAAATTTAGATGGGATATGAGTGAAGGCTTTTGGCGAGCGTCAATTCTTGAAACCAAAAAAGATCATCAATGTGCGAAATGTGCTGAAATAATTCGAAAAGGCAGCAGATGCGCTTCGACCATTACCTTTGAGGGTGCAAAGCCAACTCCGGAAGATTTTAAAAGAATTGAATATTGGCATCCCGGCGGGCGATGTCCTAGGTTGCCGGTAGAAGAGGAGCCAAAGTATTAGTTCTTTACTAGAATTATATATTAATGAAACTTTCCCAACTATTTACCAAAACTACTCGCGAAAATCCAAAGGACGAAACAAGCGTTAACGCGCAGCTTTTAGAGCGCGGAGGATTCATTTACAAAAATTCAGCCGGTATTTATACATTTTTGCCTCTTGGGTGGCGAGTGATGCAGAAGATTGCGGCTATTATCAGAGAAGAAATGGCCAAAATTGGTGGCATCGAAATGTTCATGCCGGCGCTGGTTGAGAAGAAGTATTGGGATGCAACCGGACGCTGGGACGTTGAAATCGGTTTTGAAGCTCGAGGCAAAGAGGATGAGAAGGCTAATTTTATTTTGGGCTGGTCGCATGAAGACATTTTGACAGCTATTGTTTCCAGATACGTCAGCTCGTACAAAGACCTGCCATTTGCTGCTTATCAAATACAGACTAAGTTTCGCAATGAGCCGCGTGCCAAGTCCGGTTTGTTGCGCGGACGCGAGTTTATGATGAAGGATCTTTATAGTTTCCATACTTCCGAAGAAGACCTTGGGCGTTATTATGAGGAGGTTAGGGGAGCATACCATAAGATTTTTCATAGGTGCGGGCTGAAGGCTATTTATACTTTGGCTGCCGGCGGGGTTTTTACATCTAATACGACAAATGAGTTTCAGGTTATATCAGGCGTCGGCGAGGATACGATTTATATTTGTCGTGATTGCGAATACGCCGAGAACAAAGAAATCTCCAAGTTAAAAGACGGCGATCATTGCCCAAAGTGCAAGGGCAAAGTCGTAGAGCAAAAATCAATTGAGGTCGGTAATATATTTCCGTACGGCGATAAATATTCAAAGGCCGTTAACCTTCAGTACGTTGATGAGTCGGGTGAGAAGAAATACGTGGTTACTGGAGCGTATGGTATCGGGCTCGGCCGTTTAATGGGAACGCTTGTCGAAGTTCATAATGATGATGGCGGTATTATATGGCCGGAGGCCGTTGCTCCATTTAGATTCCACTTGATATCTTTGACCGGCGCCGAGAATGCGGCAAACGAGTTTTACGAAAAATTATCGCACGGCGGACCGGAAGTATTATATGACGACCGGACGGATAAAACTGCCGGTGAGAAGTTTGCCGATGCCGATTTGATAGGTTGTCCGGTCAGGCTAGTCGTTAGCAGCAAGACTTTACA
>MGJI01000004.1 GCA_001794195.1 Candidatus Yanofskybacteria bacterium RIFCSPHIGHO2_01_FULL_44_17 | reverse complement strand
CGCTGACATACAGCGTTACCACAGCCAAAAGATGCAAAAAGACATCCTTCGGTGTACCTCGTGGTGAGTCAGCCGAACCCACTTTTTTGATGTTGTCCATATTTAAATTATAACAAAAACTTAGCTAGTTTACCAGCCTCTTGAAATCCTCGATCATCGAAATATCTTCTGGATCGACGTGGTAATATTCAGCTAGAAAATATGTGGTCCACATGGTAGTTAGGATACTAGCGAATGCCTTATGCCAGAGAGAGGGGCCAGATAAGTCAAAATTGACAATGTCGAATCCCTTATTTTCTAGAATTTTCTTGCTGGCGGCCATTCTTTTTTGTATTCTTGGGTCGTCATCGGGATCGTTCAGAAAAATAGGAGTAAATTTGTGATTTAGTTTGCCATCAAAAATTTTAGAATTGAATCCGGCGAGCTCATTATGATTGAGCTCGGGTAAGAAATTATAAAATGCCGGTAGCTTCGCGGTTTCGTTAAAACTGATTTTCCAGTATCTTGATAACCCGGCATTTCTTCCTGACGAATATATTAATGGGATTTTGTTTTGCAATTTTTGGGCAATATCACGACCCATGGATTCATGGCTGGCGGTATTTAATAATTTACCCGTATCGCTTATATCATGTAGAAGGGTTTCTTCGCTCATCGCTTTGAGCGTCGCCTTAATACTATAGCCTACCGCAAGACGCGGGCCACTATTAACTTTTGGGAATTTAATAAAGGGGTAGTTTTGTGATTGAGCCAAATCAAGCAATTTACCACCTGTAGTTATCGCAATGATCGGCACCCCTCTAGCATGGGCTTCATTGAACGAAGACAGTGTTTCTTCAGTGTCACCAGAGTAAGAACTGACAATTATTAAATACTCTTTTAGCTCAGCAACTTCCATGTCTGGTAATCCATAATCACGGTGCAAGTTTACGTCTAGTTTGGGCCTCCAGCCTTCAATAATGCCGGCGGCAAGATTAGATCCGCCCATTCCGCAGACGATAAATTTGTTCTTTTTATGAAAATTACTGATATTCTCTATTATCGGTTCGTAATCTAGCTGCTTAGAAAAATTTTGTATTTCTTGTTTTAGCATACACTCATTGTAGCAGTGGCGGATAAGGAGTGCAATTTATAAAAATAAAGGGGGGCGGATTGCTCCGCCCCCGAAGATCACTCGCGTGGCACTACTTGGGTTGGTAGTGTTGCGAACGATTCTTGTTCCGTCTCGCCGCCCTGTTGCGGCGGCCGAATCGTCGGGCCGCCTGCCGACGTGCCCATCCCGAGCCCTCTCCGCCCCCCTCTTGATGAAGGCGGTTTTGCGCCCGCTTCAAGCGGTTCTGCCGGTTTTTTGCGGGTCTCTGAGAAGCCATAAGCTCCTCTCCTTTCTGGGCCTCAGCCCAACTACTTTACTGCTAACCATAATAATAACAAAAAACTTGACCAAAGTCAAGTTTTTTGGGTTTTGTGGTCTATTTGTATTATATAAGGCTAATCATTATGCGTTGGCGCTAAAGAAGGCACACTGGTTTTACCTCTGAAATCTCCAAATCCAGAATCCGGAATATTGCGTTCCGGGCCAGCAATATTGCGGTAGGCAGCAATAAAAGCCTTGATTTGTGGTTCCGTGGTTTCGTCCACAGCGTCAATTTTATAAACATGTTCCCAGGCAATAATAGCAATCGGTGAATCGTTGGTAGCACGCGGAGTCATGATGATCCTGGAACCGTAATCCTTGGCAATCTCGGCCAGTTTCTCAATCTGCTCAGGCGCCAGATCTGGTTTGTACGCTAACCAAATGTGGCCATGTTCAAGATTGTGTATGATCTGCTCGTCTGGCAATTCTTTGTCATAAATCCCTGTCTGAGCCGGCACATTATAATGCCAGCCGCCGCTAGGCGGATTAGAGTTGTATGCGGGATGAGCTGCGCCGACATCTATATGCTCCCGAGATTGAGCTTCAAAGAATTGTCCAGGTGGTAGAGACGCCTTACTGCTAAAAGCCTTGTAAATACCGAAGATCACCAAAAATAAAACAATAAGTACAATAGCCTTGCGCCCAGCACTACGCATCTTCTTCTTGTTGTCTCTGACCTGAGCCTCCTTTTCTTTTTCTTCTTTTTTTATTAAATATTCGTTTGTTGTAGTCTTTTCTTCCATCCTGTGATTATAATTTTATCTGACATTCTTTGCAAGTCTGACCAAACCTCTTACTGCTCAAATATAAAGACAACAGGAGTAATACAAAAGTTGCAATCACGACATATCCCCTGTTATTAATCAAGAAAACAACGGAATTGGCTCCGAGAAACCCAAAAATGGCGCTAACGCACAGACTGCAACTGGCGATACTGAAAATAGAGGCCATGATGCCAGATGAAGTCCCGGCCCCGCCAACAACTAAGGCGACACTGCCACTTATTTTTTGTAAAAACTGACGCTTAATATTGAAGACGTAAATTTCAATTGTAATAAAAATTGAATTTAAAATAGCAATTATTGCCAGGATCGCCCAATCCTTCCAGCCAAAAACGGCAATTTGAAGTCGGCTATCGTTACCCGGCACAGTTTTAACCTGAATCCAAAAAAGTAAAGAAAAAACTATCGCGGCGATTACAATGCAGACCGCCAAGTAAAATCTATTTTGCAAAATTCGCGTAACCGCTGATAAAATTTGTTTCATATCTTATTCTAAAACTTTTAAAAAATAAAATGAGTCGCTGGATTCCTGAAGAGATGGTATTTGTCAAGAACCTGCGATGCAAGCGTTAAATGCGCGAACCTGGTCATTATACTGAATAGCCAAGCCCTTAACCTGAGCAACAATTTCGTTAATTTGTTTGGCCAGGGCATTATACTCCTCAACTAAACGATTATACTCATCGCGACCGCCCTGTTTTTTATAACTATCCATCTCGTCTAAAAGAATGTCGGCCTCAACCTTAAGCTCTGCTATTTGCTGTTCCAACCAATCAATCTGAGACTTAAGTAAGGTATCGGCTTGGGGACAAGCGGATAGCGGCAAGGCAAAGGCCTGCACCGCAAGCCATGTTTGCTTGCCTTCGAATAATCCCCTGCCAACGGCCACGCCGATTTCAGTAAACTTTGTGCTTAAAATATTGGCCCGATGACCTGGACTGTCCATCCAGGCCTGCACCAGTTCTTGATCGTCTTTATAATTGCCAAGTGCCAAATTTTCGCCAACAGTTATATATTCATAACCCACACTTTCAACCAAATCGCCGATGTTTTTACCATCCGGCGATACGTGTTCAAAGTACTGACGATTAAACATATCCTGAACCTTGCGCGCAGCAGCAGAATTAAGTTTGGTATTCTCGGCCAGTGGTGCTAAGCCGTTATTGGCCCGTTGGATATTAGTCCACTTAAAAGTTCCGACCTGAGTAAGCAGCGCTTGCTGAGACTCTCTTAGTGCCCGCAAGGGTGGCGGATTCAGTATTTCTTTTTTTATATTTTCAATAACTGTGTCTCCAGACTTTTCAATTTCATCCAGACTAAAACCAGACAGAGGTATAACTTTTAAATAAACTAAAATAGCGGCTAAGGCTGCTATTATTAAAAAAATAGGCAGACTCTTTTTACTCATTCTTCTTTCTGGCTGTTTTACCAAAAATCAATTCTCCAATAAGAAGCAGTGCCATAAAAGCTCCGCCGATTATAGCCATATAAAGCCACGGATTATCAGGCCAAGAAATGTTATGCCGCCAATGACGGTGAATAAATCCTATAAAAATCGCACCCCACCAGCCAACCTGAGAGATAATACTGGCAACGACAATACGGAACTTGAGGCGTGAAGACATGTTAGCGTTGCCAAGCCTCTCAAGCGCTATATGAATTTTGTGAAGAAAAACCCCATTAGCTCCAATCATGGCCACGAAAAATAGTTTTATTTGCGTCAGATTATCCACATAGCCCTTCTGGGTTATCAAAACCAGGCCGGAAAAAACTAACCCAAACCAGCCGAGCCAGATAAGTGTTTTTGCCCACCCGCTAGCCTCAACCATAAACTTTGTGGATACCTGTTTACGCAACCACAAAAGACCGAAAAAATCCGTAATTAAAACCGCGCCAAAACCAACTATCAAAGAAATGAGATGTATAAAAAGAAAAATATAAAAAGTCAGTGAATCCATAGTAATGTTAGAATGACGGCGGTTCCGATCGGCACCAGAATATTATCATCGATTTTAAACGCCATCTGATCCAGGATAGTAGCCGAGAATGCCGAGCCTACTATTATTTTAGCAGGCAACGCCGATAAGACCAAATTTTTCAAAAAGAAACCAGACACGACGGCCATTAGGAAGACAAGTCCAGCCCCGCCCCAAGTTTTTTCACCTACAAGTTTTTTACTTGAAAAAACATTACCGAATGGCGCGAAAATATCACCGACTATAAAAGCGATGGTGCTTAAAATGGCAATATTTTTGTCAAAAAAAGCAAAAATTATAAAAATGCTGAAGAAAAACAGCGTATAGCCGGAAAATCTTTTTAGTTCTTTATGTTTAGCCAAACTCTTTAAGCGCAGATAACGCTCGTTTAGCCGTGGCGACATAAATCTTAGAATATCGAATGAAAACATTGTCGAGAAACCAGCTCCGGCGATCCAGGCCATAGTTGATTGGCTAATAATAAGCAGCCCTAGCGGGAAAATCAGGCCGCCTAATTTAAGAAATTTCCTGGCCGGCGCTTCGCCCAATGCTTCCTTAATTTCCGGCCGCTGGGAAATGACTATTGAATAAAAAACCGTGCCGATAAATAGGGTAAGCGAGTAAAAAGAAAAGTTATTAAACGGTACCAGGATTATTGCGTTGAGCCCATAAAGAGATGCCACGCCTCTGCCACCGCGAAAGCCAAGATAAAAAGGGAAAATGTGTCCCAGAACTACCGCTAAACCTACAGAAATCGCCAAGTCATAGCTTAAAACAGACAAGCCCGATAAACCCGAAACCGCAAAATAATAAACCAGGGGTGCCTTAGCAAAGTCTATTACGCCGGTAATTATCCCGAAGACTGGTCCCACAACGTGATATGTATTTGTCGCTCCAGTATTGAGGCGGTTAAATTTTCGAATATCGACCCCTTTAATTATTTCGCCAAAAAAATAACCTGGCGATATCGAGCCGACTAAGTACCCTGAAACCAATAAAATAATAAGGTCGCTCACTATGATCTAATTTATAATACTTCTGGAAAATACTTTTTAATAATTTGATCTATAGCGCCACCGCTTTCCAATTAGGAGCGATGGCTCTGTTTTACGTTCGCTAATGGTTACGACTGGAAAGGCATGGGCCCGAGCCCCCTCTTCAATTAGCACATCATGACAACGTATCCATTTATCAAGTTTATACTTGGCCAATAGATCTTCCAGCATTTTTTGCGCTATCCGCTCTGTCTCGCTACCATTTTTAAGCGATATCGAAATGAGTATTTCGGTCCCCTCTTTTTTAATTGTTTTATCGCCAGGTTCCATAATTACCAAGCAATCTTATTATAAATATCTAATTTCATCTTGGGTTTGGGTTTCAGTTTCGGATCAAACTTATAACTTATGATCGCGCAGTTTTGGACGTCGTCATTTTGATTAATATCCATGACCTGTTTTTCAGTCAGCTTTTCAAGAACTTTGCGGAAACAAAGCATAACCGCCGAATGAGATACGACAAGAATATTCGTCTTCGGATACTCTCGCACTAAACTGCTCAAGAACGCCCAAATTCTCAAATTAACATCCGGGTAAGATTCACCGCCTATCGGCCGATAATAATATTTCTTCTCTTTGAGCTTGCGAGAGTATTCGTAAGGAAAAATCTCTTTAATCTCCTCCTGGGTCATACCGTCAGATATGCCGAACTCTTTTTCGCGTATCCGCTCTTCGGTAACCAGCCTGGTCTTGGGCAAGCTCTGGGATATGAGCCTAGCCGTATCGGAAGCCCTCTTAAACGGCGACGCAAACACAATATCAAAATGGCCGTACTTTTTAGCTAAAAATATTCCCGTTTTCTTGGCCTGAGCCTTACCTTTAGGAGATAGCGGGATGTCTGCATTGCGTAAACTCTTGATCTTGGAAGAATAGGTCTTCAAAACGCCACGATTAATAAGCTCGCGTTCCTCATTATAAACAGACAACCCGTGTCTAACCAAAACCAGGTTATTCGGCCACTTCTGAGTAATATCTGCGGGAGTAACTTCTTTCATATAATGAATCTTAGCTCTTTTTAATTCTAGTTTTCAAATACTATTTTTCTGATTTTATCTTGTTTAATATTTTTTTAACTCCGGCTATGCTTGCCTCATCGTGTATTGATATGGCAATAGCGTTCCTGCTTATTTTCTTTAGTGCCACCAGTTTATTTTTTAGATCTTCTGCGCTAACTAAGTCACTCTTAGTTATAAAAATGAATTCTGGTTTAGCGGCCAGCTCCTTACTATAGCTCTCAAGCTCCTTTCTAATAATAGCATACTCCGCTGAAGGATCTTCTGATTCTGTCGAGATCAGGTGAAAAATTATTTTTGTCCGCTCAATATGTTGAAGGAATTTCACCCCGAGACCCTTGCCGGCTGAGGCACCCTCAATAAGCCCGGGAATATCGGCCAACACGAGTTCATAATAAACGCCCAGATTTGGCTCAAGCGTGGTAAAAGGATAATTTGCTACCTTGCTTTTGGCGTTTGTAAGTTCGTTGAGCAAGCTGGACTTGCCGGCATTAGGCAAACCGACAAGCCCAACATCAGCTATTAGTTTCAGCTCAAGGCGTGTCGTAAACCCTTCTCCCGGCTTGCCCCTGGTAAACTCCTTGGGGCTTGTATTGGTGGCAGATCGAAATTTAAAATTACCTATTCCGCCTCGGCCACCCCGAGCAATCAAAACCCTTTCGCCAATTTTAACAATTTCCGAAACTGCTCCAGTTTCAATATTTGTAATAACTGTTCCTACGGGAATTTTAAGTGTCAAATCGTCACCATCCGTCCCATCTACGGACTGCCCTCTGCCGTTTCCGCCGTTTTCCGTTTTAACCTCTTTTTTATTTCTGAATTGAGCGAGCGCGCTCAAATCTGAAACTCCTTCACAGTAAACATCGCCGCCTTTTCCCCCATCTCCACCGACTGGTCCGAGGCTCATCATATTACTATTGAACGCAGCCTTACCATCGCCCCCGTTTCCCGCCCGGACACTAATTGTTACATTATCTATTAACATAGCACTTAAAAAGAAAATTCCTTAGTTACTGATCGAGTCTGCCCAGGCCTTAGATTACCCAGTCTTATATGACCGATGCGGACACGTTTAAGCGAGCTAATCGTGTAGTGCAGGTCATTAAGCATTATCCTTATTTGATGCTTCTTGCCCTCGTTTAAAATAACACGGAGCGTTGTGGGGCTTATAATTTTTGTTTTGGCGGGTAATAATTTGCCTAGAATACTTGTCTGCATCCCCGATTCAAAAATTGCCGGAATGCCCGCGCGTAAATGTTCTTTTACCGTAACGATGTATTCTTTTTCGTATTTTGGATTTTCAGATAAAATTTCCCTGGCCAAACGGCCGTCATTTGTTAATATCAAAAGTCCTTCTGATTCCTTGTCTAGTCTTCCTATCGGATAAAGTCCATCTTTTTTCCATGTTTTTATTACACTCGTTCTGTCGGCAAAATCCTGAGTGGCTAACCCTCTCGGTTTGTAATAAGCTAGATACTGATATTCTTTAGGCTTACCTTTTATCGCAACATCGTCCGTCTCGTTTAGAAGCATGCCGTTTTCAGCCCTTTTTCCATTAACAAAAACCAGTCCGTCCTTAACGAGCTTATCTACCTCGCGCCTGGATGCCAGACCCTTATCTCTCAAATATTTGTTTATGCGGATTCCAACAGCCATAGTAACCCTCACCTCGAAATTTATCGAAACTTCCTACTGCGGCCGCCAAAACTGCGACGAGAAAAATTACTCCTGTGGCGGCCAGGTTGATACTGAGCGGAACCAAAATCTCTTTCTCCTTCTGCCGTTGGGACGGGGCCTATGAGCGACAATTCAGGCAATTTAGACAATGGTAGATTCATGCGGATTAGACGCTCTATGGCACGAATTTCTCTGAGCTCGTCCGGCATGGCAAATGTAACCGCATGCCCACTGGCGCCAGCGCGCGCCGTTCGGCCGATGCGATGAACATAGTCATCAGGGCTTGAAGGCAGATCATAATTTACCACTAGCTCAATACCGTTAACATCTATACCGCGCGAAGCGATATCGGTAGCCACTAGCGTACGATATTTACCCGACTTGAATCCTTCCAACGCTTCACGCCTCTGGCCAAGAGAGCGGTTAGAGTGTATCTCTGCGGTACCAATACCAACGGCCTTTAGCTGGCGCATAACCTTCTTGGCACCATGCTTAGTTCTGGTAAATATAAGAGCTGAGCCAAGATAACTTTCTAGTAATTTATTCAAAAGCGGGAACTTTAAAACGTTGCTGACAATAAAAAGTTCCTGCGTAACACGCTCAACTGTCGTGCCCGCCGGTGCCATCTCCACTCGTATGGGCAACTTCATGTGTCCGGCGGCCATCTTCATAATCTCCGGCGGCATGGTAGCCGAGAAAAGCATAGTCTGGCGCTCTTTGGGCAGAAAACGAAATATTTGACTTATCTGTGGAGCAAACCCCATATCCAACATTCGATCGGCTTCATCTAAGACCACAATCTTAATATCATTCAAATTAATATTTTTTTGCTGCAGATGATCTATAAGACGACCAGGAGTAGCTATAATTATATGGGGCTTACCCATGATGGCTCGTTTCTGTGGAGCAAGGGACATGCCGCCAATTAATACTGCGGTTCTCAGCTTTATGTCTCGGCCAATTCCCGCAAGAGCCTCATCTACTTGCAGCGCCAGCTCGCGTGTTGGCAAAACGATCAGCCCCTGTCCTTTAATTTGGGCCAAACGCTGAAGCATGGGAATACCGAACGCCAAGGTCTTGCCAGTACCTGTTTGAGCTATACCGACCAGGTCTTTGCCCTGAATTGCCACAGGAATCGCCTGTGCCTGAATCGGCGTCGGCGACTTAAAACCAGATTTTTCGAGAATATCTAAAAGCCTGGGAGCGATTCCCAGGCCATAAAAACTTTTTGCTTCTTGGTGTGCATGTTGTTCAATTTTATCCATAGATGCCTTGGCCTTAATTACTCGGTATTTGAGGACAACCAATCAAACAGTCTTTTACGATGTCGGTCAATTGACCACATATCTTTTCCCTTAAAAAACGTAGGATGTGCCTCCTGAAACTTTCTTAATGTCCTGACTGTGGCACGGGAAAATCCCGCAGGAAGGCCTTTGTTGTACGCCTCTAAAAAGACCGCTAGAGTAACCGGGGCTTCGTTTAACTCTTGTTGTTCCTTGTCACGTTTGTTTCTCATCTATTTTAACTATACAATAAACCAACAAAAAACTCAAGTTTTACGGCCGCTTACGGCAACTAGCCAGACCCCATATAGGTTATTTTGTTTGCAGTGAGCCCAGCCGAACTGAACCTACTCGAACTAATTGCTTTTCTAAATTTTTATCTAAAATTTGCTGTGCCATTTTTTCTCTAGATTTTTTATCGTCAATATTCAGGTAACCCATGATGTCCTTTATTAAAGATAATTCATCTGGTGAGCGGCCAGCAGGAAGCATGGCAATAATCCTTAGCCCTCCCTTACCCAAAGCCTTTTCTATGTTTCGCAAATACATCATATTTCCATGGAATTCTCCGTATTTAAATTTCTTCCAAACTTCTACAATATCTTCTCCGCTAACAGCAGCAACTTTTCTTAATATAATATCTAGGACTTCTAATTGTCGCGGATACCAAGTTGTCACCGTCTGTTTGTCTTTATCCGCTTCGAGAGTGGAAATAATTTCTTTATTGTTTTTGAAAGTAGCGTCCATGGCTATCTTATCAACAACGGCTTCATTCAAGCCACTGAATGTGTCGGATTCCAGTCTTGGGTCTGTATTGGCATATCCAAGCCTATAAGTTCCTGTTCGGTCAGACTTTTTATCAACTAAAAACTTATGAAAAGATACGAGATGGATAGTCTCGTGGAAAACTTGTTTAAAATATTCTAATTCATTAGCTTGTGTGCCTCTCCTTATATAAATCTGGTCATTAGCAGAATGATAAAAAGCATTGTAATGCAGGCCGGGAAAATGTTTTTCAAAAGATTCTGGAGAAAAAACGTGTAATTGATTCGGCCGAACTTCTTCGTATTCCAAATCTAAACCCGCTAGTTCCTGTTTCAGATATTTATTAATCAAACCTACCATTTTTATTTCTAATTCTGTCTTCTCAAGTTCTCCATCAAGTCTTTCTTCAGACTTAATTATTCCCTCTCTGACACGCTCAGAAAACACTCCCCTCTCCTCATTTGATAAATCTTTGCCAATTATTTCAAACTTTTTTGTATTCATATATTATTGCAAATTTATGCTCCTCGGACTGGGATTTTTGAAAAGCTAGGCCCCACTTAGGTTTTCGGGGGTGTATTTTTATTTTGTATTTTGACCCTCCTCGGATTGACTTTTTATTGTTAATTCTACGGCTTTCTTGCATGTATCTTCTAGCGAGTTAAGAATCAAAACATTTGGGCAATCCTGAGAAAATCTCCTTCTAATATATCGTGCTCCGGTAAAACCGTCTTCGATACCAATAACCAATTTTGCACCATCGTGTTCATGCCTCATTTTCCACTCAGCAAGTTCGAATCTGGATGTTTGGGCGTATGCTCGACCATGATCATGCTCAAATTCTTTTGAAAGCCAAAACAGTATAACACCGTTCTTGGCTGACCTTCGCAAATATTTGGTTTCCCAATCTACCTGTCTTTCGTAGACAAACTCACCATCAAGATATTCACGCCGTGGTGAAGCAATACTTATCTGCGGATTAATTCGATGAATTATTTTTATCGCTTCACCTTGCCAATCTTGTGCACCCCGTATTGGACCAGCAAGAAAAATAATAGGTCCTTCAACCTCAATAGAATTTGGTGGTAAAATTACTTTTTCTTTATTCATAATTTTCAGGCTCCTCGGAAGCCGAACCTGTCTCAACTTGGCTGTCTCTCCTAGAAAAAGTCCGCACTTACTTCCGCGAACATCCCCAGGATGATGATTACTAAAAAGGTGCGTCTGCCGCCCACCACTCGCTACAGCGAGCGGAGCAGGCCAGAGCGGTCGTATCACTCTCTCTTAATCGCGGCGGTATGAAATGTGGATTGATCCCACCGCTCTGGCCTGCTGTCGAGTCCCTCGACTGGCGTCAGACGCTCTGTTGATGGCTCGGATGCGCCGATCCTCCTCCCTGACCCTCCGCCTCGGCGCATCCTCGCGGGGAGGGGGCGGAAGTTTGTTTGTTTAACTTCCCCGAATAATAAGTAGCTACGGTACTCCAATTTAATCCTTGTTGCAGTTGGTGATGGAAATTATACATGAAACTTTTCAGCCAAATCAATCCCATGTTTTCGGAAACTAGCTAATGCATCTTGATAATACTTTTCTAGATTATCCTCGGAAAACTTATTCTCTATTTCAATACTTGGGTTATTTAAGATGATGCTCTCCGATGCAAGAAGTTCAGCAACTTCTATTTTTTTAAACTCCGAATAGAAAGAGTGAATTTCTTCCGCTTTAACACGAATTGCGATTGCGCATGTTAAGGCATTTGAAATTTGAATGCCCAGCTTTTCCGAAATTTCTAGAGCTTTTCGCGTATCCTCTTTCGAAAGCGCAATTCGATCTACATTTTTTAGCGTGTGATATACATCCATGAATTTATAAAACACATCTTGCGGCTCTCGAGGAATACCCCAGATCGTATCATCTGAATACGTATTCTCGTTAAAGCTCTCAACGCCGATAATTTCATCATTCGACTTCTCGGAAATCATAATTTGAGAATTCTTTGAAGCAATTCTCATTGACTCATCAGTGATGGAAAATTGGCCGAGATGAATACTGTTGTCAAAAACAATTTTCTTCATAGTTTTACAACCTGACTAACTTGTTCTGCAGATCGAAGAATTCCCTTGCTATACAACATAGCTTTTAATGTGATAAACCACTCTCCCCCGAGATTGTGTTGCCACCAAAACTCGCTCATAATCTGTTGTTGTAACTTTTCTGGGTATGATTCAAACATTTTTTTGCAAAGTTCGGGTTCATTGTTCAGGAGTGAGGTAAGAAATCCATCACATCCTTTTGAGTCCAAGAGCTTATGCTCTATGCCTTGCAATATTGTCATGTGCAAACTACCCGCCTTTCGTAGTCCTACCATTTTTTGGAAAAAATCTATATTCATTGAGCTATCCTTGAGAGAGATAATATTTTCTATTTGATCCAATTTTTGAATTGCCTCTACAGTTTTGAAATGTGCAGTTTCGGTATTGTAGATCATAATCGGCAAGGAGCTTTTGGTAGCGAGCTTTGAAAAAAAGTTCAAACTTTCTTCCTCGTTGTTCGATGGAGCAGGAACAATAATGGCCTGGCAACCAAGAGCTTTTGCTTTATCTGCCAATTTTAGAATCTCACTCAATTCTCTGCCTTTAATTCCAGCAATAATGGGTTTCTTTGTTTTTGACCGCAGATCAGATATGACTTCCTCCCAAAGTTTATCTGATAGAAAAGCTCCCTCTCCTGTACTGAGACAAGGGACATATCCATCCATGTATGGATCAACAAATGCTATCAATTTACTCATAGACTCCGAGTCATATGACCCCTTATACATGGGCGTAACGATAGGTATCCACAAACCTTTTATTTCATTCTTTTTCATTGAGGTTGTGTCTCCAAATAATTCTCATCAACTTTCCCAGTCTTCAAATCCTCCCAGAACTTATCGTTTAACTTTCCTTTTGTTGCCATTTCTAAACTCATCTTTTGAATCATAGATCGTTGTTGCATCCGAAATTTATCTTCACTGATCCCTTCTAACGATAAACTTTTCATCACGGCTAATTCCAAAATCATTTGATGTAGTTTTTCCGGCATATTTTTTAAAACTTCATTTCGATCGCTGAACTCGGCCCCATTATACTGTAATTTAATTTTTCCTGCGTCATTAATGCGAAATGCAAAGGCAACATCGTATCGATCTTTTTGAGAAATCGAGTAAGACTGTGGATTAGAAGGATCCTGTTTTTCTTCATATTGATTGGGCGACGCCATAAGATTTTTAACAAGCCTAATTGATGTGATATGAACCCACTCCTTAATAAGATCTGGTGGATATTTAAGCAACTCACTTTTTATTGCCTCCATTCCGTTTAAGACCTCTTCTGGCTTCAAGTCTCCCGCGGGTATACTCGTTTCTGTTCCATCATATTTAGTTATCGTAGCTCCCGCTTCGATAGTAATGCCATAGGTTTCTTTGAAATATGATTTATTTCCCGTGATTTTTCTTTTCAATTCCTCGGGGCTGATTTCTGGCGTGTTTATTTTGATCGGAGTCGTTTTTTCTTTTAAACCCAGTTTTAAGCCCACGCCTAAAGCGGCAGCTCCTCCAATACCTATTGCCGCTTTTCTGAGAAATTTGCGGCGAGATATTGTGCCGTCCGCATCATTCTTTACTTCGAAATTTGGTCGTTCTTCGGTCATGGATTATTTGCCATACTCATCAAGCGCTTCTCTTACCAGCTTTATGGCTGGCTCAAACATATTGGTATTACGAGCTAAAGCTATCCGAATGTAGTGCTGACCTTGTTCTTGATCGTTCCAGAAAAAATATGTTCCGGGTAAGACATAGACCCCCTTTGTTAATATTGCTTTTTGTAAATCAGTAGCTTTAATGTTCGGATCGGTTATTTTAAACCAGGCCACGCTTACATTAGTCTTTGGTTCTTGAAATTCCAATAAACTGTTTTTTAGCTCTCGCTTTGCTGTTTCTCTATTTCTACTCAACAAGTCGTGAACGGACGCAAAACTATCTTTGATTGAATCCTCAATATATTGGCTCACAAGATTGAGAATAAAGGGCGAAACGTTTAGAAGATAGCTCGTGTGGATGTTGTAAATCTCGTCGTGCAAATCTTTGCTCGTCTTGATGATCGCTACCTTGGTATCTTGGAGAGGCCAGGTTTTGCCCGTGTCTTCGATCGTAATATAGCTCACTCCCGAATCTTCAAGTTCTTTGTATATTTCAAAAATTCCGAGTTCTGTTCCTGGAAGTAGAAATGAAGCGAAACAGAAATCGAAAAGTAATAACTTGTTATGATCTTTTGCGTAACGAAACAGCTCCATAAATCCTCGCTTGGTTTCTTCCGGATCCTTTGCCGATCCTGTCAAAGTAAATCCAGTTGGATTGTTTGGGTCAATAACAAATAGCGCATCTGCTTTTACATGTTTCTTTAAATTATCATAAATCTTTTCTGAATCATGTAGCCAGTTTTCCTCGAGTGGTTCAAGAGGAATATGCATGTGTTTCAAAATATCGTGGATGTTGTCAAAGCATGGATGTAAAAGTGCTACGCTCATCTTTTTCTTCATCAAATAGTTTGCAATCGCGACCATGCCAATAGAAGCGGCGTACACGAGCATAGTTGGGGTGGTGAGTGCGGTATTTTGGCGTTGACTCCGAAAGAATGCTTCGATAAATCGCTTCTCCATATCTCCCTGTTTTGTCTTTTCTGCCTCATGCCATAAGTCAGGCAATCGTTCCACGATTTTTTCTTGAGTTGGTGACTGTGATTGGTGGGTGTGAGCATCGGCAAGGTTATATTCAAACTTAAGAGCCTCAATCTCATGTTGAGTTATGTCGAGGTATTCGTGTGAATTCGAAGAATTCTTACTGAACATAATTGGTAAATTGTATCGTATTTTGTGCATTAAAACAAACTTCCGCCCCCTCCCCGCGAGGATGCGCCGAGGCGGAGGGTCAGGGAGGAGGATCGGCGCATCCGAGCCATCAACAGAGCGTCTGACGCCAGTCGAGGGACTCGACAGCAGGCCAGAGCGGTGGGATCAATCCACATTTCATACCGCCGCGATTAAGAGAGAGTGATACGACCGCTCTGGCCTGCTCCGCTCGCTGTAGCGAGTGGTGGGCGGCAGACGCACCTTTTTAGTAATCATCATCCTGGGGATGTTCGCGGAAGTAAGTGCGGACTTTTTCTAGGAGAGACAGCACTTTTGAAAAAATCCCCGAATCCGCAAAAATCCCGTCGCCGCCTCTGAAATGCGGATACGAATCGGTGGGGAGGAGCCACGCTCCGCGTGGCGTGGCCTGGATCTCCCGCCGGTTGAGACGGGGGTTCCTGAATAAAGTTCAGCACAGATTGTACACAATCTGTGGAGCCGAGCTTTTTCTTGTTTGGTATACTGTTTGTCATGACAAAATATTTTTTGTATGCGCGCAAATCAACCGATGAGCCTGATCGTCAAATCCTCTCTATTGAGGCCCAGATCGCCGAACTTCGTGAATTTGCAGCGCGAGAGCATCTTGATATTGTAGATACCTTAATTGAATCACAAACAGCTAAAGAACCTGGTAGGCCCATTTTTAATGACATGCTCTCGCGCATAGAAAAAGGCGAAGCTCAAGGTATCCTCTCTTGGCATCCCGATAGACTTGCGCGCAATAGTGTAGATGGCGGAAAGATCATTTACTTAATTGATCTCGCTAAGATCAGAGAATTAAAATTCTGCACCTTTTGGTTTGAGCCAACCCCGCAAGGCAAATTCATGCTCAATATTGCGTTTGGGCAATCCAAGTACTATGTAGATAATCTCTCGGAGAATGTGAAGCGTGGATTGAGACAGAAAGTCAGACGAGGCGAATATCCTGGCGTAGCACCAACTGGCTATCTCAATGACAAACTTAATCACAAGATGATCATTGATCCTCAAAGATATCGCCTCGTCCAGAAAGTCTTTGAGTTGTATGCTACGGGCTACCATTCCTTTAAAACTCTCCGAGATGTTATCACCAAAGAAGGGTTATTGAGCAGAAGTCAAAAAATATTGACCTATTCCAATATTCAAATGTTGCTCAATAACCCATTCTACTATGGAGCATTTAAATTCAATGGTGAGCTCTACGAAGGCAAACATGAACCTGCTATTACAAAGAAACTTTTTGATACTTGCCAGGAAGTGATGAAGCAACGAGCCCATCCCATGAAGCGAGGCGAGAAGCTCTTTGTATTCAGAAATCTTCTTACATGTGGAGAGTGTAATTGCGCCATTACCGCTGAACAAAAATTTAAGTATCAGAAAAATGGCAATACCCATGAATACATTTACTACCGTTGTACCAAAAAGCATGGTTATTGTTCTCAACCTTTTATCCGTGAAGAGCTTCTCGCTTCGCAGATAGATAAAGAGATTCAAAAAGTTTCTCTCCCCCAAGATTGGGCGGACACAATGTTAAGCGAACTCGACAAACAAGAACAAGATTCCGCCCAATCTTCTGCCCTTGTCGCTCAAAATCTGAAAGAGGAAATATCTAGTATTGAAACCAAGCTCGATTCATTACTCGACGCTCATCTTGAAAAGACAATCACCGTTGAGGAATACACAGCCAAGAAAAACAAACTTCTTGCTTCCAAGATAACCCTCGATCAAAAACTAAAGGATTTTGAGCGCAAGGGCGATCGTACGCTCGAACTTACAAGGAAATTCATTTCATCAGCCAAACAAGCCATGATTGTCTCGACGCGAGACAATCTCGAAGAAAAAAGAAAATTCTTCCAAAAGCTTGGCTCGAACCCCCGTCTCAACCGGCGGGAGATCCAGGCCACGCCACGCGGAGCGTGGCTCCTCCTCACCGATTCGTATCCGCATTTCAGAGGCGGCGACGGGATTTTTGCGGATTCGGGGATTTTTTCAAAAGTGCTGGGAGACCTGGACTTGAACCAGGATAAACGCCTTCAAAGGGCGCTGTCCTACCATTAGACGATCTCCCAATAGTGCATATTATATAATAAAACTTGGCTAAATTCAACTTTTTTTGACTAAAAAGTTGAAAAGTATCGCAGCGGTTAAGGATAGGCTTAAACCGTAAATGAACGGGAGCGCCTGGTTCATGTTCCAGAGAACGCCGGCGATTACGCCGGCAGGGATGGCGGCAAGACCGGTGAAGGTTTCGAATGTTCCTAGCGCGGTACCACGGATTTCAACATCTGATAAATCGGAAACAAAAGATTTCTGACCGACATCAACCGTCGCCCTGAAAAGACCGTACAGAGCGAAAAGTAAAAACAAAAATATAAAAGTCCCGATTCTGTCCAAATTAAAAAGCGAGATTGTACCAAAGCCCAAAAAAACCAGGGCCAGCAAAAAGTAGCTGGCTATAATAACCTTACGCCGCCCGATTTTATCCGCCCACGAACCGGCCATAGTAGAAAAACTGGCGTCAAAAATGCTGAAGAAAATATACAAAAGTAAAGTAAGCGAGAGCGCCTTTTTGTAGTCCAGCGCGCCAAAAAGACTCTGTGTCTTGAGGATCATAAACGCGTAACTGAAGTTGGCCAGAGCAAAAATCGTGGCTACGAGTATGAATTTCTTAAGTTTAGACGAAAGACCGGCAAAACCAAGGGACTTTTTGGCAATCTTCAACTGCACCGGAACTTTCACAAAGAAAATCGGAATTATTGCGAATAACGCGATTACTGCGGAAATCAAAAAAATCCTTGGAAGGTCCATCTCTAGGTAAAAAACAAAAATCAAAACCGCCAAAGAACCTAAAATAGCTCCGGCACTATCCATGGCCCGCTGGATTCCGAATCCCCTGCCACGCCGTTCGTACGGCATAGATTCAGATAATATCGCATCCCGTGGCGCATCCCGGAAACCCTTACCAATACGCTCAATCGGCCTGATGGCTAAAATCTGACGCCAGGATGCGGATAGCGGATACAAAAACTTAGCAATGGCTGAAAAAGCATAGCCGACAAAAACGAATGTCTTGTATTTTTTTGTCTTATCGGCCCAGCGGCCGGAAATTACTTTAAAAATGGCAGCCACCGCATCGCCGACGCCAAAAGCCAGACCAATTGCCACTCCCGCTCCGCCCAGTGATTGAATAAAAAACGGCAGGATCGGAAAAACCATTTCGCTCGAGAAGTCCGCTAGTAAGGAAGTCAGTCCGAGTAAAATCACATTCCGCATATACTAAATTATCTATCAAAATAGCCAACGAAGCAATTAAAAATCCGCCAAAGGCGGATTAGAAAGCGTAAACAACTTCGGGGATTTTGCCCCTCTTTTCGGAGATGCGGAGATTAGCTTGGCCGTCTAAAAGGCGGTGACCGATCCAACGGCGGTCAATCCTATCAAGCAGAAGCGCTCTGGCCATAAAATATCGCCATTCGTAATCTGTCAGCAACTCAAGTCCCCAACCATGATACGAAGCGCCGCTATTGAGTATCGCTCCATGCTTAATTCCTAGCTCTCTGAAAACTTCTTCAGCCAAAACCGGGCCACCCTCGCTGACTGGAATATCCAAATCCAAGAGAGGTATATGGTAAATGCCGTTTCTTGTTTTTACCTTTGAAACCACCTTCATCGCTTCGTGAATTCTGGGCTTCTTTTTATCGTTCAGATAGCTTGCCACATTGACGCTGCTGGCATCGATTTCCTTCAGGTTGGTTAATCTTTCCCCAACAGTTTCAAATCCTTCAAGATTCTGGATAAAAATCGTCGGCTCTGTGAAGTCGGGCGTGTGCTGCAACGCCTTGGCCACACTTCGGGTAGCCTTAGGATTTATTTTTTTCGCCTCAGTAAAATGCGGCTTCTCCTCGCATTGATAAACAATAAACTCCATTAATAAAATATCGTGAAATCTAAAAATCTCTTGGGTTAATGCGAGTGCGTGCATGCCCGACGCTACTGTTGGCATATTCCTCCTATTTTAAAAAACTACCCACTAAGTCTATTGCCTTGAACAAACAAAGGCAACTGGCCTACTGTTGATTGTTGCTAACAGCTGGCAAATCGTCATAGGGATGTTCTAACTCCTCTCGATGTAAATAAAATCTATAGAGTATCCAGCCGACGGGCATCGGGAACCAAAATGTAAATGCCCTCAAAAGCAAGGTCATGGCAAAGGCCGGCTCCGTCGGCACGCCGAATGATATAAGAATCAAGGTCATGCCTCCTTCAAAGACCCCAAGAGCTCCAGGAACAAAAGACACCATGGCTACGAATTTAGTTAAGGTAAAAGTGATAAAAGCAACCACGAAAGATATCTCGTAACCCACCGCAAATGAAAGAAAATATAACGTAAAAATGTTAGCCAGCATAATCATGTTTTGCCAAAGATACGCCAGCCAGAATGCTTTTTTGTGCTTATCCAGCACGCCTATGCGAAGACTGTCTTTGAACTGCTGATAAATCATCGCCACATGCTCGGTATGATTGCTTAAATTTTCGTTACCGCTTACTTCACCATTTTTTATTTTTTTCTTGTTTCTTTTTTCAAAATAAGCGTGGAGTTTATTAATAACCCACCGAGCTATCCTGCCCCGGCCTCTTTTTTGAAGCATGAAGAAAACCGCAATACAGATAACTGCCAAAAAAGAAAAACCATAAATTAAAAACATCACTTCGGGACGATCGCCTAGCTTATTGCCGTTGAATATCATGACGGCGGAAATAATGAAAAAAGTGCCGAAACCCATATAAAGCGTTGCGAGCTCAAGAATCGCACGGCCAATGCCCTCAGCGATGGGCAAGCCAAATTTTTTAAGATACTGAACGAAAAAGGCCTGCCCCGAAAATCCGGCTGAGGGCAACGCCTGATTGAGAAATTGGATAACGAATGTTACCGGAAAAAGCTCTTTAATCGGAATATCCATATCCTTGATCCTCAAGACGTCGCGATAATTAAGCGCTAAGAAATAATAACTTGAAACTTGAACAATAATTATGCTAAAAAGCCACAAATAATTAGATCTTAAAAATATTTCCTTTATGAGCTGGATCTCCGAAAATTTAAGATAAATCAAAATCAGTGCCACCAGAGTAATAAAATAAAAGGCGAAGCGGCTTAGGCTTAGGCGAGGCTTGGCTAATGGTTGAAATTGTTCAGACATTATTTTGTAAGCTCTAATATCGCCAACTCTATGGGCAGCTGCGGTACGGGCGAAAGCTTGATTTCGTTGGCAGCCCTCATGAAAACATTCAACATATTAATCAGTACGTCCGGCGTAGCCTGTCCGGGCGTGGCTGAAGCGACCACTACATAAGACTTTTCCCCTATCATGCCAATAAGTTTTGCTCTTAAGTGCCTAATGAATTGTTTCAAAAAATTATTCAAATCAATGCCGGCCTCATGCAAGTCATTTATCTGGCTAATCGCCTCCTGGGCATTTTTAGATAAAATCAAATTAATTAGTGCGTCATGGACTTGCAGGGGTACAATACCCAAAATCTCAGTCACTGTTTCTAAGTTAATCGCCTTGCCCTGACCGGCATAGGCAATCACCTTGCTGAATGCCGATTCTGCGTCGCGCAATGATCCGGAAGCGCTGTTCGCCAGTTGTACCAGCGCTGGTTCATTAATATTAATTTTTTCTTTTTTGGCAATTCCGGTAAGTTTGTTTTTGATTTGCTCGGGTGAAATTTTTTTGAAATCTAATCTCTGAACTCGGGACAGAATCGTATCCGGAATCTTATACGGTTCGGTTGTCGCCAGTACGAAGAATACGTGCTGAGGCGGCTCCTCAAGTAACTTAAGAAGTGCGTTATTGGCTTCTTTCGTCAGCATGTGACATTCATCCACGATAAAAATCTTGCGGCCGCCGCCAGCGGCCGCCACTCGTGCTGAATCTTTGAGATTACGAATCTCATCAATACCCCTGTTAGATGCAGCGTCTATTTCAATCAAATCAAGCGAACGGCCTTCATTAATTTCAGAACAAGAATGGCAAGAGTTACATGGAATATTTTGCAGTTGACCTTCAGCTCTTTTTTGATATTTGCCACAGTTTAATGATTTTGCTAGAAGTCTAGCCATCGTAGTCTTGCCTGTCCCTCTCGGCCCGCAAAAAAGATAGGCATGCCCTACATTCTCCGAAGCAAGCGCACCCTGTAGGGTGCGCACAATATGTTCCTGGCCCTCTATTTCCTCAAAAGCTCTGGGCCTATATTTACGATATAGAACCTGCATTTTTCTTAAAGACAATCAATTTAAACCCTACAAAATTCCATATTAGTACGAAAGCGGTAGCCGCGACTGCTGCAATATTATTCCAGGCAACCTGGCTGAAACCAAACTGCGGCGAAACAGCTACGGTAATGCCGGAGGTAATACCTACATTAATCAAGGCCGCGCCCACATTTACTGCGAAGAATTTAGCAAATTCTTCGCCCTTGTTTATATCTGATGAGCCAGCTTTGAAGGCCCAGTGTTTATTCCAAAAATAGCTATTTGTGACGGCAACAATAAAAGCAATCGCCTTAAATACTGCCAATCCTAAACCTGGTTGATCATTGCCGGTTACAAACATTAAAAAATTAAAAACGGCAAAATCAACTCCAGTATTCAAGAACCCCACCATTACAAATTTGGCAAAAGACTCAAAAAAGCTCCAGCGCCTGGATAGCCAACCGGCCAGATAAAGAGCAAGAACATAAACAACGGGTACAAAAACAATTAATACCCAAACTGATTTATCAGGCAAACCAAATCCTTCCAGCGTGTGCAGACGAATCAAAACGCTAATCCAAACCAGGGCCGTAAAAATACCAACGAAAACAGAAATTAAAATGTCTTTTTTAAATATTGCCAACTTTATAAGCCGCCTGCTAAATTCTGATTTTTAGCATGGCTAGCCATTATTTCTTCTTCGACTTCTTGCCTGGGCCGGCTATACTTTAGCCGCGACATCTCGCGTAGTGAAGCCGCGAGATCCGATGAGCCGGCACCGAACACTCTTTCGGTTTCTATTTTAATATTAAATGGCCTGGTAGTCTGTCCATTTACCAAAAGGCTAGCATAGGCGTTCAAATTGTCTATATTCATAAGGTCCTGTTCGCTAAAAATAGGTGTGAATTTATTTTTCATAAATTCCGCATCATCAGGACTAATACGAAATGCAACGATTGATCCGACGTTGCCAAAAACCGCATCGCGAATATTTTCTTTGAGTTGTTTGATAAATTGATGCGCTACAATAAGGTCGAGACGATACTTGCGAGCTTCAGACAAAATAGTAGTGATACTATCGGTTGTAAAGTTCTGAAACTCATCCATGTAAAGATAGAAGTCTGTTCTGGCCATTTCATCTGCTATGTCTATTCGTGATAATGCGGCCCGTAAAAGTTTGCCCACAATCAACATGCCTATGAAATTAGCATTCAAGTCGCCGATCTTGCCCTTGGATAGATTAACAACCAATATTTTGGAACCATCCATTATCTCACGAAAGTTAAAGGCACTCTTTTTTTGATTGATAACCGGTCTTAAAAATTCGTTAAACACAAAGTTATTAAGTTTAGAGGTGATGTAGGGTGAAAAATTAGACAAGGACTGCTCACCCGTAGCTTTTTCCGC
>MGJI01000003.1 GCA_001794195.1 Candidatus Yanofskybacteria bacterium RIFCSPHIGHO2_01_FULL_44_17 | reverse complement strand
ATATCTTTTGATTGAGCACGTGGGCGAAACCGATTTCCATCAGCACGTTGCCGCCGATATAATTTGGGATCCCTTTTCGGTCAATGTTCAGAACTAGAATTGCGTCCCCCTTTTGCATCTTTTTCCAGAATTCGCGAATAGCGTCCCGGTGGTTCTTTTGCTCGATTTTGATCCTTTCCTTTTCCTCGTCAGACTTGCCGATGAAAGGCTCCAGGAGATCGCTATAAAAAGCCTCGTGGCCAAGCTCCCGGAGCTTCTCGGCCACCTCAACCATCTTTTCGCTATGATGCATGCTACTGACAATCCCGATTTTCATGAATCAATCATAACAAAAAATCCCCGGCACTTAAACTTACGGAGGACTTCCGCCGGCTAAAGCCAGCCGGGTTGCCGCCCTAATACTATTTGGCCCTGCTTGCTGAGAGGCGGCGTCTCGCGTCAATCACTATGATAACCGGACAGTCCCTCCCGGCCTTCCTTTCTTTCTCCTCTATTCTCCGTATTTCCTTAAGGGCGGAGCTTTTCTCCGTGACCCGAAGCACTAAATAGTAGCTCTTCTCGGCATTCTCGCTTGATTGATACAGTCCAGTCTGAACTAAGTAGCCGTGCTTGACCTGGCCTTTGGATAGCTTTATTTCCACGACAATCTTCCTGGCACCCCTGCTGAGTTTGAAGTCTACGGGGCCCAGCCCGGCGTTTGACTCAGGAGAAATATCCACGTTGCTTAGCTCGCAGTATATGAGCGCCGTAGCATAGAACAAGGTTCTTGCGTGTCGCTCATTTAAGGGTTTCCCTTCCGCATACAGCACCCTCCATCCGCCTTGAAACTGAATAAACTTCTGAAAACTTTCAATGATTTTCTTTACGACGGTATCAAGACCCTCCTCTCTTACGTGCTGCGGAATGCCCAGCGGGTTTTGCTCAGTTATTTTCCGGGCCTTCTCTAGCCAAAGATAACGCCCTCGAGGATCGCCCTCAAAATCATAGGAAGCGGGACTGCTCCTACGATACGTCTCGATGAGGGCTTGAAGCTTACTCCTATCCTCAAAAAGATACTGCTTTACATCTCTCTTCGTGTGATTTTTCTTGTCGAAAAAAACTGGAGCAATAAGCTCATTGAAGCGGTTCCTCAACTCCTCGTTGAACGCCGAGGCGTGAGCTAAATCAGCGTAGCTCATAACTACGGGAATATCGCGCAGAATGTCAGTTGGAATTAGAATAAGGGGCTTGCCTCCAAGCGGGTGCCGAGGAACCATGAACCTTCTCGTTGCAGTGGCTATCGGAGCCGTACTTCGTATTCCCAGCTCACTTGTTACCCTTTCGGTATAGCCAAGGATTTCTTCTAAGAGGATATTTATCAATGCGTCGCTAAGTCTATCAGGGCCAAACCCATCCTGGAATAACCCCATGACCTCAAAAATTGCGGGGTCCTCAATTCCCATGTCGATCAGCTCGCTCGCGGTTTCGGCCAGCTCCCTTGCTAGCGTAGGCCCGATAGCAGCGCCATCATCAGAAGATCGGCCGTATCCGATGCCTGTTCCTCTGATCTCAGGAAAAATCAGTCGCTTCTTGGCAAGCTTCCATGCTCTATCGTTTTTGGTGCGCAGCAAAGTTACTACTCCGGAAAAATATTTTCTAACCTTTCCAAGTGCATTCCGCAATTCAGGAGCAGAGGATTTGCCCAATAAAACTGGGTCGACAAAAAACAAGCTGTCGATACCAATTACAGGATTAAACGCCCCGGTCCTGTTGAACGAATCGAGGGGAATTTGGAAGTATTCATTTGCGCGCTTTAGGGCCTTCATTTGTTGAAAAGCTCATCCCATAGGATGAGCTTTTATTTTTATATCGGGTAGATTTTATCCGATTGGCCTCAAAATACCATATACTTCGGCACTTGTCAACGACGAGTGCCAAATATTTTGCGGCTAATCCCTAAGTGTTCTTAAACAGGCGTTGAAAAGATTGCTAAAATTGAAACCGCGATCCCCGCTAGTCTCCTCGTTAACCAAACCATAACAATATCTTTTAGCCACCGCGTCCTCATGCTGGCTCCACAGCAGATATGATAGGTAAAGTGTGGCTATAAGTAGGAGTACGATGCTAATTTTAAACCAACTCTCTTTAAGCCAGCTCATAATTATTCCTTGAGCCCAAACCGTCGCAGGCAGTTAATGTAATAATCATCGATGATGTCCTCTCTCTCGTTTCTATCTTTACTCAGTAAAGCAGCGGGTAGAAACTCTGCCTCTGCTAGGCATCGGCTTCTAATTTTACTCGGCCTATATTGAAACCAATAAAAAGCCGCTCCCAGGACCAGAGCTATGACAAGCACAATTCCTACTTTGAGCCATCTCTCCTTAAACCACGTCATAGTGACAGTTTATCCATTTCTGCTAGGTCTCCAGTCCGAAATTATCAATCGGCCACGAGAATATTTTACCACTACCTTCTGCTTTTCCCTCCAGCCGAGTTTAGTAACCAGTTCGATTGGTAAAGTCACGCTCAAACTTCCGCCACCAATACGGGCCAGTTTTCTAATCTCAAAATCTTTCTCTTTTCTCCTACCCATAAAATTAATTAATAAATTAAGTAATTAATTACGTAATTTATTTAGCTAAAAAAACTCAGAGTCCAAAGCTGGAGAAACTATAAGTCAATAAGAGCGCAAAAATAAATATCGCCATAAGCATCCCGAAAATTACTTTCCAAAAGAGTCTATCAATTTTCTTCATCAATATAAACGCACCTACAATCTGGGCCCATAGAACCAAGTAATAAAACCAACTATCCGCACTCGTCAAATAACTTTCTCTTAGTATTTTTCCATTTGAGAAATAACTGTAAATTATTACTAGCGAGGGGGAAAACAAGACCTCCGGGACCAACACCAAAAGAGAGCCGACTAACCGAAATATTTTTTTAGTACTCATATTCAACTTTTCCTTCCTTTATTTTAACTTTCAAAATGACTAATCCACTTAATGTTTCTTTTTTCTTTCCCCTTTTTATTTTTTCTGTCACCACCGTCTCGTTGTATTTTGAAGAATAACTCAAGGAAACGGATTTTTCTTTGGTTTCTAACTCCTGCTCGAGTCTAGTTATATTACCAGACCTATCAAGAGTCCACGAATAGTTTGTCTCGTTTTCACGTAATTTAATTTTCGGCTTATCATTATAGGAAATGTTGGTTAGTTCCAGTTCTATAGATTTTTGCTTCTTGTTTTTTTCTTTGTAATTCAAAATTGTCGTGTTTCCGGCTTCATCAGTCAGTATAACCCGATTTCCCAAATCTTGTACTACTACATCCGACTGATCATCTATACCTGAAAAGATCACGTCCCTCGCCGCTGGGTCAAACATGAAGGAGGCGTCCGGTGCCCATTTATCTATCTTGATTTCTATGCTTTGATTTTCTTCCCGATTACCGGCCCTATCAGTGGAGAAAAAGAGGACTTGATTGATACCTGACTGTGTCATTTGAATCGGGGCAAGATACTCCAGCCAAGATGCAGCTCCATCAAGCGAGTACTCGGTTTTCAAAACTCCTGAATTATCGTCTGTTGCGTCTAAGGTGAGTATAACATTTGAACGGTACCAACCGTTCTGGCCAAGGGTCCCAGAGGGATTTGGAACCGTAACCGGTGGAGCCTCGTCAGTAGATTCAACTTGATCTAAAATCGATGAGGCAGAAATTGGCTCGAAACTTCCGTCCCCTTCGTAATCAAACTCTATTTGCGAGTCGTCGCTTGTATCAGACACAACAAATCTAGCAGTAGAACTGGCATTTATTTCTATTTGATTGTAATAGGTTGTATTGATAATTTCCTCGTCAACATTCTGTATTTTCAAATCGAAATCACCGTTCTCAATTGCTTTAAGAGTCACGCTGTACTCTTGTCCCTCGTCAATGGGCAGAAAAGCAAACTTTTCCTCCCCCAGAACAACGTACAGGGCTCCAGGTATATCATTCTCAAGGGAGTCACTATCTAAAGGTCCCGAATGATTGCCGTGTACGTCGGTCACATCCATTTGTACCGGGCTATAAATTGCAAGAATTTTTCCTCTCTTGAGCTTGCACTCTGTGGAGTCTTTAGTAATCTTATCGTCGTCAAAAACATTGTCCGTCAACAGAGCAGCTATTAGAGACCGTATTGACTCATTTGTAAGCATTGTGTCGTGCGTAATATCATCTACATAGTACGAATTTTGGGGTATAACAGAGACGTTGCTGCTTCTTAACGGTACTGTGCCGTCTCCCTGCAAAATCTGTATCGATCTAGGTAACCGCAGGTCATTGTGTTCCGCCTTAAATGCGCCTAGGGTAGGGGTATTACAGCCATTTATATTGAAGACATAGGGGGTCTGAAAACTCATACCATCAATACCGTTGCTATGAAAATCATCACCTAGGTTGAGAAGGCCCACATTCATTCCTAAAGATAAAAGCTCCTGAGCAGTTTCATCAAAATTCAACAAGCGGCCATCTTTTTTTAAATACCCGGAGAAATTAAAATAATTTCTACTAGGAAGAAGCTCGTATATCGAGGGCATGTTGCGGGCTATTTTTTTCATCTCAGCGGTACTCGCAAAAAATTTTGGTGTTTGCTTACCAAATAGAAGAGCTACTGCTGCCTCGGGCGAACCTAAATGTGGAGTACCAACAAAAATCAGCTTATTAATTGAGCTTTCGTCATGCTCTGAAATATAGGCCTTCACGACAAGCCCACCCATGCTGTGAGCTATGATATCTACTTTCTCGAATCCGGTTGTATTTTTTACGAGGTCAATCTTATCCTTTAGTTTGTCTTCTGAAACAGTAACGTCTTCTCTCCAGTCATAAGGAAAAACAAACAGATCGATGTTTTCCTCATATCCCGCATTTTCTAACACTTCAATAAGTCCAACCGAGTAATCAAAAATTGGTAGGGGTTTTCTCAAAATATCTCCAACAGTTATGTTTT
Source organism: Candidatus Yanofskybacteria bacterium RIFCSPHIGHO2_01_FULL_44_17 (assembly GCA_001794195.1). Lineage (GTDB taxonomy): Bacteria > Patescibacteriota > Minisyncoccia > 2-02-FULL-40-12 > IGHO2-01-FULL-4-A > 2-01-FULL-44-17. Next base: position 375 of record MGJI01000003.1, on the reverse strand, counting down.
CTAAGGAGACACCATTCTCGTCCATCATCAAAGCATCTAAAAACTGGTCGCCGGGTAGCAATATTTTCGTTCTATGAATCCAGATTTCCTCATCCCCGTGAAACAGTTGTGACCCTAGTATCCCTGGAATTATTATGACCGGGTTCCGGGCGGGGGGTTGCGGCGGCTCGGCGTCAGGTTGCCCTGTAGGGTTTTGGGGGTCGAGGATGTCAATTAAATATGAATAAGTTTTGAGGTTTGCGTTTGGATATTCGTCGACCACTTCCACCCAGACGTAGCGCGGTGCAAAATTCGGAAAAAGCTGCTGTTCATTGCCTTCGTGGGCCGCAATGTTTGTCGCCGTATCGAAAGTGACGACTTTCTCCCGGTCAGGAG
>MGJI01000002.1 GCA_001794195.1 Candidatus Yanofskybacteria bacterium RIFCSPHIGHO2_01_FULL_44_17 | reverse complement strand
CAATTTTTGTCCATTTGTTTGACAATTTCTTGCGTCTGTTTGAAAGCCTTAAAAACACTGCCCGCGACTTTTTTTCCTAAAGGTTGCGCGCTCACTCTTTCCACGGCAGTCTTGGTGATATCTTTTCTTCTTTGCGTCATAGTTTCCGACGGTACCTTTTGCAAAGAAAAACTCGCTTCCAATACAATCTCGCCAGTCTTTTGCAGTTTGGAATAATCATAATCAAACTCAAAATAGTCTTTGCTCTCGTCACGGATATGACCAAACGCGTTCAAAAGTTTTACTGATTTGATATTCTGTCCCGTAGAACCGCCGAAGCAATTTGAATTCCCAAAAACCGCGCCTCCCACAGTGCCGGGAATACCAATCGCCCATTCCAATCCACCCAGATTCTTTTGCATGGTTATCGCGCCCAGTCGACTCATCGAGACTCCCGCGCCGGCTGTTAATTGACCATCTGATTGATTCACATAATCCAGTTCGATTTTGATCACTAATCCATCAAAGCCACTGTCGGAAACAAGGATATTGCTCCCACCCCCTAGGACAAAATATTTCTGGTTGCTTCTTTTTGCCCAGGCGATCGCTTCCATGACGTCTTCAATATTTTTCGCGCGCGTAAAGTAGCTGGCCGGTCCGCCAATTTTCCATGTCGTAAACGGGGCAAGGGGGATATTTTCTTGAATTTGCATGATTGTGTAAATTTGGTAGAATAATCCTAATACCAAGGAGGAGAAACCGTGGAGAAGATCATCCAATTTTCGAAAAATGTTAAGAGCCGTCCTTGTACTGCGGAAGAGTGGTATCAAATGGGCCTTTCTTTTGAGAATGCGAGAGGTCATGAACTGGATATTGCAAGTTGTTTCCGCGAAGCGACTTTGCTTGATCCAAAGTTATTCATGGCCTGGCTGAAACTCGGAATAATCGAGCAAAATCATTATCGCTGGGAAAAAGCCTCTTTAAAATATTTGATGCGCTTGAACTTCGATCAGCTCACTCCGAGGCAAATTTCAGACTCGCTCAAGTTTATGAGGAATTGGACGAGATCGCGCTTGCCATCAAATACTCAAGAAAAGCGATTAAAACCAGTGGTACATACTGGGCAGCTCGTTCACTTCTGGCTAACCTGCTCTATCGTCTTGGTGGCAGACATAATTTCGTAGAAGCATTGACGCACCTGAACATGGTAATTTCCAATAGTTCCTCAAGCAATCTAAAGAAGAAAGCACGGATCTTGTCTGCGGAAATTCGGCAAAGCATGTCCACTCGTTTATTTTTAGTGCAGAGCTCAATCCAATAGCTAGGCACTTTTTTTATTCCGACCACTCTGTAAACTCATCAATTGGTTTTCGCTTTTTCACTTTTGGCCAATCGGTATCAATATATCCCAGATAAAAAAATCCCAGGTGAATATCTTTTTCGCGCAGGTTCAGAAATTGCTTCATCTCTTTCGTGCCAGTCATACCACCCGTTAAAAATGACATCGCTATCCCCATTGAAGTTCCGGTTAAAAACATATTTTCCAAAGCGGCTGACGTCGCGATAATCTCCTCTATTTCCGGTACGCTTTCTTTAACGTCTCTTGTCATGCAAACGGCGATCATGGCGGAAGACCTAAGTGGTCTGCTTTTCATTTTATCATATTTGCCTGAATTAAATTCCTCCTCGGCAGTAATCTCTTTGTACTTTTCGGATTGAAAATTGGCAAGCGCCTCCAAGCCCTTGCCGGAAAATACTTTAAAACGCCACGGCTGCGTGGATTTATGTGTCGGGGCAAAACGGGCGCTATCCAGAATCAGTTTAATATCTTCTTGGGAAACTTTTTTCCCGGAAAACTGTTCCGGATATATGGTCCGACGATTTTCGATGATAGCTTTCAGATTTTCCCGATCAAATTTCATATTTATTATTAATCATTTTATTCGCCACCTTATAAATATCTCCCGCTCCCATGACAATGACGAGATCGTACGAACCAATTTGGTTTTTTACAGCCTCATAAGCAGTTTTCAGATTTGGCTGGTATTCCGCGTTGGGGATCCTTTTTGACACTTTCTCAAAAAAATCAATCCCTTTCATACCATCTTCTCCTTGTTCTCTGCCATGAACGTCAAAAATTTCCGTTATGATTAAATGATCAGCCTCCGCTTGAGCAAGACTTGCCACCAAATCGTCAAGTAGCAATTTGGTTCGTTTCTTTTGGTGAGGCTGAAAGACCAGCAAAATTTTGCTGTCTCTATAAAATTCCCTGGCGGCTTTTACCGTGACGGCGATTGATGAAGGATGGTGGGCATAATCTGATACAACAGTCGTAGTTCCCACTTTGCCTAAAACTTCAAATCTCCTCCAAATTCCCCGATATTTTTTGAGTGTCTCAAAAATCACATTCATCGGAACGTTATATGCTTTAGTCGCCGTAATCGCGGCCAGGGCATTTTGCACATTGAATTCGCCCGGAACTTGCAATTCGAATTCTTCCGTTTTTTTAGATCCTTTGAATTTTACTTCAAATTTTTGCAGTTTCTCTATGACTTGTGTTTTTTTGAGCTTTACATCTTCGGAATCTTTACCGTAGCTTATTTCGTTGGGATGATGGATATGCTCCAGCACTTCCCTGCTCACACTGTCATCGCAATTATAAATAATTTTTCCTTGATCCGAAACTTTTTTTATAAACTCCGAGAAAGCCGACTTTACATCGTTTAGGTCCTTGTAGTAATCCATGTGATCCATCTCAATATTTGTCACCACAACTGCGTTTGGATAAAGTCCCAAAAATTGCCGATTCAGCTCGTCGGCCTCAATGACGAATAAGTTACCTTTACCAATCCGAAGATTACCTTTCCACGCGCCCACCTTACTGCCTATAAAAACCGTGGGGTCAAAACCGGCTTTCTCAAGGATCAGTCCGATCATCGCGGTCGTCGTTGACTTGCCGTTTGTCCCCGCGATCGCGATTGTCTCGTGATACTGTGTTATCTTGCCTAATAAATCAAACTGACTCATCTCCTCGATTTTTCTGTTCCTGGCCTCCTTGCGCTCTGGGTTGTCTTCCGGGATTGCTTCCGAGTATACCAAAAGGTCGGCGTCAGTCGGGACATTGGTCGCGTTGTGAACAAAATAAAGTTTTATTCCAAGTTCGGAAAGCTCGGCGGTTATTTCAGACTTTTCCATGTCAGACCCCGAGATTTTTTTGCCATAGTGATGGAAATATTTTGCCAGTCGGGAAAGGCCAATCCCCCCAATCCCCACGAAATGGATGGTTTTGAAATTATCAATTGAAAAATCTTTTGGCATCTTCATTAATCTGGTTAGATAATATTTAGGATTACCTTTCCGATCCGTTCAGCGGAATTTTTCGGCATGAGCTTGGATATATTTTTTATAACAATTTTTTGGAGATTATACTCAAAAATCAGCTTTCTTAAAAATGTCGTCAAATTTTCCGACGTAACTCCATCTTGCCTTAAAATAATCGCCGCCCGCTTTGAAAATAAATATTGCCCATTGTCTTCTTGATGAGAATTCGGCATCGGGATGATCACGCTCATTTTTTTGCAATAAGCCAGCTCCGTGATGGTGGAAAATCCGGCTCTGCTTAGGACTATATCGGCAATTTTTATCGCGTCTGGAAATTCACTTGAAAGGAATTCGAAGGCATGGTAATTGGAATTTTGCGCGGTTTTTGAAGTCTTATTCTTCCCCGTGACGTGGATAATCTGAAAAACTTTAGTTAAGGGTTCCAGGGCTCCTACGATCAATTTATTCAAACCCTCCGCCCCTGTTGAGCCTCCCAGCACCAGAAGTACCGGAAGCTCCGTGTTCAAGCTAAAAAACTTTATCGCTCTTTTTTTGTCGCCTAAATCCAGGTCAGCTCTTACAGGATTTCCGGTCAAAACAATTTTTGATATCGCTTTAGAGCGTCTTTTCAAAAGACCCAGTCCTTGAAAGAACAATTTTTGACTTTCGGGAAGACTTACCGTCAGTTTATCACAAAAAGGATAAATTATTTTGTTAGACAGGCTGGGTTGCAAGTCTTGTTGGTGAATGACGATTTTTATTCCAAGCAGTTTCGCGGAGGATGCCACAGGCACCGAGACAAAGGATCCCGCGGACAACATTAGATCCGGTCTTAGTCGCTTCAGTTTTGCCAGGGCGATAAAAAAACCGGTCAAGGTGACAAATACGTCAAAAATATTTTTGAGCGAAAAATACCTTCTCCATTTACCCGCGGGAATTGAATAATAAGCAATTTTTTCTTTTTCCACCAATTCTCTTTCCGGACCTGATTTGGAACCGAAATAAATAAATTGAATTTTATGATCTTGCTTTTCCAAGTATCGCTTGACGGACAACAATGGAGCTATGGAACCAACTGATCCTCCACCAACCAATAATATTTTCATTGCGATAGTATTCTTCGATAAATTTCTTCTGTTTGTCGAGCAGTTTTCTCCCAACTGAATCTTTGTAAATTCGCGCTACCTTTCTTTATCAAATCAGCTCGTAAGTCCTCACTACTCAATACCCGATGCAATTTGGAGATTAAATCTTTTAGGTCACGAGGGTTGAAGAAAATGGCGGAATTGCCCAAGATCTCATTTGCCACCGGAATATCAGAAGCCAAAATAGGTAAATGATTCCCTTGCGCTTCCAAATATGTCAATCCAAAACCTTCCACCAAAGAAGGGCTGACAAAGCATCTCGCCCCGGAGTACAAGTCAACCAAGTCTTTTTCGGTAACTTTTCCAACCGCGATCACCCGATCTTTGTTTGCTTGATCCAAAATTCTTCCTATTTCCGGATAATTCGGATCTATTTTTCCGCACACTACCAAATTGTATTTTTCCAAAATTTCATCTCCTGATCCCAGGAATGCTTTGATCAGGAAATCAAGATTTTTATATCTTCTCCATTCGGAAACGGCGAGGATATAAGGCTTTGTGATATTATATTTTTGGAGAGTCGCGGTTCTTCGCGCGCTGTCTGCTTCACCGGTAAAATTATCCGCGATACCCTCGTAAACGACTTCAATTTTTTCAGACTCGACATCCAACAGTTTAATTATATCATCTTTCGTGGATTGAGAAACCGCAATTATTTTATCCGCGTTCCGAACCGCTTGTTTGATAATGTATCGATACGATAATCTATGTAAAAAATTTCGACGTTTTTTACCCGGAAACCGATGGTGAATCAGGTCATGGATTGTTACCACGAACTTGCCTGTATATAAAATCGGCGTATTGAAATTGGGAAAATGGACCAGATCAAGTTTTTCTCTTCTCAAAATTCCGGGCATTTTTATCTGCTCTTCCAGAGTGTAATACTTCGCGTTCACCAGCTTATTTTGGTTGTGAAATTTTTGAAAATTTCGAAACGTCGGTTCATTAAAATTCTTGTCAAAAAACAACACGTACTCAAATTCAGATTTTCTTTTTAGCAGAGCTTTGGCCAACTCCACTATGTATCGTCCCAAGCCAAACCCATCCCCCGCCATCCTCATGTCGATGCCTATCCTATAACGTTTGTTCATAGCAAAGTATGTCGATAAATATTACATCCTCAATCCCCTCGTCCCGCCCGTCCGTAGCCCCGATCTGAATCGGGGCAAAGGCGGGTAAATGCCAATCCGTTTGAACTTATCCATAGCAATTAAGTCTCCGTATAAATATTACTGGTTTCGTCACACAGATTCCAGTATTTCTAAAGTCTTCCTCGCGGTTTTCTCCCAATCGTATTTGTTCGCTTGAATAATGCCTTTCCGGATCAAATCATTTCTCAAAGATTCGTCTCGCGACAGCTCTTGGAAAGCCCGGTGAATCTGTTCCAATTTATACGGATTGACATAAAATCCCGCGTCCCCCAATACTTCCGGAAAACTGGCTGATAAGGAAGTTATTACGGGAGTACCGCACGCCATGGCCTCCAATGGAGGGAATCCAAAACCTTCATAGAAACTGGTAAAAATTAAAATACTCGCCATGCGGTAGAGGTGAGGTTTGGCAGACTCGGGCACCGAGCCGATCAACCTAATATCTTTTTTGTAAATGGATTTATCAACAACA
>MGJI01000001.1 GCA_001794195.1 Candidatus Yanofskybacteria bacterium RIFCSPHIGHO2_01_FULL_44_17 | reverse complement strand
TTGGAGGCTGCAACTTGCCTCCATGAAGCCGGAATCGCTAGTAATCGCAGATCAGCACGCTGCGGTGAATACGTTCTCGATCTTTGCACTCAGAATGAAAAGCGCGTGGCAGTTTATAGAACTAAATAGTTAAAATCTATTCCTCCGGGACCCGACCGGAAGCGTAGTTGAAGGGTAGGCCTGAATTCGTGAGAATCAGGACGAAGGACCCGGAAACAAATCGCAGCCAAATAAATCGGCAGATTGGCCGAGACTGACATTGACCTCTATGCGTGCGGTGAGTTAGAGGGAAAATGTCTAAGAAAAAGTCGTTTGGATGCAAGGAATAGTTTTATAAATAACCCACGGAGATCTCTTGATGTTAAGAAACTAATCACATCAAGAGAAGTCAGCTGGCTCGTAGTAGTCGAAAGACGAAGGGGCCAACCGGAAGCATATAGCTTCTGGGCTCGCGTAGTGCGGGAAATCCGCTCGCTACGCCCAAGCATAGAAAGCTTGGTTCCGATCGCTATCTTTAGAATCGGAATGGGGAATCTAGGTATGTTTCTACTAAAGAATTCCGCCCGTCAATGCAGGGAAGCCGGGAATACCCAAAGCTCCGTATTATTATATGGGACCACGGTAGGCTCGGTGACAAGGCATAAGTCGTGAAATATTTGTCGCGACTTGTCAAGAGTAATCTTGACCAACAAATCTGGCTGAAATCGGTGGAGTTTTACTCTTAATTTTGATAAAATTAAGGTATGAAAATAATACCGAGGGAAGCTAGGAAAATCACATATTCAACCGAAATTAGAAATCTCAAGAAAAGATTATTCTTGAGTGACGCCCAAAAGGCCTTTGTTGTTGGAACAATTTTAGGCGATGCGAACCTAGATCTAAATTGGTCTAAAACCAATTATCGTCTTAGATTCAGCCACTCTGTCAAACAAGAAGATTATGTTATGTGGAAATATCAAAATTTAAAAGAATGGATTCTGACAAAACCTAGATATTATGCAAAAACTAGATCTTATTTTTTCAACACGATAAGCCATTCTGATATAACTTCACTTGCCGGCCTGTTTCTAAAAAATGGTAAGAAAATAATTCCTGATAGTATAAGTGACTTTTTACAAAATCCAATTACTTTAGCAGTTTGGTTTATGGATGATGGTAATGCCAGAGTAGATAAAAATAGATTTGACGGATATCATATAAATTCTCAATCATTCACCTTAGAAGAAAATCAGCTCTTAGTAAATGCTTTATACAAAAACTTTGGAGTCTTTTGTAGAATCCATAAAAACCATGGCAAGCATAGACTGTATATTGGAGTTAAAGCCAACGTAGAAAAATTTAAAAAAATAATTCAAAGTCTAGTCATCAGCTCTCTGCAGTATAAACTCGGATGAATATGTGATTTTCCTAGCCCCGTAGAGACTTTGGCCTTATGGCCAAGATAGTGCCAATCAAATCGAAGCACTATAACACGCCGGCTCCCTCCCCGCGCATGGAGAGGGATGAAGATATAGTCCATGCCCGTGGAAACACGAGGAAAAAACATGAACAAGGCACGGGTAGCGGAAGCTGCTCGTGGATCACCTCCTTTCTAAAAATTCTTAAAGGTTTTTAGAACAAGGTGTCGATGTAGATTGTGAAGGGTCTGCTCGCTTGCCCTTCCGTAGCTCGAAAGAGCGAAGGAGGGTCGATACACGGTAGACTACGTGGTATTAGAGGCCGGTTAATGCGCCTTTAATACTGCGCAAAACTTTCGTGATCTATGGTCATCCGCTTTGACCTATTCAAGCGGCGTTTCGGAATGTCGAAAATTTCAACTCTGGTTAACGATACGAGATCATGTTCTGCTATGCTCTTCGAAGATTTAGCGTAGCGGGGGCTTGCCCTGAGCCTGCCGAAGGGTTAATGATAAAACATCGTGTACTACAAAACCCGCCTAATGGCGGGTTTTGTAGTAGTAAGTAAACTACTGATTATTTTACATCTCTTATTGTCATCTCTAGCCTATCGGCGTCTGCCTCTATATCTGCCGCTTGTTTGTCTAGCGGTGCTGTAACCATTTTTTTCTGTTCTTCGGTTTGTCCAGGCCCTTCCAAAACTGCATTGCGCGTATCACGTACTTTTTGAGCTCTACCCCTAATGTCTGCTACTGCATCTCTTATTCTCTGTCTTTCTCTTTCTATTCGTTGATCTTCCGCTTCTGGTGATACCGATGGTATTTCGAATCCCATATTTTTTACTCGAGCACTAATCAGTGATCAGTGATCAGTGATCAGAAAATTATTGGCTCGCAATTAATTTGTTATTTAATCTGGTATGTTAACGTAACATTCACCGTAATCTCATTTTCTCCTGGTGGCAAGGATGGTCCCTTGACCGGTGCTGATTCAACACCGCCATAACCGCCGCCACGATCAAGTGCGTATCCATAAATATCCTCATAGAAATTTACGATCTTGCCAAGTTTGATTCCAATTTTGCCCTTCAGCTCATCTGCCTTCTTCTTTGCATCGGCGATTGCCAGAGTGCGCGCCTCAGAACGTAACTTCTCGGGGTCTTCAATTGAAAAGCCGAGGTTATTGACATTGTTTACGCCGTTTAAAACTAATCCATCAACGATACTGCTCAGTTTATCAAAATCTCTAACCTTAACCTGGAACCCTTGGTTAACTGAATAGCCAACAATCTTAGGTTCTGTTGGTACTGGATAGGGTGGATATGCCTGAATTTGTCTCTCGTCGTACATTATAGGGACCTGAATCGAAGAATACTTGGGATAAATATTATAGTATGTTGTCTTGATATCCTTTTCTGCGATATCCTGTTTTTTTAGAAACTCGGTAATTTGTTGCGACTTTTTAGAATTAGAATCCTGGGCCGCTTTTGAGGTACTCGCTTCAGTAATAATACTGAAGTCTAGCGTAGCAATGTCTGGCTTGGCAAAAGCCTTGCCCTGCCCACTAAATGATACTACGTTGGTAGTGGTAGAGGTATTTAGCTTCTGATTAATGCTTACCATAAAAAATACGGTAAGGATTATAACCAGCGCCGCAAGCGACCAATAGATGATTGTTTTTTGTAATTTATCCATACTTGTTTTGATTATATCACAAGCTATTAAAAATTAGAATTTAAAACCGCCCTGAGCCGTCCTAACTCGAAATGGCGACCGGCCATCAAGAGCCGCGATAAACCTGTTCTCATCTATATCCATAATTCTTAGCAGGATAGGGCCGTTAGTGGAATCAACTACCTTTATCGTTACTTTATACATTTCTCGGAAAAGATGCAGTCCCTTTTTTTGAACTACGCTAAAAATTCCATCGACAAGAAAATCAACGAATTTACTTGATATCTCAAAGCTGCTTTCATTAACAACCTTGACTTCCTGCTCCGGGTTAAGATGCTTCATTTCATAATTCTTATTTTCCCGCTCCCATTTGGCTATATTGTCAACCACTGACGGGCCCCCTTCTATTAGCATATCGTCTTTCACGTAATCCTGATCTTTGCTTACATCGAACCCATTCATTTGGCCTTCCCACTCTTTAAATGGGTCTTTGATCCGCGCCAAATCTTCTTCGGTCGGCTCCGGCACTCGCCACTCTTTAGTTTTAGTTGATTCTTTCGAAGACATTGATAACATAATAACAACTCCGCCATGGCTAAGCAATCCTTATATTTAATACTCAACAATATCCGCAGTGCCCACAATGTGGGATCAATTTTCCGTACGGCCGATGGAGCTGGAATAGCTAAAATATATCTTTGCGGAATTACGCCCACACCAAACACGGAAGTAAACGATAACCCTTCCTCGTTTCACTCATCAGGGTCTTCGAGCAAGCTCTCGAAAACCGCGCTGGGCGCAGAAAAATCGGTACCATGGGAATACCATAAACAAGCTTGGCGCCTTCTGGAAAAGTTAGCATCTGAAAAAATACAAATAGTTGCGCTGGAGCAATCGCCGGCATCGGTAGACTATAGAAAATTTAAACCACAATTCCCGCTGGCCCTGATTGTCGGCAATGAGATTAGGGGGTTAAATAAAAAAATCCTATCATATGCCGACAGGATTATCGAAATCCCGATGCGCGGGAAAAAAGAATCGCTTAATGTCAGCGTAGCGACCGGCATAGCTCTCTACCAAATATTGAAATAATATCTGAGCATATCCTGTTTAAACAACATCAGATCCCAGGCCGTAAATGAAATTACAACGCACAGCCGATTAATCATTCGACGAATCAGAGAAATTGGCCTTTGCTCGGCCCATCGCTTCAATTCTCCAACAAAAATACTTACTCCGCTAATAGCGCTAGCCCAGGCTAGTACTTCCCAGATAATTTGATCCAGCATATCAATAACTCCAACTCCTTAAATCAGTGCCGCCATGAACCTACCAACAAAAACCCTGGAGCGCAAGATGCTCGCCGATGGTTATAAATACGTTATTGGCGTAGATGAAGTCGGCATGGCTTGTCTAGCCGGCCCGGTTTATGTTTGTGCGGTATCGTTGACTAAAGAATTTTTTGAAAAATCACACAAAAATTTGAGTCGACTACGCGATTCTAAACAGCTTTTGCCCCACCAAAGAGAAAAATTTTACGATGAGTTACGGAAAGAGCGGGGGATTAAATATCAGCTCGCATCCTGCAGTCCGGCTACAATAGACAAAATAAACATCTATCAAGCATCCCGACTGGCAATGAGAAGAGCGATCACAAAACTAAGGCCAAGCCATAAATCAATAGTCTTGGTAGACGGCAATAAAAAAATCAGAGGAGTGGGGCTGCCCCAAAAAGCAATAGTCGGTGGCGACCGCAAGATATTCGCCATCGCTTGCGCCTCAATAATAGCCAAAGTTACCAGGGATCGTCTCATGACCCGCTTGGCTAAGCGCTATCCTCAATATGGTCTCGAAAAACACAAGGGTTATCCGACCAAGCTGCACAAAACAATGCTCGCGCAACATGGCATCTGCGAAATACACAGGAAGTCATTTGCTCCAGTGGCAAATTTGCTCTAAACTAATACTATTATGATAAAAATAGCGATTAACGGTTTTGGTCGGATTGGACGGATATTTTTCCGTCAAGCTTTTGGCAATCCGGATATTGATATCATAGCGGTAAATGATTTGGGCTCACCTGAAAATTTGGCTTACTTATTGAAATATGACACTGTCTATGGCCGTTATGACAGGGGAGTTGGTGTTAATGACAACAAACTCGTTATAGGCCCTGCTTCGCACGAGGCTTCGCAGGACGGAAAGAACGAGGTACTCGTTCTTTCCGAAAAGGACCCCTCCAAACTCCCTTGGAAAGACCTCGGCGTAGATATAGTAATTGAGTCCACCGGAGTTTTTGATTCGCGCAATGAGGCAGCAGCACACCTCAATGCCGGCGCCAAAAGAGTGGTGATCACCGCTCCAGCAAAAGATGAGGTTACCCCGACAGCAACTCCAAATGTTTTTGAAGACGTTCTCAGGCTAGACAAGATTACTGCTAATGCCTCTTGCACAACCAATGCCATTAATCCGGTTGCCGCCATTATGCTGGCTAGTCCCGGTATAAAAAAGGCTATGCTCAATACAATTCATGGCTATACTGCCACGCAAGGCCTAGTGGACGGTCCGGACAGAAAGGGCGATTTTCGCCGCGCACGAGCCGCCGCACAGAATATAGTTCCGTCTACAACCGGCGCGGCAAAAGCTACGGCAAGAGTTATAAAAGAACTTGAGGGCAAGTTCGATGGCATCGCAATCCGTGTTCCAGTAATTTCTGGCTCTTTGATTGATTTTACCTTTCTGGCATCTCGCAACACATCAGTCGAGGAAATAAACTCAATCTTCAAAGAAGCCGCCGCCAAGCCGGAGTGGCAGGGAATATTAACTGTTACCGAGGATCCGATCGTTTCAAGCGATATTTTGAAAAACCCTTACGGCTCCGTCGTTGATCTTGCTCTTACCAGAGTCGTTGACGGCGATCTGGTAAAGGTTTTCGCCTGGTACGACAATGAGTGGGGATATTGCGCGATGCTGCTAAAACACGTGCTAGCCGTATCTCAAATTTTGTAATGCCGCATCTGCACGAAGACAAAGTAAAAGAACTGGAAGAAAAAGCTAATCAAGCTCGACAGCTTTTGATTGAAGAGTTGGTTGAAGCGGGGAGCGGCCACACTGCTGGACCGTTGGGAATGGCGGATGTATTTACAGCCTTTTATTTTCATATACTCAATCACGATCCGGCTAATCCAGCATGGGAAGATCGTGACCGCCTCATATTATCCAATGGCCACATTACACCAATCCGCTATGTACTGATGGCTATGTCCGGCTATTTCCCGATTGAGGAACTGAAGACTTTGCGTAAATTTGGCTCTCGCTTACAAGGCCATCCTGAACGTGAACGATTACCCGGAATTGAAACAACCTCCGGCCCGCTGGGATCGGGACTGGGTCAAGCCTGCGGCATCGCCTATGGCGCACGGATGTCCGCCAAAGACGGATCCGCCTCCGGCGGAGATAATCCTAAATTCCGTACATATTGTTTTATGTCTGATGGGGAACATGACTCCGGTGTTTTGTGGGAATCTGTGCTGTTTGCGGGCAAAAATAAATTATCAAATCTGACAGCGCTGGTTGATCGCAACAATATACAAATAGACGGCATGACTGAAGATATTATGCCCCTGGAGCCCCTGAAAAATAAGTATGAGGCCTTTGGTTGGCACGTCCTGGACGTTGACGGCCATAATTTTGAAGAAATAGTTGCTGCCGTCGAACAGGCAAAGGCGATATATGAAAAGCCGACAGCTATAATATCGCACAACATTCCCGGTAAAGGCATCGCTGAAATGGAATTTGATTATCTTTGGCACGGAAAACCGCCCAAACCTGAAGAGGGACAAAAATTCCTTAATGAATTAAGAACTTTGGGGGGTAAAATACAAAGTGAACATCAGTGAAGGGAGGTGTTTTATGCACGGAAATTGTAAATGCGGGCATCATGTCTGCGCAAAAATATTAGTTGGATTGGCTTGGCTTTCGGCGATTGCTTTTTGGTGGGCATCTTGGAATGGTACGATTGTTTGGAATTTTGATTCGTCAGACTGGTTTGCCCAAGCCATAGTCTTTGTTTTGTTGGCTTTCAGCACCAAATTCTGCGGCTGTTGCTGGAAAAACATGAAGATAGCAGGAGGTATGAATTGCGCCTGCACATGCGGAAACTGTGAAGGAGGCAAGTGCGGTGGAACCCACAACGAAGGACACAGGCATCAATAAGTTTGGTTTTCCAGCCGAGAGGGCACCATGCCCGCCTCTGGCTGGGGGTCAGCCTCTGGCTGATATCTTTATAATCCCGTCTAAATTTTGAGGTCCGGACGGGATAATAAGGATATGAACATGATAAATTCAGAAGCAAAATTAGTTGAGAATTTACTAGATAAATCAAAACTAGAAATGCTGGCTACTCGTGACGGCTATGGTTTAGGTTTGATCGAAGCAGGAGAAAAAGACCCGCGAGTAGTGGTGTTGTGTGCTGATTTAACTGAATCAACCCGATCAGAAGGTTTTGCTAAAAAATTTCCAGAAAGATTTATCGAAATGGGTGTGGCCGAGCAGAACATGGCCGTTGTCGCTTCAGGCTTAGCAAATTACGGCAAGATTCCATTTATTTCCTCTTATGCTGCCTTTTCTCCTGGACGAAATAATGAACAAATCCGCACAAATATTTGCATTAACAACCTTCCGGTCAAAATCGGCGGGGCTCACGCGGGCATCTCTGTCGGCCCAGATGGGGCAACTCATCAAGCGCTTGAGGATATTGCCTTGATGCGAGTCCAACCAAGAATGGTAGTTCTTGTGCCTTGTGACGCCGAAGAAACCCGTAAAGCAACTGTGGCTGCGGCTTTCAACGCTTCGCCAACATATATAAGATTCGGCCGAGAGAAGTCACCAGTTTTTACGACCAAAGATACTCCATTTGAAATTGGGAAGGCGATTACGCTCCGAGATGGAAAGGATTGCGCCATAATCGGTTGCGGGATGTTACTCTATAATGCTATAGCCGCCGCCGAAGAACTATCAAAAGAGGGAATTGAATGTATGATCATCAACTCACACACGGTCAAACCGCTTGATGAAGCAACTATTATTGCAGCTGCTAAAAAATGTGGCGCAGCGGTTAGTGTTGAAGAGCATCAAGTCGCCGGCGGGCTAGGTTCGGCTATCGCGGAGTGCCTGGCTCGCAAGTATCCTGTTCCTCAAGAATTCATCGGGGTTCAAGATCGTTTCGGTGAATCGGGAAGGCCTGATGAATTAATTGAAGCCTTTGGTATGGGAATAGGATCAATAAAAGAAGCTGTAAAAAAAGCGCTCTCGCGCAAGACCGCATAGTTTGACATTTAATTTTATTTTATTATAATCGGTTTAGCCTAATGAGCTGCGGGAGTGTTCACGTGCCACAAATTAAGTGCGTTCGGTATGTTCCAAAGCAAGTCGTGATTGATGTGCCAGACGAGATTCATGCTGCCATGCTGGAGTGCTGGGGTACAGATCTACAGGAGTTAAAAAAAGCATACGATTGGTATGTAAATCACAAGTTAAAAGCTCTACGAAATCAAACGCCAGAGCAGGCGGTTGCCGCTGGTCAGGGTAATGAAGTTAAAAATATTATAGGGAGAATCCAATACGGAGTTTACTCCTAGGTCCCTAACGGGGCTTTTTATTTTAAATCAAATCCCTAATTTTTGACAAATCCTCTCTGAATATCGGCTCCCAATTCATATTGCGCAATATTGCCGCGGGATGGTAAACAACAAGAATTCTACGATCGGTTCCGCCGATTTTTTTGTTTATGATTTGTCCGTGATTTGAGGACATACTACCTTCAATCCCTAACCCAGTCATTGCAATCCGCCCAAGGACAACAATCAGCTTGGGATCTACAACATCAATCTCTTTTTCAAGGGCTGGTCTTAATTTTTCTATCTCCTCCGGCGTTGGTGTGCGATTGCCCCCAAGCTCATCCGCCGGTCTGTACTTCACAACATTTGTCACATAAAAATCCGATCGTTTCCAACCGAGACTCTCAAGAGTTGTGTTAAGTAGTTTGCCGCCACGCCCGACAAACGGTTTGCCTTGCGCTTCTTCATCTTTACCGGGCGCTTCACCAATTATCATTACTGGCATGTCCGGCGAACCGCCACCAAAGACAAGCTTGCGACTCGGATAGGCTTTTTTAATGGCATCAAAAATGTATTGGAGTTTCTCTTGTTTGGTCATTTGTGATATTGTATGGTTAGTACTAAGTATAGCTTACACGAGTTCGATGCATCACGAATTAAAACAAAAAGCGATAGAATTAAGGATGAGCAGGCATTTAAGCTACAGTGCAATTTTAGCACAAATACCCGTTGCGAAAAGCACCCTAAGTGAGTGGCTTAAGAATTACCCGCTAAGCAAGGATAGGATATTGGAATTGAAAAGGTTAGCGTGGAAAAAAAATGAAATAAAAATTGAACTTTTCCGCGAAACTATGCGCGCGAAACGAGAAGAAAAAGATAAAAAAATCTATACTGAATATTTATTTAAGTTCCGAAGGGTCTCCGAAAAATCTTTATTTTTTAGCGGTTTGATGTTATATCTAGCTGAGGGATCTAAAACTGATAAATATACCCTGAAAGTTACCAATACCGATCCGAGAGTATGCAGGTTTTTTATTTTTTGGTTAGAAAAATTCTACAATACTCCAAAAGAGAAAATACGAGCCCAACTTCAGTTATATCCAACCATGGACGTTGAGGGTGAGGCAAGATTCTGGGAGTCAGAGCTTGAATTAAAAAAGTCACAATTTTACAAAACATTTATGCGCGAACTAAGACCAGCTAGTTTTTCTTATAAAGGGTCTTCGCGGCATGGAATTTGTTCCGTTATATTCAGCAATACGGAAACCAAGGGAAGGGTAATGATGGCCATCAAGGCATATCTTGATACAATTTTAAAATAAGCGCGCGTAGCTCAGTGGTAGAGCATTCGTCTGATAAGCGAAAGGTCCCTGGTCCGATCCCAGGCGCGCGCACTGCTTCACTAAAGTTTCGCAGCACACAGCACAAAATGCAAATATTCTTTAGTAAAAAGGGGCTGGAGCTTAAAAAAGTGCAAATTGTGGCCCAGGAGGACAAAATCAAAGTCCTCCAAAAAGAGGCCGCGGACGCGGCAGGGGTGAGCTATGATTGGCATGATAACTTTGGGTATGAGGAAGCTACCAGACAAGCTGAAATTGAGCTAGAATCTCTCGCCAAATTACGACGGGAAATTAAAGACGGTAAAATAATTGAACCCGAAGAACAGAATCAAAAAGTAGCCATCGGAACAACTGTTAAATTATTGCTAGGAGAAAAAGAAGCAGAATTTACAATCGGAGCATACGGTGAAACAGATCCCAGCAATGGGTTGATATCATATACCAGTCCTTTGGCTAATAACCTGCTGGAAATGCATGTCGGCGATTCCAAAACTATTAGTTTAGGAAATAGGCAAGTTATCATAACAATCAAAAGTATTTTACCGCCATCTTATAAATATATTAATGTCGTAATGAAGGGCTAAACCAAATTTGTACAACAAATTTGGTCGCCCGAACATTTTGAAAAAATGTTTTAGGGGCTGGTAGTTCAGCGGTAGAACGCCGCTTTTGCAAAGCGGAGGCCGAGGGTCCGACTCCCTCCCAGTCCACAGAAAATTTTTGTATTTTTCTGTGGAAAATATTTTTAAAGATTTAAATGATAAACAAATCGAAGCGGTGCGGGCCATAGAAGGCCCTGTTTTAATATTGGCCGGCGCCGGTAGTGGCAAGACCCGGGCCCTCACACACCGTATCGCCTATATGCTCGACCGGGGCATACCGGCACACAATATTCTCGCCATTTCGTTCACAAATAAGGCCTCCGGTGAAATTAAAGACCGCGTTAATGCATTGCTGACGACAACTGACCCTAGGCTGACTGCAGCACCCTGGATGGGCACATTTCACTCAATATGTCTACGTATATTAAGACATGAGATAAAAGCCTTGGGCTATACGCCCAACTTCGTAATATACGACGAAGACGACCAACTATCATTGATTAAAAATGTCATGCAAGAGCTTGAGATTGATACCAAAAAATTTAATCCTAAAAACGTCCTCGGCCGCATCTCGGCCCTCAAAAGCGAACTCGTTGATCCTGAAAAATTTTCGGATATGGCTAAGGAATACTTTGAAAAAACTGTCGCTCCGATATATGCCGGCTACCAAACCGCACTACAAAAAAATAACGCCGTGGATTTTGATGATCTAATAATGCTTTGCGTCAAGCTCTTTCAGAAAAATCCGCAAATACTGGAAAAATATCAGAATATTTTTCGTTACATATTAGTTGACGAGTATCAGGATACGTCTCATTTTCAATATGTCTGGGTCAATCTGCTCGCCGAAAAACACAGGAATCTTTTTGTGATTGGCGATGACGCACAATCCATTTATGGTTTTAGAAATGCCAACATCCGCAATATTTTAGATTTTGAAAAAGATTATCCGGAAGCCAAGGTTATAATGCTCGAACAAAATTATCGCTCAACTCAGAACATACTTGCCGCCGCCAACAATATCATCATCAAAAATAAAAATCAGAAGCATAAAAAACTCTGGACCGAAAACTCCACCGGCGAAGAAATAATGCTCAAAGAAGCGGCCAACGAACGCCGAGAAGGGGATTACGTAGTTGAAACAATAAGAACCCTCGGGCAAGCTCAGAGTAGGCAATTGCAGGATTTCACCATACTCTACCGTACTCACGCCCAATCACGAGCAATTGAAGAGGCGATGATTAAACATGGCATGCCGTACCGCATTCTCGGTGGAGTTAAGTTCTACCAGAGGCGGGAGATCAAGGACGTTCTTGCTTATCTGCGGTTAGCAATTAATCCAAATGATATTGTCAGCTGGGACAGGGTTTATAACGTACCGAGTCGTGGCATCGGACAAACAACCTGGCAAAGAGTGAAGGAGGCGACAAAAGTTCCGCCCAAGGCGGATCCGCCTCTGGCGGAAAATATACTTACAACGATCAAGGGCATCTCGACCGAGTATGGTATAGGCCAAAAGCAAGTTACCTCGCTTAAATCGTTGGCCAAGCTAGTTGAAGAATTATCACAAAAATCATCAGAGCTCGGACCGTCTCAACTGATAAAACACATCCTGCAAAAAACCAACTACGAAACATACATTAATGACAAGACCGGCGAAGGAGAGGAACGCTGGGAAAATGTTAAAGAAATTCTGACTGCCACTAGGAAATTTGATTCACCCAGCACCACTTCGGATAATTCCGAAGTGGTGCTGGGCAAGCCCGCCGAACAATCACGATCTGGTCTTGAACGGTTCCTTGAAGAGGTGGCCTTAATCCAAGAAACGGACAAGATTGATAAGAATGGTAATGCGATTAATCTTATGACCGTACACTCCTCAAAAGGGCTGGAGTTTCCAATAGTATTTATTATCGGCATGGAGGATGGGATATTCCCGCACTCACGGGCGCTTTTCGAACCGGCTGAACTAGAGGAGGAGCGGCGGCTTTGCTACGTTGGTGTAACCCGCGCTAAAGAGAGGCTCTATCTTACCTATTGTCGCGAAAGAAATCTTTACGGCTCTACGCAATTTAATACGCCATCTAGATTCTTATTTGAAATTCCAGAAAACCTTGTAAATTTTACGCCACTTAAAAGAGAGCAGAGTAAGTATTTTGATGAGTTTATCGAGTACGATTAGTTTGCTTCGACTTTGACAAGTTCTCGCTCGCCATATTACCTTTTGAGAACTTCGCCTTGCCCCAGCGGGCTCGGCTCATCTTTTTACGTAACCGCCATTTATCAAGACGCTCACTTCGTTCGGTCGTTGACAAAACCATACTGGCTGGAAACGCAGAAGTCCCAAAAGGTAATATGGCCTCGCTCAACCTGCAAAGTCTGCCATGAATCCCGTTAGAGAGTGTTATATTATTGGTTAATCCGTACCAAAATGTGGCTCTCTAACGGGATGAATGATTTCTTAGACAGGGGTTTCGCTGAAAACTGTAGTCGGCAGATGAATGACGAAAAATTAACAAGTTTGTTTAGTAATTTCAAAAATTAGATAAGTGCGGGAAGCGCCTTACCTGAATGGGTGTAGGTAAAATTTTTAATTAACTGCGCTAGCTGGAGCGAGACAAGTAATCTTGTCGAAGCGCTTTTTATCTTTTACAGATTACTAAGTAAGCCTCTAGCGAATCAAGCGTAGCTTGATGAAGTGGGTCGTCCGGCGCAGGTGGACACTTTTTGTGAGCTCCGTCGAACAAAAAGGCGTCCATGGAGCCGGTCAGCAGAGCAAGCTCTACAAAATTACTTCGAGTAATTCGGAGTGTATTTTACAAATAAAAAAGCCGGCGTTACGTTACAACATGCCGGCTACGCTCCCTACACTTTGAACACCGGGGAGATTTTAGTGCATCTTATCGGTCCGCTGGAACGGACCTATGGCTCCCTCAAGCCAAGATTGGTGCTTTTTATCAGTCGCGATCGAGGTTCATCTCGTCGCGAACCCTGTACTGGCTAGGGTCACTCGTGGTGTATATCATCGAGGGATTCCAGCCCTCGACTCCATGAAGCGAGGGGGCTCCAGGTTACACCAGCCAGCTCAAACTCAAAAAAATATGCAAAGAACGCGCGGGGGCCACGGAGGGCATACTTCTCCGATACCAGACACCACTGCCATGCCTGGCGTGCCGCAATCACGTGGCCCCGAGATATGCCGAATCAGGGCAAAACCTAGATTCGGCATATCTCGAAGTCAAATAGTTTGAAAAGGTAGGGCCGAGGAGAGAGTTGGACGTTATCGGGTTTACGCCCGGCAGCCACAGGGGCACACGTCCCGCATCCCCCCTCCTCAGCCTACCCTTACATCATAGCATAATTATGCTATGATTGTCAAGTGATTCGTAATGGCTCAATACCTTGGCAACACCCCCGGTTTAAAATGTATAAACTGGGAGTTATGCCATATACAACAAATCCCCACCTGCCCAAGCT